>CAVKCP010000186.1:0-2060 GCA_963654815.1 Lachnospiraceae bacterium | reverse complement strand
GAGGGCAGTGGCCCCCTATATCCATCCCGAGTATTTGAATTTCAAGACCGCTCCTTATGAGGCGTGGCTTCGCAACGGAGGGCAGGTGGCCAAGGCGCATTATCCGTGGCGACCGTTCCACGGCGTTGTGTTCCGACGTGAATTGCCGTTACTGCCGCAGAACCGTGATGAGGCGCGGCTGCGGTTTGTGGAGCCGGTGTCGCTGTTGTTTGACACTTTTCCCGACTATGCACGCTACGAGATTGTACCGATGTTTTGGGACTGCTGGCCGGGATATTTCGATATGGTATGCCTGTGGTTGAGGCGACATAAGGTGCGTACTGCCATCTTTTCCTCACGGCAGACGGCGGAACGTGTAGGTGAAGCATTTCCCGATATGCATGTCATTTGGTGTCCCGAGGCAGTGGATGCGTCTTGTTACGATAAGGGAATGCCGTTGGCCGACCGCGAGATAGATTTGATGGAGTTCGGACGATCGAATGAGAAAATCATACAAACCGACGTGTTGAAAAAGGCGAGTGTTTCTGGCAGGGGCATGCGCCATGTGTGTACACGTCAGAACGGCAAGTTCATCTACACCAACGAGCAGCTCTATCGTGCTATGGGCGATGCAAAGGTAACGATAAGCCTGCCCCGCAGTATGACCGACTCGGCTACGGCCGGCAATATCGAGACCTTGACGCAACGCTACTGGGAGTGTATGTTCTCGCGTATGGTGATGGTGGGGCATGCACCGCAGGAACTCATCGACTTCATTGGCTATAATCCCGTGATAGAACTACGCGATGATATAACGGCAGTTGAACTGATTGTGGATGTGTTAGAACATATTGATGACTACCAAGATTTGGTAGACAAGAATTTTGAAATAGTGAAACGTTTGGGTTCATGGGATATCAGGATGCGATGGCTAATGCAGCAACTGCAACAGTATTACATGCTCTGAACATTACTTATAATAGGCGATGAGAAAATAGAAAAATTGTCATCGCGTTTGGCCATTTCGCAAGAAACGGCTAACTTTACAAACAAAAATTAGACGCAGACATTATGGCAAACTACATTCGTTTCGATTGGGCGATGAAGCGCATGCTCCGCAACAAGGCCAACTATGCCGTGTTGGAGGGGCTGATGTGCTCGTTGCTTAATGAGAAGTTCACGATCAAACGGTTTCTTGAAAGCGAGTCAAACCAACAGAGCGAGAACGACAAGTTTAACCGTGTGGACATACTTGCTGAGAACGAAAAAGGCGAGCTGACCATTTTCGAGATACAGAACACGCGCGAGCTGACCTACTTCCACCGTATACTCTATGGTGTGTCTAAGGTAATTACCGACTACATCAACCTTGGCGACGACTATGACAAGGTGCGCAAAGTCTACTCCATCAACATCGTGTATTTCATGCTGGGCCAGGCCAAGGATTATGTTTATCATGGCAAGACTGTCTTTCAGGGTATGCACGACCCACACGACATATTGAAACTGTCGAACCGACAAAGCGAGGTGTTCTTTGGTGAAGATATAGAGCGAGGCGAGAACACCAAGCGCGAGGCCGGTGACATCTTCCCCGAGTACTATCTGCTTTGCGTGGATAATTTCGACAAGTTGGCCGTCAATAACCTCGACGAGTGGATTAACTTCCTCAAGACCGGTGATATTCAGGACGATGCAAAGGCACCCGGTCTGTCGATTGCCCGCAAATGTCTAGATATAGACAAATTGTCGGTTTCTGAGAAAAACGATTATGTGCGGCACATGGAAAACTTGCGCTATCAGCGTAGCGTCATCAAAACAGGTTATGATGACGGTTGGCAGGAAGGTCGTATGGAAGGTCGTATGGAAGGCAGAGCAGAGGGTCGTGCAGAGGGTCTGCAGGAAGGTCGTTCGGAGGGCGAACATGCAAAAGCCTTGCAGATAGCCAAAGCGATGCTTGCAAAAGGTTTCTATGCTGCAAACGTTGCAGAAATGACTGGTCTGTCGATTGAAGAAATACAAAAACTATAGGTGGGTTCTATAAATTCCCACCGCAAAACAAGAATTAATATAACGGGTTGCGT
>CAVKCP010000185.1:0-2149 GCA_963654815.1 Lachnospiraceae bacterium | reverse complement strand
GATAGGGGCAAGCCCCTATCCTATAATATGCGCCCCTTTCAGGGGCAATGGATATCAACCATGCAACGACCAAAAGAAAAACTACATGTTTTCCAGAACCTTATAGATTACAACCATTCAGCATTTTACTATGTTAGACCAAAATTTTACCTGACATCAACATTCTCATATATGCCGACATAGTGCTACATTACGGTCTTGCGGCGCGTGCCGTCGGTCATTTTCACTATCGCTATGCCGCGCGTGCCGCGTGACATGCGGCGGCCAGCAAGGTCGTAGCGTGCCACCTCGCGCGCCGTGGCCGAGGCCGACGGAGCGGTTATTGCCGTGGCGTCGCCGCCGGTGACGATTGCGGCCTGTGCGGC
The DNA here is from genome assembly GCA_963654815.1 of Lachnospiraceae bacterium. Taxonomy (GTDB): domain Bacteria; phylum Bacteroidota; class Bacteroidia; order Bacteroidales; family Bacteroidaceae; genus Prevotella. The sequence continues at coordinate 1,784 of CAVKCP010000185.1, read as the reverse complement.
ATTGTCGGTGATGCAGGCCGTGGGGTCGGTGCTGTCGTAGTTGCCAACAAACGCCACCACCTCAAGGTTGGTCTTCACCCATGCCTCGTCGAGGCTGAATGTGGTGGCATAGTGAAGGCGGCTGTTGTCCCACTGCACTGGCTCGCCCCATGTGCCGTTGTTGGCACGCACCACATGCTGGTGCACAAACTGGCCTGTGGCGCCCGCCTGATTCTTGGCCGTTATGTTGTTTTCAACAAGACACACGGTGAGGTGGGGGTTGGGCGTGGCGTAGGCAGCGGTGCAGATGCCGTAGACATCCACGCCGAGCTGCGTTGAGTCGGCGTTGAGAGTGAGTTTCAGCGAGATTTTCGCGTCGGCGGGCTCGCGTTTCTCGTCGGCCACGCAGTCGGCCAGTTCGTCGGCCGAACTGGGGTCGCCCACTGCCGAGAGGGCTTCGCCGTTGTTGCGGGCGGTAAACACCGGGCGGCGGTTTATGGCAGTGGCCGGGGCATAGGTGCTGCCGTTGTAGAGCCACAGCAGGTCGTCGTCGCCGTCGAGTGTGAGCCAGTCGGTGTTGAATCCCGTGTGGTGGGCCACGGCAAACACGCGCCCGGCGTTGGCGGCATCGCTAAGCACCGCGTGCAGATAGGCCGCCATTTTGGGGCAGTTGTGGCACTGCTCGGTGGTGAACTCCTCTATCAACACGTTGCGCGTGAGGCTATATGCAGCGGTGGCCGTGTCGTTAATGGCACAGCCGTCGGGCGCGGTGCCGTGCGCGGTGAGTGTCGCTCTCCATTGCGTAAGGTCGTCGGTGGCGGCGGCAGGGTCGAAGGTGAACGTGAACACCGAGTCGGTTTGCGACTCTATCGCGGCATCCACATCGGCCATCGAGGTCTTTCCCCCGTCGGCCTGCATGCCAATGCTGAAGCCCGTCACGGCCTTGCGGCCGAAGTTGTGCACGCGCGCCGTGGCCCGCATGGCGGTGGTTCCGTCGGCAGAAAGCGGTTCCACGGTCACGTCGGCTATGCCAAGGTCGGTGTCGGGAAGCGCATCTCCGGCCACGAGAGCCTCAACACTCAGTGTGCCGTTTGCACTTATGTCAATCCAATCGGCACTGCCCAGGCGAATGAACGAGGCTTCCGGCACCTCGCGCGAGGCCATGCTCACGGCCTTCACGGCACTCTTCTGGTGCAGAGAATAGCCTACATACAGTTCTTCGGCGTCTGCTGCAAGCGTGTAGGGCGTATCGAAGAGGAGCGTGTTCCAGCCGGTGTACACGCCCGACATGCCCGAACGCACCACGCAACCCGATGCCAAATCAGGTCCATCGGGGCTTTCTCGCACCCACACACGCAGTGTGTCGGTGTTGTTGCGGGCAGCAAGTGCAGCCCTGACACCAGTTATTTGGCAGTGGGCGTAGGCCGCGAGTTGCGGGCGTTTCAGGCGTATGGCACATTGGGTCCAACCCTCGCCGCTCATCTGTATGCCCGGGTTGATACCGGCATCGCCGTTGCAATAGCCCAGGCGAAGCGTGTCCTGACTGGCCCGGGCGGCCGTGGCCAAGGCCAAGACCAGTAGTGTTGTCATAAGTTTCTTCATCGTTTATGCTTTTTGTTTGTTTTCATTACTTTTTTTATTGGTGTCCGGTAAAATATTGGTCTTACATAGTAAGACGTTGAAGAGATGTTCTTTGTAAGGTTTTGGGAAATGCGAGGTTTTACTTTTGCCTATTGCATAGTTTCCTATTCATTGCCCCTGAAAGGGGCGCAGATTATAGGATAGGGGCTTGCCCCTATCTATCA
>CAVKCP010000184.1:0-2158 GCA_963654815.1 Lachnospiraceae bacterium | reverse complement strand
CTATCTCTCACAGTGACACATTATTTTGCCCCTGTAGGGGGCGCATATTTCAACCTGTCAATGAATTATGCGCCCCCTACAGGGGCAAATTTGTTGGAAACAATAAACGCAGGGGCAAGCCCCTGCGCTATAATCTGTCGTCCCTACGGGACTTGATGGTTGCAAAGTTTTTACCGGACACCAATAAAAACAAAACGCACGGGACATTGTTCCGTGCGTTTTGTTTATACCTGTAGGGCTGCAATGCACGCAAATTTTGGTGTGTAGGCGGTTGATGCATGCATGTAGTGCGGTTGGTGCGTGAGTGTAGGGCAGATGCAGCATGCGTGTAAGGCGTATGCTGCATGGCTTGCAATATAAACAAAAGTTTTTTAAGGCATGGCTTGGTGGTCGGCTTCCTGCGGCTCTTTCGGAATGCCGAGCAGCCGCACGCGGTTTTCAAACTCGTTGCGGTCGCCGAGGGCGGCGTTCTTTATTTGCGCCCGGTAGTTGTATATCGTGTTGACGCTGTAGTGCAGGAATTCGGCTATCTTGCCGCTGTCGTTTATTCCGAGGCGTATCAGTGCGAATATGCGCACCACGGTGTTGAGGCTCTCGCGGTTGGTGAGTGTTATGCGACATTCGGGTCGCAGGAGGGCGTTGAAGTCGTCGACGAAGGTGGGGTAGAGGTGCACAAAAGCCGAGTCGAAGTTGGCATACAGTTCGTCCATGTCTTTCTTGCGCAGTTCGCCGGTACGCGTCATCTCGTAGAGTGCGGCATACTCCTTGTTCTTCACCTTCTTGTTCACTTTCTTGCGCAAGTCGTCGAGACGGTCGATGTAGAGCGAACAGAGTCGCATGAAGCGTCCCACATACTCCTCTTTTACGCTGTTGGCTTCGGAGAGTTGCGTGTTGAGCGACGACAGGCTGGCGTTGGATGCCTTCAGTTGGGCGTTGAGGCTTTGCAGCTGGGCGTTGAGTGCCGACTGCAGCGAGTAGGATTTGGCGAGGTCGTCGCGTGTGGCTGCAAGGCGGTTGCGCTGCCGCACCACATAGAAGAGCAGCGCAAGCAGCAGCAGTGCCATGATGCTTATGATGCAAATGGTGGTGCGCAGCTTCTTGCTCGAGTGGTCGAGCTCGGCCTTGTAGCTCTGCGCTATCTGGGTGAGCAGCGGCGAAATGTGCGAAAGACGCTGCCGTGAACCGAAGCGGTTGGCGCAGTCGCTCGTGAAGCAGATGTATTTGTAGGCGCGGTCAACGTCGCCGTGTAGCATGAGCATGTTGGCAAGCTCCCACATCGACCCTTGGTCCATCACGCAGTTGTGCACGTCGGCCAGTGCCGACTTGGCTATCCAACGCATTGTTTCGGTGTCGTTGCCGAGGCTCTTGTATTCGAGGTAGCGGTAGAAAGCCACGAGTGCATACTCGTGCGAACCTTCGGCCACGCTCCGCAGCCACGCGTCGTTTATGGCTTTCGACTCCTTGTTCTTGCCAGAAGTGAGCGCCTCGGCTTCGCGGCTCTGCCTTACATACTTGTCGGTGTCGGGCAGTGTGGCATACATCTTGGCGCGGTATTCGGCGGCGCGACAGCCGTATTGGTTGCGTATGTCGGTGATTTTGGCGTAGTAGGCCACCTCGCCGCACACGTGTGAGTAGGCATAATAGTAGTAGCCGAGGTCGTTGCCGTGGAGCTGCCGTGGGTCGATGGCTTCGAGAATGGTGAATGCTTCGGTGTACATTCCGGCGTTTGAGCAGCACAGGGCGGCGAGTGCGCGGCAGCCTCCGGCCTTCGACGGGTTGCCCGCGAGTTCGGCCTGGCGGCTGCACACGTCGAGGTAGTGCATGGCCGAGTCGTTGTTGAACGGCAGGTATTCGGTGTAGAGGCTATAAGCCGCGTTGTAGCGTTCTTCTGCGGTGCGTGCCTTGCCCAGTGCGGCGGTGATTGTTGCGAGGCTGTGGGTCTTGGTCTTTACGGTGGTGGAATAGTTGTCGATGGCGGTGTCGATGCGGTGCAGCAGCGAGTCGAGCACAGGGTCGGCGGCGCGGCAGTGCTGCGCGAGGCACACATGCATTGACAAAAGCATCAGTAGGGTTTTTATCAGCGTGTTCATCGTGTCGTTGTCGTAGGTGGGTTCTATAAATTGGCTTTGTCAGATTGCGAGGCTATTTTCGAGGACAA
>CAVKCP010000183.1:0-2205 GCA_963654815.1 Lachnospiraceae bacterium | reverse complement strand
CAATTTGTCTGCGAGTGAAGGAGTATAGCGGGCTATACGACTGAACGAGCAGACGGATTGGACCGAAAAGAGACCGCAAGATGACAAAACGCAACCCATAATATTAATTTTATGTTTTGCGGTGGGAATTTATAGAACCCACCTTCATTACCAATCCACCGGCGTTTCGCCGTGGGCTTCGAGCCACTCGTTGCAGCGCGAGAAATGATGGTTGCCAAACCATCCTCCACGGTTGGCCGACAACGGAGAGGGGTGCACCGACTGCAAGACAAGATGCCGCGACTGGTCGATTAGCGCTGCCTTGGATCGTGCATAGCCGCCCCAAAGAATGAACACCACATGGTCGCGGCCGGCTGATACGGCGCGTATGGCGGCATCGGTGAACGTCTCCCACCCCTTGCGCTGGTGGCTGGCAGCCTGGTGTGCCCTCACGGTGAGCGTGGCGTTGAGCAGCAACACGCCCTGGCGCGCCCAACGGGTGAGGTCGCCCGACTGCGGAATGGGTTTGCCCAAGTCGAGGTTTATCTCCTTGAAGATGTTGACAAGCGACGGCGGAAACGCCACACCTTCGCCCACAGAGAAACTCAATCCGTGGGCCTGGCCGGGCTCATGGTAGGGATCCTGGCCTATTATCACCACCTTAACATTGTCGAAAGGACACAGGTTGAAGGCGTTGAAGATGAGGTTTCCGGGAGGATAGCATGTCTTCGTGCGGTATTCAGAACGCACGAAATCGGTGAGCGAAGCAAAATATGGCTTCTCAAACTCAGCTTCAAGGCGGGTGAGCCACGACTCTTCTATCTTTACATTCATAACGTTAAACTATTGGGCCGATGCGGCATTGCTGATGCAAAAATACAAAAAATAAGCCAAAAGCGCGTGCCGCCCGGCCACAATGAAAGCCTTTTCGGGCTACTAAGTCGCCACGTCTCGCAGAAAAAGAGTAACTTTGCCCTTGAATATTCCGGCCGCACAACGCGGCGGACAACCTGAACAACAAACAATACCAAAACCAAAATCGTGATGAAAAGATTTATCATGTCGGCCACGTCGCTTGCCTTCGCCGTGGCCATGAACGCACAGTCGCTCTTCGTTGGAACCTACAACATACGCAACCACAACAGCGACGACGACCGCGAGGGCAACGTGTGGACCACGCGCTGCAAGGTGATTTGCGACCAGATGAACTTTGAAGACCCCGACATCTTCGGCACTCAGGAGGTGCTTGTGGGGCAGCTACACGACCTGATCGGCAGTCTCGACGGCTACGCCTACATTGGAGTGGGACGCGACGACGGCAAGGAAGACGGCGAATATTCGGCCATTTTCTACAAGAAAGACCGCATCGAACTGCTCCGCCACGATAATTTCTGGCTCAGCGAAACGCCCGACCGACCCTCACTCGGGTGGGACGCAGCCTGCATACGCATCTGCACCTGGGGCGAGTTCCGCCAGAAAGACACGGGATTCAAGTTCTATTACTTCAACCTGCACATGGATCATGTGGGCACAGTGGCACGCCGCGAGGCCGCAAAGCTGGCCGTGAAGAAGATAAAGGAGATTGCCAAAGGCGCGCCAGTGGTGCTCACCGGCGACTTCAACGTAGACCAGAACGACGAAATCTACACCATTTTCACCACGTCGGGAGTGCTGAAAGACTCTTATGTGTGTGCCTCACACCGGTTCTCGGAGAACGGTACTTTCAACGATTTCAAGCCGTTGCTGAAAAGCAATTCGCGCATCGACCATGTGTTTGTGTCGCCTGCGTTCGACGTGAACCGCTACGGAATGCTCACCAATATGTACTGGACACGCGACACCGCAGCCGATGCCGACAGCGTGAAGGGCAAGAATGCACCGCAGGAACTGGATTTCACCGAACACACACTGCGCACCCCGTCAGACCATTACCCGGTGCTCGTGAAGATGAACTACCGCAAATAAGCATAGCCAACACGGCTTGAAAGCCGCGCCACAACAACAAAAAGGAGGAATGCCCAAGCCTGGGTGTCCCTCCTTTTTCGTAGCCGCACGACATCAAAAATAATATTGGTGTCCGGTAAAATATTTGACCAATACGTTAAAACACTGAATGAATGTTTTTTATAAGGTTTGGGGAAATGCTGGGCATACTCTTGCGCATTGCACAGTTTGCTATCCATTGCCCCTGAAAGGGGCGCATATTATAGGATAGGGGCTTGCCCC
>CAVKCP010000182.1:0-2234 GCA_963654815.1 Lachnospiraceae bacterium | reverse complement strand
GCACCGGCATTGGTCAGTTCTCCCTTCTCATTGATGATGCCAAACGATTCGTAATCGCTTTCCTCAAACGAGCGATTAGTGCGCTTGAAGTAAGTGGCACGCAGCACGGTGAATGCCATATCCTCGAATCTCCAACGAGATGCAAGACTGTCATACGACATGTTTGAACCTTTCAGCACGAGTTCCTTATGCTTCGACATACTGGCTACCACACTCTCATTGCCTACACGTACGAATGCCAGCATCTGCCCGTCACCAATATAATAATAAGGTGTCAGGCCTCCAGGCATAACGTCCAACACCACAAACTCTTTTCCGTCACACTCAGCAAATGACAACTTGAAGTCTGGTATCGGGTCAATATGCGTCTTGATTGCTTCGCTAATCTTTTCCGCATCACCTTTGGCATCGGCAAGTCCTACCAACGTATCATCATCGGCAATGCCCCATATGAGTTTGCCGCCGATGCCATTGGCAAAGGCACTCACACGGTCTTTTCACCTCAAGAGCCAGTTTCTTGTCGTATTCCGTAGCTTCGCCTATAAGTTGGCGAATGTCAAGTTCTCCCATTTTTGTAAGCAGTGCTTTATTTTTGACTACAGTTAAACCCATTCGCATCGACCAGCACAGCACTTACAGCATATGCAGCCTTATTGTTTGTTCCAACCCAAAGGTCTGAGATTTGTGAGACAAGTTTCACTTTTTCGGGGTTATTAACAATTATAGTACTCACCATTTTAAGACCGAATTTGACTTCGTGTTGCCAGCCAAGAGAGTAGCAGATTATCCGAAGCGCTCTCTTGTCTTGGCAAAACTAGAGGGTTCGTTGCCCCTTTGTTTTTTATATAAGCGTGCTGCTTTTACCGTCGCGTCTTTGTCATGGCTGTGTAAAGTTAATTATTTTTTCTGACGCTACAAATATTATTTGAAAGATGTTACAGTGTTAACAAATAAGGACACAGTGTTTCAGCATCCATCATCAATAGGTGACGGATGCAATAATTTTCATATAAACCTCGGCACAACCATGCGCTCACTGTTACCTGTCAGAACAACAACAGGGAAAAATAGGAGAATTTTTATATTAAAAAAGTTTTGCTGCTATTCAAAATAGCCATAACTTTGCACCCGTTATCGGCCGGTAAGCTATCGGCCAAAAGTTTAACTCAATAATTACAATGGAAATGAAAAAGTTTATCCTTATGGCTGCAGTCATGCTTTCATCGGCAGCAGCATTCGCACAACATGCAGTGGGCGCATTCACACTTCAGCCCAAAGTTGGTCTCAGCATAGCAAGCCTCACCAAGAGCGACGGCGCTGACCCGCGCTTCGGCGTTGTGGCAGGTGTTGAAGGCGAATACCAGGCTACCGACATTTTCAGCCTCAGCGCAGGCGTGCTCTACTCTATGCAGGGCAACAAATACAGCGGAAGCGTACTGGGAGAGTCGGGTTCCGTCACACAGAAAATCGACTATATAAACATTCCTATCCTTGCCAACGTATATGTTGTGAAGGGTCTGGCTGTGAAGCTCGGTATTCAGCCCGGTTTCAAGGTGAACGATGATATCAAGATTAAGGCTGGCGGCCAGAGTGTCACTGCAGATGCAGGCTCGGCAAAGTCGTTCGACTTCTCTATCCCCGTTGGCTTGAGCTACGAGTTCAACAACGTTGTGCTCGACGCCCGCTACAACTTCGGTTGCACCAAGGTGTTTGAAGGAGCGGATTGCGCCAACAGCGTGTTCAACATCACACTGGGCTACAAGTTCGACCTCTAATCGACAACAAACCATAGAAAAGGCGCAGATTCCGCAATGGAGTCTGCGCCTTTTCTTTTGCCCGTTGGCGTGTTGATTCTTAATTATTGACGTATAGAAAACTTTAATCTGACATTGTAAGACGCTGAATGGATATTCTTTATTATTAGTGTCCGGTAAAATATTGGTATAACATTGTAAAACATGAAATGTCAGTTCTTTATAAGACTTCTGAAAACTCGAGGCTTACTTTTGCGCTTTGCGCGGTTTGCAATCCATTGCCCCTGAAAGGGGCGCATATTATAGGATAGGGGCTTGCCCCTATCCTATCAAAGCACACCGTCTTTTGCCCCCGTAGGGGGCGCATAATTCATTGTAATATTGAAATATGCGCCCCCTACAGGGGCAAATTTGTTGAAAACAATAAACGCAGGGGCAAGCCCCTGCGCTATAATCTGTCGTCCCTACGGGACTTGCCAG
>CAVKCP010000181.1:0-2271 GCA_963654815.1 Lachnospiraceae bacterium | reverse complement strand
CAAGTCCCGTAGGGACGACATATTATAGCGCAGGGGCTTGCCCCTGCGTTTATTGTGTCCAACACATTTGCCCCTGTGAGAGATAGGGGCAAGCCCCTATCCTATAATATTCGCCCCTTTCAGGGACAACGGATAGCAAACCGTGCAATGCGCAAAAGTAAGCCCGGGGCTTTTCATAACTCAAGTTTCGGATTTGCCATTTAGCAGATGTCCCCGAAGGGGGCAATTTTTCAACCATAATTTCCAAATCATAAACTTGAGTATATATATGTGCAATGCATCGCGCTGTGTTTCGCCGAGGAATAAAAACCGCACCGGCTATTTTGGCAATCGCCGATAAAGTCTTACTTTTGTCGGCTGAAAACCGTTTTATTTATGATAATCATTGCAACAGTACTGGCTTATTTCGCCGTTCTCATGGCTTTCAGCCGCTTCACGGCACGGCACGACAACAACGACACCTTCTTTCGTGCCAACCGGCGTTCGCCGTGGTATATGGTGGCCTTCGGCATGGTGGGGGCTTCAATCTCGGGTGTTACGTTTGTCAGCGTGCCCGGCATGGTGCAGCGCATTGACATGACCTATGTGCAGACGTGCATAGGTTTCATCTTCGGCTATTTCGCAATAGCCTTCATTCTGCTGCCCGTTTATTACAGGCTCAACCTCACCACCATTTATTCCTATCTCAGTTTGCGGCTCGGGCGGCGGTCATACAAGACCGGAGCACTGTTTTTCCTGCTTTCAAAGATGACCGGTGCGGCCGTGCGGTTTTATGTTGTGTGCATCATCTTGCAGCGTTTCGTGCTCGACGGCATTGGCGTGCCCTTCCCCGTGACGGTAGTTGCAATGGTAACGCTCATCTGGCTCTACACGCGGCGCGGCGGCATAAAGACCCTCGTGTGGACCGACTCCTTCCAAACGGCATGCATGTTTGCCGCCCTCGTGCTTATTATATATAATGTGATGGGCCAGCTTGGCATGTCGGCAGGCGAGGCCGTGCGCGCCATTGCAGCCGACTCGCACAGCCGAATGTTTGTGTTCGACGATTTCTTCACCACGCAGAATTTCTGGAAACAGGTGGTCAGCGGAGCGTTCATAGCCATAGTGATGACCGGGCTCGACCAGGATATGATGCAGAAAAACCTCACCTGCAAGACTCTGCGCGAGGCGCAGAAAGACATGTGTGCCTATGGCTTCGCCTTTGTTCCGGCCAACTTGCTGTTCATGTCGCTCGGCGTGCTGCTCATCATGCTTGCCCGCAAGCAGGGCATGGCGTTGCCTGCATCGGGCGACGAACTCCTGCCCATGTTTGCAGCAAGCGGACAATTGGGCACGGCGGTAGTGGTGCTGTTCACCATAGGCATCGTGGCGGCATCGTTTTCGAGTGCCGACTCGGCTCTCACTGCCCTCACCACGAGCTTCTGCGTTGACATCTGCTCACGTCCCGACGACGAGCGTTTGCGCAAACGCGCCCATGTGGGCATGGCCGTGGTGTTCGTTTGCTTTATCATCCTGTTCAGACTGGTCAACAGCACGAGCGTAATCGATGCCATATATGTAATGTGTTCCTACACCTACGGGCCGTTGCTCGGGCTCTTTGCCTACGGTCTTTTCACCCGCCGCGCCGTGTGCGACCGTTGGGTGCCGTGCATAGCCGTGGCCGCGCCGCTTGTCTGCTTTGCTGTCGACACAGCTGCACAGAAGTTCGCAGGCTACAAGTTCGGCTACGAACTGCTCTTGATTAATGGTATGTTCACGTTCGCCGGACTGTGGGTATCATCGTTGATTGGCAACAATACGGGGCATGACGATGTGAAAGAACAGGTTGTTGAAGACAAGCAATGTGTATAATTGTGCGTTGTCTGGAAATCTTTCTACTCTCGGTGTAGTCCTTGAAGAGGGCTAATGTGCATAATTGCGGGTTGCCGTAAGTGTTCTTCTGAGTCTCTGTGTAGTCCTCGAAGAGGGCTAATGTGCATAACCGCGGGTGACTGAAAGGAACCTGCGGACTTTCTGCAAATAAAACTGCCGTCCCCAAAGGGGGCGAACATAAGCAGCCGTAATGAATTGTTTCAAATTTATTGGTGTCCGGTAAAATTTTGATATAACATCGTAAAACGTTGAACAGATGTTCTTTATAAGGTTATGAAAAAACCCGGGCTTACTTTTGCGCATTGCACGGTTTGCAATCCGTTGCCCCTGAAAGGGGCGAATATTATAGGATAGGGGCTTGCCCCTATCTCTCACAGTGACACATTACTTTGCCCCTGT
>CAVKCP010000180.1:0-2294 GCA_963654815.1 Lachnospiraceae bacterium | reverse complement strand
CATAGCGGGCTATGTGACCGATGAAAGAGGCGAAAACAGCCAAAAAGATGAGCCGAACAACCATTCGAATATGTATTTCATAGTTCTCAAATCGTACCAAGTTATTTTTTTTAGCGTCACTTATCAAACCGCAGTCATTGTTTCTCCTGCACAATGCATCCAAACCCAATCTGCATTCTGCCTTAAACTGCGTGTTTTTTCAGAAAGAGTTATTCTCCAAAATACCTCTTATACAGTCCCATGAAGCCGGCACAATGGCGTGCCTCGTCCTTTGCCATTTCGTGCACAGTGTCGTGTGTTGCATCCATGCCAACAGCTTTTGCATTTTTGGCAATACGGAATTTGTCCTCACAAGCACCGCGTTCGGCAGCTATACGTGCCTCAAGATTACTCTTGGTGTCTTTCAGCACATCGCCCAACAGTTCGGCAAACTTGCTTGCATGATCTGCCTCTTCAAAGGCATAACGCTTGAAAGCTTCGGCTATTTCGGGATAGCCCTCGCGATCGGCCTGCCGGCTCATGGCCAGATACATGCCCACCTCGCCACACTCTCCATTGAAGTGTGCTTCAAGGTCTTTTATCATCTCGTCGCTGGCATCCTCCTTGCGTGCCGCGCCGAGAACATGAACCGTAGCAAACGCAGCGTCGCTCATGTCTTCCATTTCCTTGAACTTGCTCTTTGGAGCCTTGCACACCGGGCACACCTCTGGGCATTCCGTTCCCTCATAGATGTAACCACATACCGTACAAATAAATTTCTTCTTCATAATGTTGTTGTTTAAAACGGTGATTCTAAGAAATGGCCTCGCCAGGCCACATTATTATATTTATATACATGTAATCATTCCTATCACCAAAGAAGGCGCATCATGCGGTTTCACCTAATTCACTACTGCCACCGCTACACCCCTTGGCATTGCATTCTGCACAAATTCCCTTGTAATACAACTGGACATCGTCAACCACATTGTCGCCTATGCACCGTGGAGCCATTATTTTCTTCACGTTGTCAAAAACATCAATCACCCTGCGGCAATTCTTGCAATAGAAATGTGCATGCACGCTTATGTCGCCATCATAGCACACCCGGTGGTCGTCGATTGTTATCATCTGCGCGGCTTTCTTTTCTGAAAGCATCCGCAAGGTGTTATACACCGTAGTTCTGCTCAAAGTGGGAATTTCTGCAGAAAGAGCACTATACACATCTTCAACCGTAGGGTGAGTGCGGTGGTCGAGCAGATACTGCATGATAGCTATGCGCTGAACCGACGGCTTCACGCCGTGCTCCACAAGTCTGTTGTATGCCAAATCGTTTCTCATCGTTTTGTTTCGTCTGTTTAAATGGCAAGCCCAGCCATCTGTGTCCGTCCTTTACCGACAGACACCTACTCCACCGAACTTGCTTACGGCAATGCCCTGCTGGCCTTGCCTTTCGCCGATTATGCAAACACCTCACGGTTTCCTACCGACAATTGCAAAAGTAAAAAGATTATTTTTAACCCACAAGCAAATTTGTATTTTTTACAGATTTATTTTAATTATAGTCAGTGAATTTACTAAACAAGTGCCACATTCTTTTGCAGTTAAAATATTATTGTTATCTTTGCGGCAAGAAGATGGTGGAGGAAGAACGGCCACAAAGGGCATGGACCCGTGGTTAGCGCATTCCACCTTCTTTTAATTATGGTTGATTACCAGAGATTATTGTTAGTTACCTGCACATATATAGTTCCTTATGAAAATCGCGAAAAAAGTAGTTTCGTTTTTAATTGAGCTATCCATTTTTTGTTTGATATGGATACTGATAGGAACTCATGTGCTAGACATTAAAATACATTCTTGTATTATTGTCTTTTCTCACAATTACAAACTTAATTTCCTTGTATATGGAATTCTTGTCTACATTGGTAGTAAACTTATAAATCTGCTCATTTGCAAGATTAAAAGAAAATCGAATGTAAAATCCCAATCATAAACTGCAGTAGGTTATTCAATTTTCGATTTGGAACTTATGTTTGTACGCATGTCCCCAAAGGGGACAAACTCCGCACAACCGCTGGTGACCGTAGGAAACCTGCAGATACCCTGATAGCGGAACGGGCGTTCTCGAAGATGGCGAGCGTTCTCATTGGATGTTTATTTTGATATATTGGTGTCCGGTAAAATTTTGATATAACATCGTAAAACGTTGAACGGATGTTCTTTATAAGGTTATGAAAAACCCCGGGCTTACTTTTGCGCATTGCACGGTTTGCAATCCGTTGCCCCTGAAAGGGGCGAATATTATAGGATAG
>CAVKCP010000179.1:0-2465 GCA_963654815.1 Lachnospiraceae bacterium | reverse complement strand
AGACCGCAAGATGACAAAACGCAACCCGTTATATTAATTCTTGTTTTGCGGTGGAAATTTATAGAACCCACCTTTACAGTATGCAGGGCGCTGACAACCGCCTCAATGCACTTCTTTTTCTATCTCACGGCCTTTTTCTTGCCGCCCGTGATGTATATGCCCTTGGGCAGTTTGCCGCCGCTGCGGGCAATCTTTGCGCCTCCTATGGTATATATGCAGTCTTTTGTGTTGTCGTCGGTGGCAATCGAAGCGATTCCGTTGGTGGTGTCGCGCACTATGGTCATCTCGCCCTTGTATTCTGTGCCGTCTTCTGTTGCAAACGAGGGCGACTCGTAGTGTACTCCCTCGGGCGATGCCACGACACAGCCCTTCATTTCCACGGCTTTGAAATTGTATATCGGCGTGCGTGTAGCGTGCAGGTTGAGTGCCGAGTTGACTATGCGCAGCGTGCACACGTCGGCGAAGGATGGGCTGCACGAAATCGGAATGTCGCCCTTGATGTCGATGTTGCAGTTGTCAATGGTGATTCTGCCCTCGTCGATGATGCCCTCAACGATGAGGGGCGTGGTGGTGTAGCTTGTTTCGGGCATGTCTATCCACAGTTCGGCGTTTTCTTCGCCCTTTATGGTTACGTCGCCAATGTTGTAGAAGTTAAGTGCGCGCATCGAGAGGTTGCCCATGATGCTGCACTTGCCTTTCACCAGTAAGGTGAAGTCGTCTTTGCTGCCCGAGAATATGCACCCGTCCACCGCGGCATTGTCGAGGGTGAGCGTCCTGGTTTGGTGGTCGTAGCTGGCGTTGCCGTTGATGTTGGGCAGCACCGAGAGGTCGGCGCAGTTTTCTTCGTTCACGTAATAGTCGCCTATTTGCAGACTGTAGTCTTCCAGAACGTCAAACGTCACGTCGGTGGCCAGCTTGCCGTCTTTGGCCACTCCGCGCAGACTGCTGTCGTAGGCAGCCCCCGTGGGCGACGTTATTTTCACCATTGCGGTGTTGAGCTCGGCTATGTTGGCCATTGCCGATGTGGTGCCTGCAAGATGCACCTTGGCTTCATTTATCGCAAGACTGACGTCGTCGCCGTCGCCCTCTATGCCGTATTTTCCGCTTGCATCAATTTCTGCGGCGTATATCTCGATCGATTCTCCGGCAAGGATGGCCGGATAACCGCCCGACGCTGTCGCCTTGAGTTTTCCGGGATACATTATTCCGTCGCTTTCGATCCAGGTGTTTTTGCCTATTATCATTGCCGGAGCTCCGTTTGTGGTTAGTGTACTTTCGGTTCCGCCCTCAACTACCACTGCGAAATCCTCCAAATCCGACCGTATTGCCGCCACGCCTTGCGCGGGCGTGATGCTGCAGTCTTGCAGATAAATCTCGTTCTCCCTTTCGTCGAAATACATCACTCCGCTCACACCCGGTATTTCAGAGAGCTTGGTGAAGTTGCGGGTAGTCACCTGAACACCTGCTATCCAGAGGTCGAACTCCGTGTATTTGTATATGTCTATGTCGATGGCCACCTCGCCGTCTCTTGTCACTGCGTGCATTGTCGCGTCGAATGCCGCCCCATCAACTATGTCGCAGTCGTCGGTTTCCAGCGCGGCCAGTTTCTCTATACGTCCGCGTGCCCGGAAATCGCAGCTGCTCACCACGAGCGTTTCGCCCTCGGTGCCCGTCACTCCGCTCACCGATGCGTCCTTGCTTTTGAACGTGAATTTGCTGAAATTGGCCACCGTTGCCTTAGTGTTCTTGCCTATGCGCAGGAATGTGGCAACCGAAGGCGAGGCTTCTGCGCCGTCAATCGTGGTGTTGGCTTCTACGAGGAAGCCGCCGGTGTCGCCATCCAGGCTTATCTCTCTCTTGCACTTTATCATCAGTCCGTCTATTCCCATGTTGTAAACCACGGGCTGTTCGCTGTCGGTAGCGTAGATGTTGTCCAGGGTGAGAGTCTTCGTTGCGGGGTCGTAGCTTGCCTTGCCCCGGTGCTGGCCGAACTGTATGTCGGTGCAGTTCTGGCTTGTCACCTGCACGTCTTTCAGTTTCAGGGCATATTGCTGCACTGTTTCTTCGGCCATGGCACGTCCCGGTGCGAGTGCTGCCGCAATCACGGCCACGGCAATGCACAACTGCCTCATGGCTGAAAGGGCAGCCGTCGGCATAAGTTTTAGCGTAGAGTTGTTTTTCATATAAGAATGTTTTGGTAAATATGCTTTTCTTGTGGTTTTTGCTTGCAAGGTTTTCTGCAAAAGTATGTTATTCTTGCCTATATGCCGTTGCCGCGCTTGTTGTATTTCGTGCGGTGCGGGCAAATACCACAAAAAGCTGCTGTCTGTCGGCAAGAATTGCGCTTGTTTCCCCCGACCAATGCCTGCGGTTGATTGCATGGGTTATTATTGTTGTCCGGTAAAATATTGGTCTAACATTGTAAAACGTGGAATGTCTGTCCCTTATAAGGCTTCAGAAAACAC
>CAVKCP010000178.1:0-2508 GCA_963654815.1 Lachnospiraceae bacterium | reverse complement strand
AGGTTCCCTTCGGTCACCAGCGGTTATGCAGAGTTTGCCCCCTTCGGGGACATTTTTTCAAGCATAATTTACAAATCAGAAACTTGAGGTGGGTTCTATAAATTCCCACCGCAAAACAAGAATTAATATAACGGGTTGCGTTTTGTCATCTTGCGGTCTCTTTTCGGTCCAATCCGTCTACTCGTTCAGTCGTATAGCCCGCTATACTCCCTCACTCGCAGACAAATTGTCCTCGAAAACAGTCTCGCAATCTGACAAAGCCAATTTATAGAACCCACCTTAACTCCTTTCAGGGGCAATGTATGGCAAGCCAAGCCCTACTGCATCTGCTTCACCGCTATGGTGTGGCCGTCGGCATAGCGTTTTTTCACTATATAAACGCCCTTGCTTGGCGTGTTGCCGTCAATGCGTCGGCCGTCGATGGTGTATGTGTTGCACTCCACCTCGGCGGAGTTGTTCATGGTGGTTTGGCTTATTCCCGTTGCGAGGATGTCGCGCAAGTCGAGCTGTTCGGCGTTCTCCACCACGCAGTTGGTGAGGTCGTCGGCATCATAACCGCCTATTGCGGCAACGATTGAGAGGTTGTTGCGCTTCCATGCGTCGGAGATCTGCATTTCGTAGTCGTATTCAAACGTGCCGTTCTCCTGCCAGTCAATCACCTCGCCCCAAGTGCTGTTTATCACGCGCTCAACGTGCATGTGGCGGAATCCGGCCGTTGCGCCCTGCTGGTTGCGCGGCACAACGCTGTCTTCGAGCAGATAGAGGGTGATGCGTGCAGGCGTGTCGCAGAACGGGCGGGCGCGGAATCCCGTCACCTTCACGCTCAGGCCGTTGCCGTCGTGGGGCGTGGCTGCTATGTTGAGCTTGGTGTAGGTGGGCACGTAGAGGCGGTCGTCGAGCCCGTCCATGAGTTCGTCGGCATCCACATCACTCACCGGCGTGGGTTTGTTCTCGGTGGTGGTGTAGTAGGGATAGCGGTCGATCATGAGTGCCGGAGCATAGGTTGTGGCCTTGTTGTAGAACCATGTGTATTCGGAGTCGGACGGCATCGAGAGGAAATCGGTTGAGAAGCCGTCGTGATGGCACACCACCACGGCGCGTCCGCGATAGTCGTCGGAGCTGAGCACGCTGTGCAGTGTGGCGGCGAGGCGCGGGCAGTTCTGGCAGCTTTCAGAGGTGAACTCCTCGATGAACACCTTGCGTTCGTTGGCGAAGGGAAGTTCCACGCGGTCGTTGGCAGGGTTTTCGTCGGGGTTGCCGTCAACGTTTTCAACCTGCATGTAAATGGTATTGGCGAGTGTCACTGCCGAGGGCAGTCCCGAAACGGTGAACGTGGTGTCAACCGACCGACCCGAAGGCAGGTCGAGAGTGAGCGTCACGGGCACGCCGTTTTCGGTGTCGTTGGCTCCGAAGATCAGCCCCACGGAGTGCACGTCGGCCGTGCCGTAGTTCTTGAACACCGCGCTCACGCTTATGTCGTCGGTATTGCTCATGGTGCGTGCAGCCTGGCTTGATATGCCGATGTCGTAGGTGTAGATGTTGTCGCCCGACACCACTGCCTCAAGACTGAGTGCGCCCTGCGAACTGAGGTCTTTCCACTGTTCGCCGTCGCCGAGCTTCACCCAGAAGGCATCCTGCGTGGCCGTAGATACATAAGACATGACATTGCCCGTGCCGCGCTGCTTGAAGGTGTAGCCCACATAAATGCGCTGTGCCGTGGCAGGTATGGTGTAGGGCGACGTGAGCGGCACCTGGTTCCATCCGCGCACAATCTCGTCGCGCACAATCTCGCCCTCGGCCAGGTTGTCGCCTTCCAGTTCTGATCGCAACCAAACGCGCACCGTATCGACATTCAGCTTGGTGGCAAGACCCACGCGCACCGCCGTTATGTCGTTGCCAGCATAGGCATTGAGCATGGAGGCAGGCAGAGCCATTGCCGCATCGACCCAGTTGCGGCCCGTGGCACCCACCGAGCCCGATTTGTTTACCACACCGTTGCAGTAGCCGAGATGCACCTCGGCGGCACCGGCTGCCGTCACGAAGGCCGTAAACAGCATTAGCATAATGTAAATTTTTCGCATAAGTTTGTTTGTTTTAGTTCTCATTCATGGCATCTGTCTCATAAAATACGTATCAATATGACACCGTTTTCACGCTTACAGACAACAGATTGCAAAGTTAAGAAATTTTACAGACAACACAGGCAAGGCCGAATGAATGTTGGACTATTTTTTGTAAATTTTAAATTGGTATCCGGTAAAGTTTTGTTTTAATACAATAAAACGCTGAATGGTTTTCTTTATAAGGCTTGGGAAAATACGGGGCTTACTTTTGTTTATTGCATGGTTTGCTATCCATTGCCCCTGAAAGGGGCGCATAATATAGGATAGGGGTTTGCCCCTATCTATTAGGTATCACCAGTTTTTGCCCCTGTAAGGGGCGTATATTTCAATCTCACAATGAATTATGCGCCCCTTACAGGGGCAAATTTAGTAAAATACATAAACG
>CAVKCP010000177.1:0-2539 GCA_963654815.1 Lachnospiraceae bacterium | reverse complement strand
CATTGCCCCTGAAAGGGGCGCATATTATAGGATAGGGGCTTGCCCCTATCTATCAAAGCATCATTTCATTTGCCCCTGTAGGGGGCGCATATTTCAATATCGCAATGAATTATGCGCCCCTTACAGGGGCAATTTTAGTGAAATACATAAACGCAGGGGCAAGCCCCTGCGCTATAATCTGCCGTCCCTACGGGACTTGCCGACAGCAAAGTTTTTACCAGACAATAATAATAAAAAAACAAAGCGCAGAGCCATGCCCTGCGCTTTGTTTTTTTGTCTATGTATGACTTGTTGCTTGCGGTGTCTTGCCAGGCTCCCGTTAAAGCAATGCTTGCTTGTCAAGCCTTTGCCAGTTTTCGTGAAATAAGACAGTTGGCGGTGATCACCTTAACTATGTATGCGCCCGGGGCGAGGCCGAAGAACGGCACGGTTTTCTCGTCGCCGGTGGAGATGTTATTGAATTTCCATGCGGCAACCTTCCTTCCGTCGAGGGTGAACACCTCGACACGGACAAACGGCTCGTTGCTGCCGAAGAGCAGTTTCCATGATGTTTGACCGTGCACAATGGTGACGGGGTCAGACGAAGCGTGCACCTGTGTCACGCCCGTAGAACCTGCCAGGCGCAGAGCCTCCTTCAATCCTTCATAGGCATTAATCTTGCCATAGCCCCAAGTGGAGTTCCATTCGTCGTTGCCGGTGAAGCTGTCTTTGGTTGAGGTAGTCTTTATGATGTCGAGAATCTGGCTGCAACTCAGTGCCGGGTTGGCCTGCAGCCACAGAGCTATGATGCCCGCCACGGCCGGCGAAGCCATTGATGTGCCCGACATCTGTTCGTAGTAGAACCGTTTGAGCGAGCTTACCTGCACTACCGAGGCTATCGACGAGCTCGTGACATCAAACGATGCGCCCGTCTTGGCCACTGCCGAGACTATGCACGACCCCGGCGCTGCAACGGTGGGCTTGCATGGCTGCACGGCCGACAGCGACGGGCCGTGGCTCGAAAAGTTGGCTATGTCGCCTTCTTCTCCGCGCACGTCGCTCCGCGTCTTGCCGTTGTAGTCGGTCCAGGTGTTCGACGTTACATAGGCCGCAGCCACCACTGCGTTGTCGATGCTTGCCCCGAAGTCGTCGACACAGTAGTTGGTGTCGCCTTCAACGAAGCTTTCGTCGGGACCTTTCACGAAATTGCCGTAGCCGTTGTTGGTCCAGGCGTGGAAGGTGACACCCTTTTCGCCCGTAATCTCGAAGCCGAGCTGACCAATGATAGAAGCCGACCTCATGCGCACGAAATAGTGCTCCTTGTTGTTGAAGTCGGCTATCTGGCTGGTCCATTCGTAGTTGTTCCAGAAGTCGTCGGTCTTGTAGTCGTACTTGCCGTTGGCGTAGAGGAAAGGCCGAACGGTGAGATGCCGCTGCCCGTCGGCAGTCTGTCCCCAGAGGTCGATGAGTGCGCCGCTGGATCCGGTGGAGCTTGACACGAGCAGACGCACCGTCTCGCCGTCTTCGGCGAAGGTGTGCTGCGCGTGCTGCACATACACGTTCTCGTTGCCGGCGGCAATGACAATCTCGCGTCCGTTGCCCGAGGTGAGTATCTCGTCAACGGCCTTGCTGAAGCCGCTCGTGCCGTCGTGCGCGCCAATCTGCGTGCCGAAGCTCATGTTTATCACCCACGGTGCGTTGCGCTTTTCGGCTATCTGCTGCACAAACTTGATGTCTTCGAGCACCTCGGCGTCGGAGAAGTCGGACGGAATCATCACAATGTCGGCATCGGGAGCCATTCCCCAGTAGTCGTTCTCGGCAATGCGGCTGCCCGCTGCGATGTTGGTAACGTGCGTGGCATGGCCATACACGTCGTAACCGTCGCCCGTGGCCGGAATCTTCGAGCTGTCTTCTATCGGGTCGGCGGTTGTGCCTTGTGCGTAGCCGCGTCGGTTCCACAGTCCCACGACTCGCGATGTCTTGCGGTCGCTGTTGAGAAAAGCCACGTGCTTATACTCGAATCCCTCGTCGATGACGCCTATCACGACTCCCTTTCCGGTGTAGGGTGTGTCGAGGCCGTCGCCGTTTTGCACGCGGTCGGCACCCGTTGCGCTGCGCGCTTTCACCAAGGACGGATGCCCCGTGCGAGGCATCTGCACGCTCTCCACGCCCGGATAGAGGTAGAGTTGCGGCAGCATGGCCGTGGGCATCCTTACTGTTGCCACATTGCCGGTGATGACTGTGGCATGTATTCCGTCGTGGCTGAGGCTGTCGGCAAGCAGCCGTGCATCGGCGCACTGCACTATGGCGGCGGTGCAACCGGCCGTGGCGTTGCCCGAGGCATGGCCCGTGCCGGCGGCAGAAGGAGCGCGAAAGCCCTGACGCTCCACCACGGTCTGTGCCGAAGCGTCAAGGGCTGTGCCAAAGGCAAAGGCCAGGATAATGGCTTTTGTTGCGTGCATTATTTCACTATTACTTTAACAACTCTGCCGTCGGACATCTTCATGTAAATTTTAATTGAAAAGTGCAGTGAGAAAATGATTGAAAAGTGCACCAGTCA
>CAVKCP010000176.1:0-2576 GCA_963654815.1 Lachnospiraceae bacterium | reverse complement strand
AGGGGCAAATTTGTTGAAAACAATAAACGCAGGGGCAAGCCCCTGCGCTATAATATATCGTCCCTACGGGACTTTCCAGTTACTAAGTTTTTACCGGACACCAATAATTATATTACGGGAACGGAGCCACGATATGCTCCGTTCCCGTATTTTGTGCAGGTCCGCGCCGCAAAACAATTGCCTTACCCAATCCCAAGGCACGGGCTTTGCCACAACTAAACAAAAGTGGCACACGGCTCACGCCGGATGCCACCGCCTGATGCGACTTGTTACCCCTTCTCGAATCACAATCATTTTTACTCACGGTGCCCTTGCCATTCCCTTCTGCATTGGTGCAGACCGGGCGACTGCCGCATTTCGGCTACCGCCTCATGCGCCTCACGCCGCTTGCGCGTCGGCACATGTTCTCCTTGCCGCCGGGCTCCTTGGGCGGCAGAGCGGTTTGTGGGCGCAGTATTGGCTGTGCCCTTTTCCTTCGCCGGCATAATAGCTTGCACCGATGGGTGGGCTATGCTGCCGGCGTATTCCTTATGTGGCAACTTTGCACAATGAGTGCTTGCCGCGCCCGTCGCGGCACTGCCACATTTATCATAAAAACATTACAGACTCGTATTGACGTGGTTGTTTTTCCATTTTCCATGCCTTGCCAATCGCCATCGGCACTGTCGTTTTCAGGTTATGCAGTTCCCGGACAACAGTCCGGCTAAATAAATAACACTTCAAAAGGGCCAACTACTTAAATCGTGCAGCCTTTTTTTGCCCACATGCGGGGGCATCTGTTTTTCAGGGCACGCCCGGCAGCATGCCATTGCATGCTGCCGGACCAATGCATCAGTAATAATATGAGAGGGGAACATGCCACAGCGTGGTGCTACTCTTACCGTAGCGGCATTTTCAGCAGGTTTCTTTTCACGGCAATCGCCAACCGCAATTCGCCTGCCAATCCCCGATATTTCGTTAGTTTTTGCAGACACAAAATTACCAAATCGGAGGCTCGGCACGGTGTCAAAGCGTAAAAAATGCGGTGTCAAACGATAAACGGCGGGTGTCAAAACCGCAAGAAATGCCGTTTTTACGCTTTCGTTTCCTGTTTGGCTGCCTCACTGCCGCTGCCGTCGGAATTTTGGTCGCGATAGACCTGCGGACTGCATCCGTGGCTTGCGGCAAATGCCCTTCGGAAAGTGGAAAGCGAGTTGAAGCCCGACATCTCGGCCACTGTTTCGAGGTTATAGTCGGTTTCGGCCAAAAGCCGTTCGGAATGCACTACGCGGTAAGAGTTGACAAACTCGTAGAACGTCTGCCCATACGTCTTGTTTATATGCTGGCTCAGATAGGTGCGGTTTGTGCCCATTTGCCGTGCAAGCTCGGTGAGGCTCAGTTTCGGTGCGAGATACACCTTTTCGTCGTCGAAGAGTGCCTTGAATCGAGCCACTTGATCGTCGCCAAGCGGCGGCGCGGTGCATGCCGGTTGGGGCGTGGCCGCAATCATGTTCTCACGCACCATGTAGAGCACGCGGTCCTGCCGGCGTATGAAATAGCACACCACCACCCACACGGTGAGCGACATGAGCATATATATTATTTCGGCATAGGGCACGGGATTGGCACAGCTATACACCCAAATGGCAAGAAGAAGGGCAAACATTGCCATTACTCCGCGCAGCCAGTAGAGGTTGATGTTCTCGTTGTAGGAATATTCGTTCTTCAAATATCTGTGGTAGGCGGGTAAGGCGCGCAGTGTCCACCAGATGCATCGCACGCCGTAAAGGCCGGCAAGCACAAGCATCAAGTCGAACATGACCGACCATCCCGACACGATATACACGAGCGAATAGATTACGAACGGCAACACATTGAGTGCCGCGCCGCGCTTGGTGAGGCGGCCCGGACGGCACAGTTCGAAAAGCAGCAAGCCATAGAACGGCACGGTTACGAAGTCGATAGCCGTGGCAACTCGCCCGGTGAAGCCGTCTTCGATGTCCGGCGAATTGATGAAAAAAAGGTCTTTCACATATTGTGAAGCTATCACCAACATGAGCACACTTATTATGCGTTCCACCCGTCCGCCTTTGACGCGGCTGAAACGCCACGCCATGAGCAAGTAGAACGTCACACATATGCCGTAAGTGAAGAATTGCATTTTCACGATACCCATATCAACTGCGATTATAAAGATTAAGAAACCACGCTATGCTATTGTCATTAAGCATTACAAAATTACATATTTCTTTAAAGATAATGCACCTTTATGGCAAAAAAGAACACTATATCCACCAGTATAACCAATAAAATTGTGTTACAACGACACCGCACATTTCATTTGCACGAAATGCGGCACGCACGTGCAGCAATTGCGCCACGCGCGTGCGGCGGCTGATGCACGTGCGTGCGGCAGACGCAGCAAAAAGGCCGGAGTGCTTGTTTGCGCCACAGACTTGCCTTATTTTAATCCCAATATTGGCGTGCCGGCAAAAACTTAACAACAGGTAAGTCCCGTAGGGTAGAGTGTTTAAAATCGGATTAAGGTGGGTTCTATAAATTCCCACCGCAAAACAAGAATTAATATAACGGGTTGC
>CAVKCP010000175.1:0-2664 GCA_963654815.1 Lachnospiraceae bacterium | reverse complement strand
GGGTGAAGAATGAAGCCATTGCAGAACTTCCCCAACCTGAGTTGATCTGCGGGTCGCCCGTACCGAGTGCCGGATTGTGCACGATGTCGCTGGGAAGGTTGGTGTTGTAGACCGAAGCATAGTCATACTTCGACTCCCAGCACTCCTGACCGAGCATGGCCGACACGTTGTGCTTGTCGATGTTGAAGTTGTAGGTGAGGTAGTTGTTGAGCGACCAGTAGTTGGCGCTGTTCTTCTGTATGCGGCTTTGGTTGTTGTCGCGGGTCCAAGTACCGAGATCCACCTTCGGCTTGTAGGTCTCGGCCTTCGACGAATTGATGTCGTAACCGAGCTGAACGTGCCATGTAAGGTTCTTTATGGGAGTGATGTCGGCAAAGATGCTACCGTTCAATGTCTGGCGGCCGAGCAGGATGTCGTCCATGAGAGCCATGGCAATGGGGTTAGGATTGGTATAGCCTTCCTTCGACACGCTTGAGTAGCTTCCGTCTATATTATAAATAGGTATATCGGGAGTTGTGGTGAGCGAGTAGCTGATAAGACCTTCGTCGCCGTCGGCCAGCTTCAGACTTTCATTTGTCTTTGCGAATGTGGTGTTAACACCCAGTTTAAACCATTTCTTGAGTTGTGCAGTAAGGTTGACACGCACCGAGAAACGGTTGAAGTCGCTGCCGAGGATAGTACCTTCCTGGTCGGCATAGCTGCCCGACACATAGTAGTTCACCTTGTCAGTACCGCCTTCTGCAGAAACCTGGTGAGAGTGCTGCCATGCTGTGCGGAACACTGCATCCTGCCAGTTTGTACCGACTCCAAGTATTGAGGGATCGCTGAAGGTCTTGTCGGGCTGGGAAATCTCGCCTTGCGAAGCCAGTCTGTTGTAGTACTGTGCAAACTCGCGCAGGTTGAGCATGTCGAGGCGTTTGTTCTGACGGCTTGCAGCTACCGAACCACTATAAGAGAATTTGGCCTCGCCGGCCTTACCTTTCTTGGTTGTGATGAGCACAACACCGTTGGCACCCTGCGAACCGTAGATGGCCGTAGCCGATGCATCCTTGAGCACTTCCATGCTCACGATGTCGCTGGGGTTGATGAGAGAGAGGGGCGACACTGCCGAGTGGGAACCGTTGCCGAGGGCATCGCCGAGTCCGAGCGACGAACCGCTGTTGCTCTGTGAGTTGTAGATTACACCATCGACAACGTAGAGAGGCTCGGTATTGGCATTGATGGTGGCAATACCACGCACGTTAACCGATACGGCCGAACCCGGCTGACCGGATGTCTGTGTGGCAGTCACACCCGAGATACGTCCCTGGAACGCCTGGTCGACGTTGGTGATTGGAGCCGATTTCAGAGTCTTCTCGTCCATTGAGGCAGAAGCTCCGGCGAGGTCGCTCTTCTTCATCGTACCGTAACCCACCACGACAACTTCGTTCAGGGTTTGGTTGTCTTCTTTCAAGACTACCTTCACATTGTTCTTGCCCGCGATGTCCACAGTCTGCGGCATAAAGCCGATGTAAGTCACCTCGAGCTGTTTCTTGCCTGCGGGGACACTGATACTGAAGTTTCCGTCGATGTCGGAAACGGTTCCTGTGCCACTTGCCCCTTTGACAGTCACGCTCGCGCCAATGACAGGTTCGCCGGTCTCGTCGCTGACATTACCGGTTACTTTCGTCTGCGCGAATGTCAGGCTCGTCATGATGAGAGCCATCATAAGCATCACTAATTTCTTCATTAGGCGAAATTTAATGGTTGTTATTAATAATAAGGAAAATTGATTTTAAAAACATTATGTTGTGCTTTGAGAAGCCATGATGTTTCAATCTACGGGCAGAACGCCGGTCGGCCACGACACACACGGGGACACCGGCACACGGCCTTACACATAAATGTGTTTGAATTAGTCATTGCGTTTTAAGTTTGAAGTTATTCGGTATTGCTATTCGGTTGCAAAGATATATCAAAACCAAGAATTTCAGTAATACTATTTTAACTGGATATTGTACAATTATAACATTATTTGAAAAAATATCAGACGTTGCCGCACAACTCTAAAATTTTAACAATGAATGGGTTTTGAGGGCATTTAGAGCGTAAAAAACCATAAAAACGCCTGTGTTCGTACACATTTTTAGCAAATTTAAACACCTCGCCCGTTTCAGCACGAAACTTGCCCAAAGGCATTTCACAATGTCACACGCCTGCACAGCACCGCCACCCAAGCAACAGACGTGCCCCTGCGATGATACTTTTCTACCTTGACGCATATCAACCGCATGCACGACATGAGCTACAAACGCACGGCGCGGCACGGCGATTTAGGCACAAGCAAACAACCCAAGTCTTGTTTTTTCTATTTGTATGACTGTCCCAAAATGGGTGGGTAGTTCAAAATTCCGTAAAAATGTGCAGAATTTTATGTTAGAACAAATTCATAATCATTTAATTCTCAGGAAGAATTCAGTAATCAAAGCCCTGAAAGGGCGTAACAATCCTAGCCCAGGGTGAGGATGGAGCGAAGCGACATCCGTAACCCTGGGTTTCATGTACGGCGGAGCCGATTGGCCTGTAAGGTCAACACACCAAATCGATTGTGCTGACCTTACAGGCCAGCCTTGAAAGCCAACCGTTTACCCAGGGTTACACCGCTTCACTACGTTCCGCGGTTCA
>CAVKCP010000174.1:0-2815 GCA_963654815.1 Lachnospiraceae bacterium | reverse complement strand
ACAGATTATAGCGCAGGGGCTTGCCCCTGCGTTTATTGTTTCCAACAAATTTGCCTCCGTAGGGGGCGCATAATTCATTGACTGGTTGAAATATGCGCCCCCTACAGGAGCAAAATAACGTAATGCCTAATAGATAGGGGCAAGCCCCTATCCTATAATATTCGCCCCTTTCAGGGGCAACGGATTGCAAACCGTGCAATGCGCAAAGGTAAGCCCCGGGGTTTTCATAACCTTATAAAGAACATCCGTTCAACGTTTTACTATGTTAGATCAAAATTTTACCGGACACAAATAAAAACTGCAATACGTCCAACAATCTATTTAGGGATAAAAAAAGAGGGTGCATTACGCACCCTCCTGTTGCTTTTTTTACGGCAAATCCGTTATTTGGCACGGAACTTCTCGCTCTGCTGGCGTATGAGTTCCACGTCGTTGAAATAGTCGATGCGCATGGCATGCCGCACTTCGTCCATTGTCTGCGCGGCGGTTTCGCGTGCCACCTCGGTGCCCTTGCGCAGTATGTTGTAAATCTCGGGAATGTCCTGCTCATACTCGTGTCTGCGCTGGCGTATAGGTTCGAGTATGCGGTTGAGAATGTTGTTGAGGAACTTCTTGCATGTGCCGTCGCCTATTCCGCCGTGCACATAATGCTCTTTCAGTTCATCGAGCGTCTTGTATTCGGGCCAGAAATCGGCAAAGTCCTGCGGTGTGCTGAAAGCCTCGAGATAGGTAAACACGGCGTTGCCCTCCAAGTTGCCGGGCTCGTCCATGCTCATGCGCGGTGCACCGTTCGACATTTTCTTCACCTTCTTCCACACTTCGGCGGCAGAGTCGCTCAGATAAATGCAGTTGCCAAGGCTCTTGCTCATCTTCTCCTTGCCGTCGGTGCCGGGCAGACGGCGTGCCGTGGCGTTCTCAGGAAGCATGATGTTAGGCTCAACGAGCACCTCGCCATAGGTCTGGTTGAAGCGGCGCACCAGTTCGCGGGCCACCTCAATCATGGGCTCCTGGTCTTCGCCTGCGGGCACGGTGGTGGCCTTGAACAGTGTGATGTCGGCAGCCTGGCTCACGGGATAGCAGAAGAAGCCGAGCGGAATGTTGGCCTCGAAGTTGCGCATCTTTATCTCGGTCTTCACCGTGGGGTTGCGCTGCACGCGCGACACCGTTATGAGGTTCATCAAATAAGTGGTGAGCTCGGCAAGTTCGGCTATCTGGCTCTGTATGAACAGAGTGCACTTTGCGGGGTCGAGTCCTGCCGAGAGATAGTCGAGTGCCACCTCGATAATGTTCTGGCGTATTTTCTCGGGGTTGTCGGCATTGTCGGTGAGAGCCTGCACGTCGGCCATAAACACGAACATCCGGTCGTAGTCGCCCGCATTCTGCAGTTCAACTCTCCGGCGCAGCGACCCCACATAGTGTCCCAAATGGAGTTTGCCGGTAGGGCGGTCACCGGTAAGAATTACTTTTCCCATATTTTCTTTGTATTTTATTGTGTCGTAATTGTCTGCCGCAACAGGTGCAGCGGCAATGCAAAGGTAATGCAATTTGGCTTAATGTCAAAATCCGCCGCACAGTTTTTGCCGCACACTGGCGCGGCATGCGCAACACGCGGTTTGACGGTTATACGGCTGCTTATCGTCAAAAAAAGCGTAGGTTTGCCGCCAATCTCGCCGATAATGGCTAATTTTGCAGTGCGCGGCACACTTTGCTGCATGCCATGCCATGCGGTAAAGGCGTGCCGACGACAAAAAAGACAACGACGATGAACAAGAAAAAGACATTGCTGCTCATCAGCGACGTGGTGGGCTACGGCAAGGTGGGTGCGCTCGCCATGCTGCCGGTGCTGTCATACATGGGCGTGCCTTTCTACGCCCTTCCCACGATGCTGGTGTCCAACCCGTTTGAATACGGCCATTTCGCCACTCTCGAAGCCACCGGCTACATTGAGCAGGTGCTGCCCGTGTGGCGGCAACTGGGCTTCACCTTCGACGCCATAGCCACCGGCATAGTGGCATCGGAGCACCAGGCACGGCTCGTGTCGCAATACTGCCGCGAGCAGGCAAGCCGTGGAACGCGCATCTTCGTTGACCCCGTGATGGGCGACGAGGGACATCTATACAACGGCATCACGCCAGACACCATAACAAGCATGCGCGAAATGGTGGCCGTGGCCGACCTGATATATCCAAACATGACCGAGGCGTGCTACCTGACCGACACTCCCTACAACGCCGATGGGGTGAGCGAGGCCGAAGCCTACGACGTGGCCGACCGTCTGCGAGCCATAGGCACACGATCGGTGCTCATAACAAGCGTGCCGCTGCACGGCATGACCGCCGTGGTGGGCTACAATGCCGACAGCGGCAAACACTTCACCCTGCCCTACACCGAGATACCCGTGCACTTTCCGGGCACGGGCGACCTTTTCTCGGCGGTGCTGCTCGGACATCTGCTCGACGGCAAACAGCTTGAAGAGTCGGCACAGCTCGCCATCGACGCACTCTACCGTCTCATCGACCGCAACAAAGACAACGACGACAAGAATGCGGGCATTCCCGTTGAGCGATGTCTCGACCTCATCGTCTGAACGGCGGCACGACACCAACGGCTTGTCAACATTGCAAAATATTGGTGGCCGGTAAAATTTTGATATAACATCGTAAAACGTTGAACGGATGTCTTTATAAGGTTATGAAAAACCCGGGGCTTACCTTTGCGCATTGCACGGTTTGCAATCCGTTGCCCCTGAAAGGGGCGCAGATTATAGGATAGGGGCTTGCCCCTATCTGTTAGGCATCACCGTTTTTTGCCCCTG
>CAVKCP010000173.1:0-2904 GCA_963654815.1 Lachnospiraceae bacterium | reverse complement strand
GTCAATGAATTATGCGCCCCCTACAGGGGCAAATTTGTTGGAAACAATAAACGCAGGGGCAAGCCCCTGCGCTATAATCTGTCGTCCCTACGGGACTTGATGGTTGCAAAGTTTTTACCGGACACCAATAGTTAAAAAACGCGCCACGACAGTAAAAAACTTTTACCGCGGCACTCGGCAAACCAGCTCGTTTGTGGCCGCAAAGCCGTGCATGAATCCGGCACGCGGCGTTTGTTTTGCCCGTATATGATGCGCTTTTTGGGGCAAACAAGGCTTCTTTGCATGGCCGACAAGGCTTTGTCGGCGTGTGAAGAAGCCTCGTTTGCGCGCCAACAAAGTATTGTTTGTGCTGCAACAAAGGCTTCTTTACAGTATTTTGCCGTTTTTTTAGGCATTGAAAAAACCTATATAATTACGATTTTGCAAGCAATTTATTGATAATCAAATAATTGTGGTGAGTGCTCTGATTTTTACGTTTTTTTGCACCTACATTTTCTTTGCACGTTGCGTGGGCATTCCTGCGCGAGTAGAAATGTTAAAACAGTCGTGCAGGAACGCAATTTCACACCGATAGCCTTGCCGATGTGAATTTGTCTTTCAGATGAGGCTTAAATTCAAAGATTGTAGTTTTTGAAGCCAAGTTTGTAAAAATTTCAACAAAATGTTTGTCCTTTCAACGTGTTATATGTAAATTTGCAGCCGAAATTCATACATTTATCAAGAAATCGCAAATATGAGAAAATCAATCTTCTTACTGTCGATGTTCTTCGCATTCGGCATAAGCGCACATGCAGTGCCCGCAAAGCCCGGAGTGAAGAAGGTGTTGACGCTGGCTGACGGGACGACGGTCAGTGCCGAACTTAAGGGCGACGAGTTTATGAACTGGTGGGAGTCTGCCGATGGTCGCAAGTTTGTGCGCGGAGAAGGCGACACGCAAACTTATGTAGCTGCCGACATGACGCTGCTGCGCGAGATTGCCGATACCAAGCGCCGCCCCATTGATGAGAGCCGCGCCAAGCGTATGGCTCCGGCCCGTGTAGCTCCGGCCCGTGTGGGTTTGGGCGACGACCACGCCACATACACCGGCACCAAGAAGGGACTTGTTATTCTCGTAGAGTTCAAGAACAAGAAATTCGAGACCGCACACGACCTCGAATACTACAAACAGGTAATCAACGGCGAGAACTTCTCGTCTGACGAGGGCTATGTAGGCAGCGTGCGCGACTACTTCCGCGCCCAAAGCAACAATACATTCGACATCGATTTCGATGTGGTTGGCCCCATACAGTTGTCGCACAACTACTCCTACTACGGCAACGACTACAGCTCTTCTTACCGCGATGTAAAGGTGGGAACAATGATTAAGGAAGCCTGCACCGGTGCCGACAAATATGTTGACTTTGCCGACTACGACTGGGACGGCGACGGCGAGGTTGACCAGGTGTTCGTGCTCTATGCCGGAATGGGACAGGCTTCGGGCGGCGACGACGCCACAATCTGGCCCCACGAGTATCAGTTGCAATACTGCAGCGACGTGGCCAAGAAGCTCACCTTCGACGGCGTGTATGTAGATACCTATGCTTGCGGCAACGAGATTGAAAGCGTTACCGACAGTTCTACGGGCACATACACAAGCGAAACGAAATCTTCGGGCATCGGCACCATCTGCCACGAATTCTCGCACTGCCTCGGATTCCCCGACATGTACGACACCTCTGGCGGCTCAAACTATGCCATGGGTTTTTGGGATGTGATGGCATCGGGTTCGTACAACGGCAACAGCTTTGTGCCCTGCAACTACACATCTTATGAGCGCATGTATGCAGGATGGACCGAACCCATCGTGCTCGACTCGCCCGCTTCGGTGCTGAAGATGCGTTCGCTCACCGACAACGGACGTCCGTTCATACTCTACAACGAGAAGAACAACGACGAATACTACCTGCTCGAGAACCGCCAGCAAGAAGGTTGGGACGCAAGCCTCTACGCTGCCGGAATGCTCATCCTGCATGTTGACTACGATGCCACCGTATGGCAGAACAACACGGTGAACGCCACCGCAAGCCGCCAGCGTTGCACCATATTCCACGCCGACAACGAAACGGGCAGCAGCTATCTTGCCTCGATACAGGGCGACCCCTATCCCTACACTTACAGAGGTACTATCGTGAACGACGAGCTCACCGACGACTCTGAGCCGGCAGCAACGCTCAACACACGCAACTCCGACGGTACGAAGAAAATGGGCAAGCCCATTACCGGCATACGTCTCAACATCGACGGCACAATGAAGTTCAACGTGCTCGGCGGAAGTGACGACAACATCCTGAGCAACGACTGCGTGACTGCAATAAGCGACATCCACGTGGACAAGAAGCAGGCCGACGGCCGCATCTACACAATCGATGGCCGCTACGCCGGAAAGGATGCTTCGGCACTCGGCAGCGGCATCTACATCGTGAACGGCAAGAAATTTGTGAAATAAACAGTCGGTATCTGACTGAATAGCAATGCGCCCGGCACGGCCAGCAACATCTGGCTTTGCCGGGCGCATCGTTGTTTAGTGACGATAAAAAAATAACTTGGTGCGATTTGAGGACAATGAAATACATCTTCTGTTGGTTGCCCGGCTCATCTTTTTGGCTGTTTTTGCCTCTCTCATCGGTCACATAGCCCGCTATGCTCCCTCTTCAAGAAACAAAAACATCGCAAAAATATAAGCCGCAAATCATACCAACTTATTTTTTCACCGTCACTTATATAAGGCAACTATTCGCATTGTGTGCAAGCCCTGCAAGGTTGTACGGTCAAAAGTCCATAAAATATTATCGATGTCCGGTAATAACTTAGCAACCGGCAAGTCCCGTAGGGACGACAGATTATAGCGCAGGGGCTTGCCCCTGC
>CAVKCP010000172.1:0-3003 GCA_963654815.1 Lachnospiraceae bacterium | reverse complement strand
CAGGGGCAAAAGACGGTGTGCTTTGATAGATAGGGGCAAGCCCCTATCCTATAATATGCGCCCCTTTCAGGGGCAATAGACAGGAAGCTATACATTAGACAAAGTAAGCCCTATGCTTCCCACAACATTATAAAGAACAACCATTCAGCGTTTTACTATGTTAGGCCAAATTTTTACCGGACACTAACATTTTTGTATCAATACGTTTCCGCTCCCCCAACAAGACATTTTGTCATGCAAAATCGGTCATTCTGTCATATTTTCTTCAATGGTATGCAAGTTGCAAACATATAGTCGTAAGGGCACACAAAAGTCCGCACAAACTATAACAAGCAACAAACAAAAAACAACAGGAGGATAAGATTATGGCAAGCAGAAATATTTGGTTACCCGAGGAATTCAACGATTTCCTTTATACAGACTATATGCCCCGCACCAAGGCCACGGCTCCGGCCATCAACGTGAAGGAGTCTCCCACGACATACATCGTGGAATTGGCTGCTCCGGGCATGCGCAAGGAAGATTTCCAAGTACACATCAACGACGAGGGCGACCTTACAATAAAAATGGAGAGCCACCGCAACGATCAGGAAGACAACCGTAAGGCCCACTATCTGCGCCGCGAATTTGCCTACTCGAAGTTTGAGCAGACACTCATTCTGCCCGACGATGTTGACCGCAACAAAATTGCAGCTTCGGTGGCCGACGGTGTGCTCACCGTGGATTTGCCCAAGATAAACAAAGAAGACCACAAGGTGAGCCGTCAGATACAAATAGGATAGGCTACGCATTGGCCCTGCCCTACGTGCATCAAAGCAAGGAGAGTTTTTTCATAGACAAATATAAGGTTAGTAAGTGACGGTGAAAAGATAAGTTGGTATGATTTGCAGCTTATATTTTTTAGATGTTTTCGTTTCTCGAAGAGGGAACATAGCGGGCTATGTGACCGATGAGAGAGGCAAAAACAGCCAAAAAGATAAGCTGAAAAGTCTGACGTAACATACGTTTACCATAGTTCAAATCGCACCAACTTATTTTTTTACCGTCACAAAATAGGTTATTGGTTTTTAAGGCAGTTGCCAAGGCGCAAGCCTGGAAAACACGCAAAATCCCCAAAATGTCAAAGTTTTGGGGATTTGTTGTTTTCTTTGGGTGAGAAACATTTAAAGTAATATCCCCTCTTTGCTATCTTATATCCACTGATGAACGCCCAAAGCAGTGCAAACACCGCAGAATAAGTATGCACGATAAGACACCAAACAATTGCATTAATACGCTATCCGCTATTGCAATAAGACAAGTTCTACCTCTGCGCCCGGTAGTCGCGTGGCGACATACCCAACTCGCGTCTGACATACTTGCCGAAAAACGACAGGTTGTCGAAGCCTGCGTCGGAAGCAATCTCCTTAATACTTTTGTCCGATGAGACGAGCATGTTGCGGATGTAGTTCAAGGTTACACTGTTGATGAGTTCAGATGCCGTCTTGCCCGTCTGTTTCTTGCAGATGGCCGACAGATATTTGGGCGTGATACAGAGCTTGTCGGCATAATATTTCACCTCGCGGCGGCGCGGCGACTCAGCTGTTACCAAAGAAACGAAACGCGTGAATAAGACATCAGCCGAAGTGCGGTTGCCACAGGCCACCTGCTGGTTGAGTTTGGGGGCGATGTTGTCGTAGAACTCAAAAACAAACGACTGCAGCAGAAGTTTCAGTATTTGCCTGTGGTGAGGCAAGTGGGTGTCGGCAAGTTTGTGCTTCAGAAACTCATAGTCAGCAAGGAAATGCTGCACCTCGTAGTCTTCGAGATGCAGCAACGGGTTTTCGCGTATGATGAGTCCGGCCTCCCAAATGTTGCCGCCAATAATAAAAATGCTCTCGAAATAGGCCGGCGACATGAGCATGCCACAACACTTGAAGTCGCAGCTCACCATGGCATTTTGTATGAACTGGTTGGGATGCGCCAGCACCATGTCGTTCTTGCCCACATTATATTCCGTTCCCTCTATCGTGCATGAAGCCTTGCCGCCAAGGCACAAAATGGTTACATAAGCCTCGGCATGCACGTTCTCCGACGGCAAGTCTCCTAGTTCGTCAAACACGGCAAAATCCTTGTCGGTGAGTTGTTCCATGCGCAATCGGCATTCCTCCTCGGTTATGCCGCTGCGGTTTACCCGAAATAACATCTTTTCCTTTGAAAAGACATCTTCGTCCATTATCTTGTTTTTCTGCATTTCCATATCTTGCATATTGTCATTCTTTGTTTTATCAAATGCAAAAGTATCTCTATTTGCCGTATTTTGGTGTGTTATTCATTTCCTTTTTGTGTCCTGCGCTTCGCCATTTTGTTTTTCCGTAGAATTATCGGACACTTTACAAGACGTGGCATGTCTGATAATTCCACACGAAAGCAGTTGTTTTGCATCCGAATTCAGGAAAATATGAACACATACAAAGCATACAACATGAGAAAAGTAAGGAATGGAAGTGCGAGAGTAACGGGCAAAACGACACTTGCCACAGGGTGCACGCTTGCTGCCTTTGCGTTGGTGTCGTCGCTCCTTGTGGGCTGCGGCAAGAAGCAAAGTATGCAGGCAGAAGAGGAATCTGTAATGGTGAAGGAGATGACGGTAGGAGCGGAAAGCCCGATGTCGGCATCAGGTTATGGATATTCGGGAACGGTGGAAGAAGAGAACGGTGCTTCGCTGAGCTTCACCACGGGCGGAACAATAATGCAGATTCGCGTGAAAGTGGGCGACCGGGTGCATCGTGGACAACTCATCGCTACGGTCGATCCCACGCAAGTGAGGAACAGTTATGACATGGCGCACAGCACACGGCTCCAGGCAGAGGATGCCTACGGGCGCATGAAGCAGTTGCACGACAAGGGGAGTCTGCCCGAGATCAAATGGGTGGAGGCGCAGAGCCAACTCCAGCAGGCGATTTCCGCCGAGAGCATCGCCAAGAAGAGTCTCGCCGACTGCCAGCTCCATGCTCCCTTCGA
>CAVKCP010000171.1:0-3023 GCA_963654815.1 Lachnospiraceae bacterium | reverse complement strand
GAATTTCATTTTTCTCGGAATATGTTTTTGTATGTGGTTACAATATAATAATGTGATATGGGGCGAAAAGGGGAGTGGATAGAGGGTTATATGATGTAGGGCGAAAAGGAATGGAGGAAATATGATGTGGGTAACACGGGGTGCCCCCGTAAGGGGCAAATATTATAGCGTAGGGGCTTGCCCCTACGTTTGGGAGTTGATATTTTCAAGTGCCCCTGTAAGGGGCGCAGAGTTCAATCCCACGCATAACGTTCATCCAAGCCCGCGTGGTATAACGCACAAATTCGTCTAAACTCATCTTGAAACGATACTTTCTTATGATGTTCCTCTTGCGAATCTATATATTGTGACACAGTAGGCACGTGACTCTGACTGATACTGAACGCACCATATCCGTCCTGCCAACAAAAATGGTTGAACGGAGAACCGTTCCGTTCATTGATCCATTGCGACGAACACGATTTCAATGTTCGCACCACATCTGACAACGCCTTCGACCTACCCAAACAGAACAACAGATGAACATGATTGGGCGTGCCTCCTACACAAATGGCCGGACATTTGTTGGCATTGAGTATTCCCGCCATATACGAATGTATCTCCGTGAGATGTTGTTTCGGAACGGTCTCGGTTCGTCCCTTGGTGGAGAAAACCAAGTGAATGTAGTTTTTGGCCAACGTTTGGGACATGAGAGTTGAATTATGCGCCCCTTACAGGGGCAACGTTCTGAGATTACGGCAGAAAGATAGGGGTAAACCCCTATCCTATACTATGTCGCCCCTACGGGGCTATGGGATGGGGGTCTACGGGGCTATGGGGATGTGGGTCTACGGGGCTATGGGCAATATACATTGTCCTACAAAAAGACAATGTAATCGGGGTTCACCTCGACAGCGGCCACGAGCAGGTTGGGAATGGCGACAAGCAAGCGGCGACGGCGCGAACCCTGACATTTGAGCAACTTGCCCTCATAGCCGTCGAGCATGCCACCCACGATACGCACCTCGCGACCTATCATGTCGGCTGTTATCTCTTCAGGACTGTAATATTCGGGGTTGTCCACCGACTGCACGGCCTTTACAAAACGCTCCATTTCCCGGTCGGCCACCACCATGGGGCACTTGTAGCCACCACGCACATAGCGGTATTGCAGAGTGGGAATGTCTATGCACACAGCATCGATTGCCTCGCGGTCGGAATGCACAAACACAAGGTCGGGAATGAAGGGACGCTCCTCTCGCAGCTTCTTCCCTTTACGGGTGACAATGCGCCAATGCATCGGCGTGAAAGTCTCGATGCCCAGTTCGGGAAGCTGACGGTAGGCGGGGTTCAGCGAGTTCGGACGTTTCAAGTCGCGCATCACAAACCACTGTTGTTCTTTTTGGGATGACATTTCGGGGAGCAAAACTTTAAACGTCTCGTTGGAAAAGATACGGATTAATTGGTATCAAGACATATTTTCTATTCCTGCACGATTATGTAAACTCACATATGTCAAGCAGTTACGATGTTTCCTGTTAAAACTTCCAAAATTAAGAATATGCACTGACAACGCATCAATCACATAAGATACGCTAAGCCAACGTGTAAACCCTATCCTCTTTATCTTGTTTCTTCTTTATTAAACCTCATGCAAAGTTAAGGTTTTTATCGTAATTATGCACAACTTCTCATTATTTTTTACGTGCCGCCTATTGCTTTGCAAACTTTTTGTAACATCGTGTGTGCATCTGTACACCGACACAACTAAAAAACAGATATAAAATATAAGCAGCAAATCATACCAACTCAAGTTTTTCAACGTCATTAAAGATGATTAAATGTTTATTTTAACATACTCTTTTGCGTTGTTTTTGTTGCAAAAACACTAACTTTGCCGTCGGGTTATAAACAGGACAAACAAACTGCGCAACAATAACAAACATCTAATAAAAACAATTAAAGACATGAAGAAATTATTCATTTTCGCCGCTGCACTTGCACTCACATTCTCAAGCTGCGGCAACAAGGCACAGAATGCCCAGGCCAACGCCGACTCTACCGAAGTGACCGACACAGCTGCAACCGCCGACGAGGCCGCTGCCGCACTGTCAAGCGAATCGCAGGCAACTGTTGACAACCTCACAGCCGAGCTTCAGAAAGCCGTTAACGCCAAGGATGCCAAAGCCACAATAGCCACACTCGCCAACCTTGAAACAATATACAAGAACCTTGTCGAAGCCGGCAAGCTCGAAGAGGCAAAGGCATACGGTTCGGCAATAAAGAAATTCCTCAACGACAACGCCGAGTCAATCAAAAACGTGGCAAGCGGCAACACAACCGTGGCAAGCCTCGTCAACGGCATTACCAACCTGCCCACATCGGCTGCAACCACTGCCGACGAGGCCAAGAAAGCTGTGGCCAGCGACATAGTAAACCTTGCATCGCCCACAATAGCCAAGGGCGCAACCGCCGTGGCAACTGCAAAAGCTGCTGCCGAAGCCGTTGAAAACGCACCTGCGACAGTGAAGGCTGCCGCATCGGCAGCTGCTTCTACTGCCGCCGCTGCTGCCGAGCAGAAAGTGAGCGACGAGGTGAACAAAGGCAAGGAAAAAGCCAACAAGGCCGTGAACGACGCCGTTGAAAAAGCCAACAAGAAGGCCAACGATGCCGTAGACAAGGCTGCAAGCAAAGCCTTGAAAGGTCTCGGACTGTAATATTGCCATATTGCCCTATATTTTCAGGACAACATACATTATTTTAGTGACGATAAAAAAATAACTTGGTACGATTTGAGAACAGTGAAATATATCTTTGGATGATTGTCCGGCTCATCTTTTTGGTTGTTTTTGTCTCTCTCATCGGTCACATAGCCCGCTATGCTCCCTCTTCAAGAGACCAAAACATCTCAAAAATATAAGCCGCAAATCATACCAACTTATTTTTTCACCGTCACTTAATATTGGTGTCCGGTAAAAACTTTGCAACCATCAAGTCCCGTAGGGACGACAGATTATAGCGCAGGGGCTTGCCCCTGCGTTTAT
>CAVKCP010000170.1:0-3152 GCA_963654815.1 Lachnospiraceae bacterium | reverse complement strand
AATTGTCCTCGAAAACAGCCTCGCAATCTGACAAAGCCAATTTATAGAACCCACCATAAGAGAAAACACACGACATCGTAAATGTCGTGGCATTCAAAATTTCAACAGACAACAATAAATAAAAAGAAGAAAGAAAAAATGAGTAAAGCAATTATCAACTCCTACGACGAGTTTGCCGCGCTGCTCGGCAAGAACATCGGCATTTCCGACTGGGTGGAGCTGCCGCAGGAACGCATCAACCAGTTTGCCGACGCCACGCTCGACCACCAGTGGATACACGTCGACACGGCACGCGCCGCCGTTGAAAGCCCCTTCAAGAGCACCATAGCCCACGGCTACCTCACGCTCTCGATGCTGCCCTACATGTGGAACCAGATTATCGAGGTGAAAAACCTCAAGATGATGGTAAACTACGGCATGGACAAGATGAAGTTCGGCCAGGCCGTGAAGTCGGGACAGTCGATACGTCTCGTGGCCGACCTGCACTCAATAGAAAACCTGCGCGGTGTGACCAAGGCACAGATAAAGTTTGCCATCGAGATAAAAGACTCGCCAAAGAAGGCCCTCACCGGCATAGCCACGTTCCTCTACTACTTCGAGTAGCGGGCCGCTGCCACGGCACACGCCACGGGCAACACAAAAACAGAAGCCGGAAACTGTCGCACAATAGCGTGCAGTTTCCGGCTTCTGCATTTTGTTTGCTTTTATTTGTGTCATGCAAAAACTATTGGTGTCAGGTAAAAATTTTCATTGGTGTCCAGTGAAACTTTCGCAACGGGTTAGTCCCGTAGGGACGATATATTATAGCGTAGGGGTTTACCCCTACGTTTTTTACATGTTTACTCAATTTTTGCCCCTGTAAGGGGCGCATAATTCATTGTAACAGGTTGAAATATACGCCCCTTGCAGGGGCAAAAGATGGTAGCACTTTGATAGATAGGGGCAAGCTCCTATCCTATAATATGCGCCCCTTTCAGGGGCAATGGATAGCAAACCGCGCAATGCGCAAAAGTAAACCCCGAGTTTTCAGAAGTTTTATAAAGAACAGACATTCCACGTTTTACGATGTTATATCAAGATTTTACCGGACACCAATAGTTTTTACCGGACAGCAATAATTTTCCTTGTTGCCCCCGGTGCGCGTCAGAACACGAGTGCCATGCTAAGGCCCGCGCCGTCGGTGCTGGCATAGGGCATGCCCATGAAGGCCGTGCTGTTCTTGCTGCGGCGCGGCGACTCGCGGAAAATCTTGGGATAGAGCCAGTAGGCGAATTTGGTGGAAAGCATTCCCACGGCCGCACCGGCGAGCACGTCGTTGGCCCAGTGGCGGTCGTTGTGTATGCGCATGAAGCCCACCGCCGTGGCCACCACGTAGCCGCCGTAGCCTATGATCGGGTGGGTGTGGCGGTATTCCTGCCACAGATATTCGGCTCCCATGAAGGCCGTGGCCGTGTGTCCCGACGGAAACGAGTTGCGGGCACCGCTGTCGGGACGCTTCTCCTTGAAGGCGCGCTTCGACACATTGACGGCTATGCCCATCATGGCATACGACATGGCGAGCAGCAGCGTGCGGTCTTTCAGGCCGTGGGTGCTCTTCACGCCGCACAGGGGCAGGGCATAGGCCACCACCGTGGGGGCATACTGTATGTAGTCGTCAACGCTCGTCTTCTGCTTGCCGTGGGCCGACAGCGTGTGCTGCAGGCTCCGGCGCGCCTTCGTTCCCCACGAACTTTTCACGCACACCGCGCCGAGCACGGCGGCGGCTCCGGGCACTATCCATTCTGCCGGGCGTATGCGGTGGGTGAGGTCGGGCACTTCTTCGTTGCCGGCGGCGCACGCGGCGGTCAAGGGGCAGCATGCAGCAGTGTCGGCAGCAACGGCGGTGTCGGGCAGCAGGGCGGCAACACCAAGGGGCGACGGTTGCCACGCGCGGCCGTCGGCAGCGGTGTCGGCGGCGGCAGCCGGGGCCAAAGGCAGCAGCAACAGTGCCGCCACGGCAAGGGCGGCCTTTCTCATACGGGCGTATTTCATTTTCTTACAGTTTTTTGTTTCGGTTTTGTTCACGGGTGCAAAGGTAGGAAAAAGTGTCTTATTATACATTATTATATTGCCAAAAACGGCATTTATGTCGCAGAAATTATTCTTTGCGCGAACTATTGTTCCGCACGCCACGGCCTAAAACGCGCTTGGGTTGGCGGCAGCTGAAATCACGTCTGCCAGTTTTTTGCCGCCACTTTGCATTTTTTAGAACGCCCCGGGCTACGCGGCATGCAATTTATGTGTACTTTTGCACCAGTCACCCACCCCACCAAAAAAGCATCATGCACACACGCGCCCTGATAACCTTGACGCTCGCCGCCGGCCTCACCGCCGCACGGGCACAGAGTGTCGCCACACTCGGCACATCGCCCGACGACGGCAACACCAACCCCGACGCGCCCACATTCGCCCCCATGGTGAAGGTGGGCAAGGCTCTCTTGGGCAACGACAGCATACAGTATGTGGAGCTCAACCCGCTCTACATCTATCCCGAACCGGCCTTTACCGACGCCAAGCAGCGCGCGGCCTACAACCGCCTCGTGGCCAACGTGAAGAAGGTGCTGCCCATTGCCAAGGAGGTGAACCGCATAATAATCGAGACCTACGAGTATCTGCAGACTCTGCCCGACAAGCGCGCCCGCGACCAGCACCTGAAATATGTGGAGAAAAGCATACGCAAGGAATACACGCCGCGCATGAAAAAGCTCACCTATCAGCAGGGCAAACTGCTCATAAAGCTCGTCTACCGCGAGTGCGACTCCTCAACCTACCAGCTCGTGCAGGCCTTTCTCGGCCCCATACGCGCAGGCTTCTACCAGGCCTTCGCCGCTCTCTTCGGCGCAAGCCTCACCAAGAAATACGACGCCAACGGCGCCGACCGCTTCACCGAACGCATCGTGCTGCAGGTAGAGGCGGGCCAGCTGTGACAGCGGGAAGCGGCTTTCTAAAATATTGGTGTCCGGTATAATATTGGTCTAACATTGTAAAAAGTGGCATGTCTGTTCTTTATAAGACTTCTGAAAAACCGGGGCTTACTTTTGCGCATTGCACTGTTTTCTATCCATTGCCCCTGAAAGGGGCGCATATTATAGGATAGGGGCTTGCCCCTATCT
>CAVKCP010000169.1:0-3244 GCA_963654815.1 Lachnospiraceae bacterium | reverse complement strand
TGAGCATATCGGCTACAATTATAGAATGTCGAACATCTGCGCCGGCATCGGCCGTGGACAGATGACCGTGCTGCGCGATCACATCGCCCACCACCGCCATGTGGAAAGTCTTTACGAACGCTTGCTTGCCGACATCGACGGCATCACGCTCCACACCAATCCTTCGGAAAAACAGCAGAGCAACTATTGGCTCAACACCATAACCGTAGATGCCGACAAATGCGGCATAGATGCCGACACCCTGCGCCAACGTCTCGACGAGAAGGGCATAGAGAGCCGCCTTCTGTGGAAACCGCTCCACCTGCAACCCGTTTTTGCCGATTGCCCGAAATATGTCAACGGCGTGAGCGAGCGGCTCTTCGGTTGCGGACTGTGCTTGCCCAGCGGACCGATGGTGAGCGATGAAGATGTGGAATATATCGTAAAGGAAATAAAAGCATGCTGCACAAGAAAATAATCAACTGGTATCTCTCGCGCGACTCGCTGCCTTACTGGTATGTGCTCGGCGGCGACTCGCTCATCGTTTTGGTGTCGGGTGTGGTGTCGTTCGTGTCCTACTACGGGCCGGGCAACACGCTCATTCATCTTGTCCCGCTGCTTGCCACCCTCATGGCGTGCCTGCCATGCTATCTCGTGGGCTTCCGCTTGCAGCACACCTACAGCGGCATCATACGCAAGAGCACCTTCGCCGACCTCGCACGCATCACCGCAGCCATTGCCATAGGCATCGCTCTCGTGATGCTCATCCGCATCTACTGCCCGTTCAACGAGTTCATTGCGCAGGTGCGTTTCCGCGTACTCGCGCTGCAGGCCATTCTCTCCATTATGTTCATGTGCGGCATGCGCGTGGCCATAAAGATGTTCTACGACCGCTTTCTCAAAAACCACATGGGCATCTATGGCTTGGGCAACGACAAACTGCTCGACATCGAGATGAAAGACTTGCTTCAGCGCGAGCCCATCGTGGTGGACACCGCACTGATAATGAACCAGATGAAGGGCAAGTGCATCATGGTCACGGGTGCTGCCGGAAGTATCGGTTCGCAGTTGGCCAAGATTCTCACGCAGTTCAATCCAAGTCAGTTGGTGCTCATCGATCAGGCCGAGACACCGCTACACGACGTGCGAATGTGGATGAAGGAGCATCACCCCGAACTCAAAGTGCTCACCATCGTGTCGAACATCTGCCACAGTCACCGCATGGAGAAGATCTTCGCCGAGACGCGTCCCGACATTATCTTCCATGCCGCAGCCTATAAGCATGTGCCAATGATGGAGGATAATCCCGTGGAGAGTATTCTAAATAATGTGGACGGCACGCGCAAAATAGCCGACCTCGCCGTGAAATACGGCGCAGAACGCTTCGTTATGGTGAGCACCGACAAGGCTGTCAATCCCACCAATGTCATGGGATGCTCCAAGCGCATCTGCGAAATCTACTGCCAGTCGCTCACCGGCACAACGCAGTTCATCACCACGCGCTTCGGCAACGTGCTGGGCAGCAACGGATCGGTCATCCCTATCTTCCGCGAACAGATACGCCAGGGAGGCCCGGTGAAGGTCACTCACCCCGACATACAGCGTTTCTTCATGCTCATTCCCGAGGCGTGCATGCTCGTGCTCGAGGCGGCCACCATAGGCAAGGGCGGCCAGATATTGGTGTTCGACATGGGCAAGCCCGTGCGCATCATCGACCTTGCCAAGCGAATGATAAGTTTGAGTGGGCATACCGATGTGGAGATAGAAATATCGGGTTTGCGCCCCGGCGAGAAACTCTACGAGGAAGTGCTCAACGACGAAGAGAAGGTGTTGCCAACCCAGCACCGCAAGATAAAGTGCGCAAAGGTGCGCGAGTATGACAAAAGCGAGGTGGAAACAAAAATCAACCGCCTCATAGAAGTGGCCCGCACCTACGACGAGGAGCAGACCGTGCGGCTGATGAAAGACCTCGTGCCCGAGTATATCAGCCAAAATTCAAAGTATTGCGCCTACGACAAGTGATAACGTCTCCCCGACAGGCGCGGTGTTCAATAATTCCTTAACACCTCGTTATGGTGTCCATATTTCACGTTTTTGGCTCGAATAGAGGGCCAAAGCACACTTTTTGCCCAAATTTTAATATAAGAAACAAGGTCGTTTGCTATTTTTATAGTAATTTTGCCATTAAAATCAAATTGAGGCACGTTCTGCAAGCAGCGGCGGAACGTAATCTTGTAAAAAAGGCAATACAGCTGCAAAACGACAAAGATTAAAACTTAGCGTACGTTATAAGAAAATTATGAAGAAAAAATTGTTGATGTTGCTTTCGCTGGTCATGCTGCCGCTTGTCGGCACGTTTGCCCAACGCGACAAGTACAAGGACTACCCAGTAATCTATACCGACACGGTGGATTACACAGCCCCGACACTGGTGACGTTGCAGAACGACACGGTCTACGACCCCATGCGCGTCGTGACCAACCGCTTCGGCAAAAACTGGTTCGTGTTCGGTACTGTCGGAGCCCACTCGTTCCGTGGCGATTACAGCAGCACGGGCAGCTTCGGAGGCACCGTTTCGCCCGACTGGAGCTTGGGTATCGGTAAATGGTTCACGCCGGGCATCGCCTTGAAACTGGAGTTCATCAAGTCAAACTCTCGCGGTTGGACCGAATATCTCACCGGCCACTACGGCTACGGCGACGTGATGATCACCGACGACAACACACCCTACCGCAAGATGAAAACCGGATGGTGGGACATCAGCGGTAGCGTTATCCTCAACCTCACACGCCTCTTCTTCGGCTACGAGGGCACCAACAGCAAGAAATTCATGAACCAGTTCATGTTCGCAGCCGGTATCGGCGGCGTACACCACACTGGCTTCGGCAAAACAGGTGGCAGCGACAACGAGTGGAGCGGCCACCTCGAACTGCAATATAGCCGTTTCTTCTCGCGCCGCAAAAACTTCTCGCTCGACCTCAAGGCTCGCGGACTGTTCTATCAGACCAACTTCGACCTAGAATACGGTCAGGCCGACCACTACGCCGAGAAATGGGACTGCAACCTCGGTGTTGACCTCGGCTTCACTTATTATCTCGGCACCAAGAAAACCAACGGATGGAAGCGCAGCACACAGGCTATCTACCGCCGCGACTACCGCGAGCGCGACATCCTCACCGTCAAGGCAAAGGATTCCAACGTGACCTACCGCACCATGACCTTCTATGTGTTCTATCCCAACAACTACTCTGGCCGCAGCGAC
The DNA here is from genome assembly GCA_963654815.1 of Lachnospiraceae bacterium. Lineage (GTDB taxonomy): Bacteria > Bacteroidota > Bacteroidia > Bacteroidales > Bacteroidaceae > Prevotella. The sequence continues at coordinate 3 of CAVKCP010000169.1, read as the reverse complement.
GCT
>CAVKCP010000168.1:0-3274 GCA_963654815.1 Lachnospiraceae bacterium | reverse complement strand
GGGACGACCTGCGCACCTATCTGAAAGAACGCTATGCCGGAGAGGGCATCACCAGCAAGGAAGTGGAAAACGCCGTGCGCCGCATAGAGCAGCACACGGGCGGCACGCTCTACGACGAGAACTGCGATTTCATGCAGTTGCTGATGAACGGTTTTTCGCTGAAGCGCGAAGACCCCACAAAGCCCAACCTCTACATCTATCCCGTGAGTTTCGACGAAAAGGGGAAGCAACACAACCGCTACAGCATAGTCAACCAGCTGGAGGTGCAGGGACTGGAGAAACTGCGCATTCCCGACGCCATAGTCTATGTGAACGGACTGCCGCTCGTGGTGTTGGAGTTCAAAAACGCTATTAAGGAGAAAACCACCATAGAAGATGCCTACAAGCAACTTACCGTGCGCTACCGCCGCGACATTCCGCAACTGTTCCGCTACAACGCCTTTGTGGTCATCTCCGACGGAGTGAACAACAAGTACGGCTCGCTCTTCGCCGACTACGAGTTCTTCACCTCGTGGCGCAAAGTAGAACCGAAAGACAAGCCCATCAACGGCATCCCCTCGCTGAAGACTATGGTGGCCGGACTGTTCGACAAAGACCGTCTGCTCGACGTGATGCACAATTTCATCTATCTGCCCGACACCACCAAAAGCGAGATGAAGGTGGTGTGCCGCTATCCGCAGTATTACGCGGCGCGCGCCCTCTACGCCAACATCCTGCTTCACTCGCGCCTTAACGCCAAGGGCGACGGCAAGGGCGGCACCTACTTCGGCGCTACGGGGTGCGGCAAGTCGTTCACCATGCTTTTCCTCTGCCGACTGCTCATGCGCAGCAAGTCGCTTTGCTCGCCCACCATCCTGCTCATCACCGACCGCACCGACCTCGACGACCAACTGGCACGGCAGGTGCTCAACGCCAAGCACTTCATCGGCGACGAGATGGTGATGCAGGTGGAGAGCCGCGAGCACCTCAAGACGTTGTTGCAAGGGCGCACGAGCGGCGGCGTGTTCCTCACCACCATACAGAAGTTCTCTAAGGACACCGACCTGCTCTCGAAGCGCGCCAACATCATTTGCATCAGCGACGAGGCGCACCGATCGCAGGCCGGACTCGACGAGAAAGTGCAGATAACAGATGAGGGAGTGAAGCGCACCTACGGCTTCGCCAAATATCTGCACGACTCGCTGCCCAACGCCACTTACGTGGGCTTCACAGGCACCCCCATCGACGCCACGCTGCAAGTGTTTGGCGACATTGTGGACGAATACACCATGATTGATGCCGTTGCCGACGGCATCACGAAGAAGATTGTCTACGAGGGGCGCGCCTCAAAGGTGATAGTCGACTCCGACAAGGTAAAGGAGATAGAAGACTACTACAACCGCTGCGCGGAAGAAGGCAGCAACGAGTATCAGATAGAAGCCTCGAAGAAAGCCATGACGCAAATGGTGCAGGTGCTTGCCAACCCCGACCTTATCAAGCGGCTTGCCGCCGACTTTGTGCTTCACTACGAACGCCGCTGCGAGGAGCGTTCATCGGTTGAGGGCAAGGCCATGATTGTTTGCGCCACGCGCGAGATAGGCTACGCCATCTACAAGGAAATACTTGCGCTCCGTCCTGAGTGGGCGGAAGTGCGCGACTGTGCAGAGGGCGAGCAACTCACGCCGCAAGAAAAGGAGAAGATAAAACCCATTGAGAAAATCAAGATGGTGTTTATCCGCCAAAAGGACGACCCGGAAGAACTTTACACGCTGCTCGGGCCCGACGACGAGCGCAAGAAACTCGACCTGCAGTTTAAAGAGCCGAAGTCTAACTTCAAGGTTGCCATCGTGGTGGATATGTGGATTACGGGCTTCGACGTGCCGTGTCTCGACACGATGTATTGCTATAAGCCCTTGCAGATGCACAACCTTGTGCAAACCGTGAGCCGCGTAAACCGCAACTATCCCGGCAAGGAGAAGGGTTTGATAGTGGACTACCTCGGCATAAAGAAGAACATGAACGCCGCCATGCGCCGCTATGCCAGCGGCGGACAGACGGAAACGCCGGCAGAGGTGGTGGAGCAGTCGCTGAAATTGTTTCGCGACGAACTCGACGTGTTGCGCCGCATGCTCTATCCGTTCGACTTTACCAAGTTTTGGACAGGCTCGCCCTTGGAACAGCTCGACACGCTGAACCAAGGGGCGGAACTCATACAGCAGACCGACGACAAGGAGCACCGCTTCATGAAGCATGTGGCAGTGATGGCGTCGGCCTTCAAGATGTGCCACAACGACGACAGCGTGACGCAGACCGAAATCAACGAGGAACACTTCTTTACGGGAGTGAAGAGCATCATCTTCAAACTCACCAAAGGCGAAGCACCCGACGCTACCAAGATGAACCGCCGTGTGCTCAAAATGGTGAACGATTCGCTGATCAGCGAAGAGGTGGAGATGCTCCACAACATGGCGATGGACAATGCCGAGGAGATTGACCTGCTGGCCAACAGTTATGTGGCCCGTATCAACCGCTTGCCGCTGAAGAATACCAAGGTGAAACTGCTTGAGCAACTATTGAAGCGCGTTATCGATGGTGTGATGAAGGTGAACAAGGTGAAAGGTGTGGACTTCTCGCAGAGGCTCAACGAGATTGTGAAACGCTATAACGACCGCACCGATGACCTCGTGTTTGCCGATGAAATCATTACCGACGTTGCCTCGCAACTCACCGATTTGCTCAACAAGATAAAGGACGAGTCGCAATTGCCCGACGGCATTCCCGACATCGAAGTCAAGGCGTTCTACGACATTCTCAAATCGGTGGCGGAAAAGTATGAATTTGTGGAGAACTTCACCGAAGAACAATTCAAACGCATGGCAATCGAAATAAAGGGTATCGTTGACGACAAGAGCGCATTTATCGACTGGGACAAGCGTAGCGACATCAAAGCAAGCATGAAGGTGGCTATTATCCTTACGCTTGCGAAAGAGAAATTCCCACCTTATACCAAGGATGAAGTGTTCAAGGAAATCTTCGAACAAGCGGAGAATTTCAAGAAACATAGTGTTGGTGGCAAACCGAAATACAAGATGAATGAAAGCAGTAGTCTTAGTGTTGCCGCCGAGCCCGATATAACACAGTAGAGCTATCACTGTCCAACTGTCTTTTACCCCATAATTCATCGCTCATATCTTTGCTAACAAAAAGCAAGAAATGTTCAACGCTGAGGTGTGCTTTGGCAGCGGACTGGTGTATGACACCACCTCCGCCACCGCACAAGTGCAGGGGCAGGTGG
>CAVKCP010000167.1:0-3356 GCA_963654815.1 Lachnospiraceae bacterium | reverse complement strand
GGTTATGCAAAGTTTGCCCCCTTCGGGGACACCTGCTAAGTGACAAATCAGAAACCTGAGTCTATAGGTGGGCTCTATAAATTGCCTTTGTCTGATTGCGAGGCTGTTTTCGAGGACAATTTGCCTGCGAGTGAAGAAGTATAGCGGGCTATACGACTGAACGAGCAGACGGATTGGACCGAAAAGAGACCGCAAGATGACAAAACGCAACCCGTAATATTAACCCTTGTTTGCGGTGGAAATTTATAGAACCCGCCTATAATGAATGTACGCATGCGCGTGCGATAGCGTGCTGCGGCGGCGTTTCCAAAAAAACGCGATTAAAAAAACCTTATTGTCGGCCAAAAGGCGTAACTTTGCAATATAACACTTTACACACCGCATACACATGAAAAAAAATATCGCAGTGATTCTGGCCGGAGGCGTGGGTTCGCGCCTCGGAATGTCAACCCCCAAGCAGTTCTTCAAGGTGGCCGGCAAAATGGTGGTGGAACACACCGTCGACGTGTTTGAGCGCAACCCACGCATCGACGAGATTGCCATCGTGTCAAACCCGGCACTCATAGCCGATTTCGAAAACATCGTGCTGCGCAACAAATGGGCCAAGGTGAAGAAGATACTCAAGGGCGGCAAGGAACGCTACGACTCGTCGCTGTCGGCCATAAGAGCCTATGCCGACGACGAGGTGAACCTCATTTTCCACGACGCGGTGCGCCCGCTCGTGAGCCAGCGCATCGTGAACGACGTGATTGACGCGCTCGCCACTCACCGGGCCATTGATGTGGCCATACCGTCGGCCGACACGATAATAGAGGTTGACGACGACTTCATAGCCGACATTCCCGACCGTGCACGTCTGCGCCGAGGGCAGACGCCGCAGGCTTTCGACCGGGCTCTCATCGAGGAGGCTTACGACAAGGCTCTGCGCGACCCGCAATTCCGCACCACCGACGACTGCGGCGTGGTGCGACGCTACACCGACGAACCGGTGTTTGTGGTGCGCGGCGAGGAGAGCAACATGAAGCTCACCTACAAGGAAGACACCTACATGCTCGACAAACTGTTCCAGCTGAAGAACACCGAGCCCGACAGCACCGCATGCACCGACACGGCTTTCAAGGAAAAAGTGGCCGTGGTGATAGGCGGCAGCTACGGCATAGGCAAGAACATCGTAGAGATGCTCGAGGCAAGAGGTGCCGAGGTGTATGCATTCTCGCGATCGGCCAACGGCACCGACGTGGGCAACCGCGACAGCGTGGCACAGGCCATGGCAATGGCGGCACGCAAGTCGGGACACATCGACTATGTGGTGTGCACCGCAGGAGTGCTCAACAAGGAACCGCTCGCGGCCATGGACTATGTCACCATTGAACAGGCCGTGCAGACAAACTACATGGGCACGGTGAACGTGGCTCTCGAAGCCTACCCTTATCTGAGGGCCACCGCCGGAAAACTCATCTTCTTCACATCAAGCTCCTACACCCGTGGACGCGCATTCTACAGCATCTACTCCTCGACAAAGGCCGCCATCGTGAATTTCGTGCAGGCCGTGGCGCAGGAATGGGACGGCGACGGAATAAAGATAAACTGCATAAACCCCGAACGCACCAAGACTCCCATGCGACAGCGCAACTTCGGCATAGAGCCCGACGAAACGCTGCTCATGCCCGAACGCGTGGCCGAAGCCACACTGCGCACACTCGCCAGCGACTGCACCGGGCAAGTGATTGACGTGCGGCGCGAACGCAAATAGAACTACAACGGTGCAGCCTCCATCACAGGCCACCGCACCACGACGGCAACAGACAACAAGACATGGACAACAAACTTGAACAATTCAAGCAACGGCAGCTGCGGGCATGCCAACTGAAACAACTCTCCATACTCGAGGAAATAGACCGCATCTGCCGCAAACACGGCATTGAATACTGGCTCGACGGCGGTTCGCTGCTCGGGGCAGTGCGCCACGGGGGATTCATTCCGTGGGACGACGACATAGACATTGCAATGCGCCTGGACGACGCACGCAGGTTTGCCGAAGTGGCTCCGGGCGATCTGCGCGACGGACTGCGTCTGCAGACTCCCGAAACCGAGCCTACACGCGAACCCATAATGAAGGTGCGCGACACCGACTCGTTTTATGTCGAGACCAACGACGATTTCTCGCTCGCCTACGGCAAAGGACTGTTTGTTGACATATTCCCTTTCATCGACTACCCCGACGTGTCGGCGAAATTCTGCAAACGCTACGGCAAAGGCATGTCGAAATGCTACTCCATTCTGCACCACTCGCACCAGTATTCGTGGCGCGCCGCCGCCGAACTGCTTTTCTTCGGCGCGAAATACCTGTGGTGCAAGTTGGCATGGCGCATGGCCTTCGCCTTGAAGCCGAAAGGCACTTACATTTCAAACGTGCTCATAAACAACGGCTACGGCATAATGCACCGCAAAGACCGGCTCTTCCCGCTGTCAACAATAACGTTTGAGGGCAAGAGCTTCGCCGCACCGCACGACCCCGACGCCTATCTGCGCGACCTCTACCGCGACTATATGCAGATTCCGCCAAAGGAGAAGCAAAAGGTGCACGCAGTGTTTATCATGCCCTCACTCAGCGGCAACGACACGCAGCACGACAACAAATAGCCCGCATCGCCGGCACGGCATCGCCCCCGGCAACGGCCGAAGAAAAGAAATGGGGAGCGGCATTCCTACGACTATGGAACGCGCTCCCCACTCTACCTAAAAACCAATTGTTTTTCCTGAAACTCTCTCCTTACCTGTCTTCAGGCCGCAAACATTGCATGCCAGGAGAAGCCAAACCTTTTTTGCAGCGATGACCCGGGCATGTTGACGAAGCCTTGTAAAAACCCGGAGTGCGCTGATACCTTTCCGCTCGCGCGGCAAGCGCATCTTCACCGCAAAATTAAATTACCAATCAATTACCTAAAAACCTGCTATACGGGCAAAAACACGCTGTTAAGCCCCAGACGCCGACCATTGCCCCAAGGCCGCGCCGTGTGGCGCATCGACAAGGGGAAAGCCGCGCTTCTGTTTACGCCTGCAAAATTATACATCAGCCGCCTAAACTTATGATACTATTTTAACCTCTCTTTTGCCAATGTGCATGCCCGTGACAATAAGGCAAAACAAAGGTTTGAATTGGTCAATCGAATTTTGAACTATTGTATCCGGTAAGAAACTGCAACCGACAAGTCCCGCAGGGTGGGCGTTCAAAATTCAGAAAAATTCATATTAGTGTCCGGTAAAATATTGGTATAACATTGTAAAACGTGAAATGTCAGTTCTTTATAAGACTTCTGAAAACTCGGGGCTTACTTTTGCGCTTTGCACGGTTT
>CAVKCP010000166.1:0-3358 GCA_963654815.1 Lachnospiraceae bacterium | reverse complement strand
CTTCCTGATAATCAAATGATTATAAATTTATATCAATATAAAATTCTGCACATTTTTTAATCCGATTTTGAACACTCTACCCGTAGGGACGGCAGAATATAGCGCAGGGGCTTGCCCCTGTGTTTTGTTTTTGGCAACAAAATTGCCCCCGTAAGGGGCGCATAATTCATTGTGTCGTTGAAATATACGCCCCCTACGGGGGCAAAATTATGTGATGCCTTGATAGATAGGGGCAAGCCCCTATCCTATAATATACGCCCCTTTCAGGGGCAATTTTATGTTGTCAGGATAGATAGGGGAAAGCCCCTATCCTATAATCTGCACCCCCTACGGGGGTTATGCGCAGCTATTGTCACTTCTTTCTCGGTTTGCGGCGTGCCCAACCCTCCTCGCTGAAGTCGGGTTCTTCGCCCACGAGCTCTATTCTCTCGCCCGTGAAAAACTGCCGCCAGTCGTCTTTGCGGCCGCTTTCCTTGCGTGCTGCCCCGCGCGAACCGCGCTGCGACCGGTTGTTGCCCTGCTCCTCGTTGCGTCGCTTCGAACGTTTCTCATAGCGTGCGAAGCCCTCGTCGCCGTCCTTGCGGGTGCGCTTTGCCGGGCGTGCATCGCCCTTGCGGCGTGCGGCCGAGGCAGCTCCCGTGTCGTCGGCATCGTTGCAGCGCACCTGGCGGCCACGGTAAGTGGTGCCGTCGAGTGCGCGCATTACCTTGGCTGCATCCTCCTCGGGCACCTCAATATAGCTTATGCGCGCCAGCAAATCGATGTGTCCCACCTCCTGGCGGCCGTGCACATGACGGTTGATGAACTGCATCACCTCGCCGGGATAGAACCCGTCGTCCTTGCCCAGATTGATGAAGAGCCGCTTGAAACCTGCCTCGGCGGTGCGTTTCTCGCGCTTGCGGCCGTCGGTCTTGCGTTCGGTGCGTTCGCGGGTGGTCGATGGCTTCACTATTTCGGGTGCGTCGGCATAGTATTTAAGGAACCGTCCGAACTCCAACGACACAATCTTCTTCAGAATATCCTCCTTGTCGAAATACTCGAAGTGGCGGTTGATGTCGTCCATGAACGGCGCAATCTGGTCGTCGTCAACGTCGGCCTTCTCAATCTCGTCAATGGCCTTGAACAGCTGTTTCGAGCAAATCTCCTGCGGTGTGGGCAGAGTGCCGTCGACGAAATCCTTGCCTATGGTGCGCTCAATGGCCTTCACCTTGCCCTTTTCCTTAGTGTGTATTATGCTTATCGACGTGCCCTTCTTTCCGGCACGTCCCGTGCGTCCGGAGCGGTGGGTGTAGCTCTCGATGTCGGCGGGCAGTCCGTAGTTTATCACATGCGTAAGGTCGTCCACGTCGAGTCCGCGTGCTGCCACGTCGGTGGCCACGAGAAGCTGCGTTATGTGCTGCCTGAATTTCTGCATGGTGATGTCGCGTTGCTGCTGCGAGAGGTCGCCGTGCAGCGGTTCGGCGTTGTATCCGTCGCGTATGAGTTTGTCGGCCACCTCCTGGGTTTCGGCCTTTGTGCGGCAGAAGATGATGCCGTAGATGCGCGGATAGTAGTCAACCACGCGCTTCAGAGCCAGATATTTGTCCTTTGCGCTCACCATGTAGTAGATGTGGTTCACGTTTTCGGCCCCCTCGTTGCGGCTTCCCACCACGATTTCCTTGTGGTCGTGCAGATAGTTCAGGGCTATGCGCTCAATCTCCTTGCTCATTGTTGCCGAGAAGAGCAGCGTGTTGCGGTCGGCCGGCACGTTGTCGAAAATCTCGTTAATGCTGTCAGAAAAGCCCATGTTGAGCATCTCGTCGGCCTCGTCGAGCACCACGTTGCGCACGCCGTCGAGCTGTGCTGCGCCACGGTTCATAAGGTCGATGAGTCGGCCCGGAGTGGCCACTATTATCTGCGCCCCGTGTTTCAGGGCGCGCATCTGGTCGACAATCGATGTGCCGCCATACACGGCCACCACGTTTATGCCTTTGATGTATTTTGCAAACGACTTGAGGTCGTCGGCAATCTGCAGGCATAGTTCGCGCGTGGGCGATATCACCACGGCCTGCGTGGTGCGGTCGTCGGCGTCGGTGCGTTGCAGCAACGGGATGCCGAATGCCGCAGTCTTGCCAGTGCCGGTTTGTGCGAGGGCTATCACGTCGTTGCCGTTGCCCAAAAGAAAGGGTATCACTTCTTCCTGGACCGGCATGGGATGCTCGAAGCCCAGTTCTTCGATGGCGCGGCGAATGTCGCCGTTCACGCCAAGTTCTTCAAATGTCTTCAATGTCTTTCGTTTTTCTAAGAAAATACTGTGTGGGGAGTTTTCTACTCTAAAGGGTGCTGCCTCACTGTCTTCCCAGCCATGAAAAACGAAGACTCTCGGCAGTTTCAGATAAAATACAAATCCCGAATACGGCTGCAAAGTTACTAAAAATAAGCCTAATGGCGAAATGTTGCCGCCAAAATGACGTTCAGTCTGTCGCGTTTCGCGGCTGCGCGGCGTGTGTGCGGCGGCCGATGCACGCGCGTGCACCTTATGCCGCAAATTATGTGTAAGGCCTTGATGGCCGTGCGGCATATTTTGGTTAACTTTGCAGCAAGCCTCAGTAGGGTGGGGCGCAGACAGTAAAAGTAGATAGAAAGGATATTATGAGGATATGTGTTTTCTGTTCGGCCAACGACGACATTGCGCCGGAGTATTTCGAGAAAGCCCGCGAATTGGGCGAGTGGATGGCCCGCGAAGGCCACACGCTGGTGTTTGGCGGCACCAACCAAGGACTTATGGAGTGCATAGCCCGTGCCGTGCACGACAACGGCGGCACCACGGTGGGCGTGGTGCCGAGCGTGATAGAGAAGGGAGGGCGCGTGTCGGATGCCGTCGATGTGAAGATACTTTGCGACAATCTTAGCGACCGCAAGGATTTGCTCATATCGCATTCCGACGTGTTTGTTGCGCTGCCCGGCGGCGTGGGCACGCTCGACGAGGTGTTCACCGTGGTGGCATCGTCAACCATTGGCTACATAAACAAGCGCGTGGTGCTTTACAACATAGGCGGATTCTGGAACTCGCTCGTGGCAATGCTCAACGACCTTCTGCGGCACGGAATGATACGTGGATGCCTTGCCGAGCGCCTTGCGGTGGCCAATTCGCTTGACGAACTGAAGGAAAAAATAGTCGATGAGTGACCATGTGGAGACAACGAATAAAGAATATTGGTGACTGGTAAAAGCTATGCACCAGTTAAGTCCCGTAGGGTAGAGTGTTCAAAATAGGATTAAAAAAAACGTGCAGAATTTTATATTGATATAAATTTATAATCGTTTGATTATCAGGAAGGATTTGGTAATTAAAGCCCTGAAAGGGCGTCACGACCGT
>CAVKCP010000165.1:0-3640 GCA_963654815.1 Lachnospiraceae bacterium | reverse complement strand
ACACAAACGCAGGGGCAAGCCCCTGCGCTATAATCTGTCGTCCCTACGGGACTTGATGGTTGCAAAGTTTTTACCGGACACCAATAAATTTAAGACTTTTCTGCGCACGGGCGAAGCCGTACTTTTGGCGTTTTGCAGACGCGGCACGCGTGTACACCGTATGCTGCACACATGTGCTGCATACGAAACACGCGCATCATAGCCGTTTATTCGTATGCAATATCATCTCTGCCGCATGGTAAAAACGGCTTCGGCGCAAGGGAACGTCCTTAGGCCGTGGACGCAGATTAAATCTTGTCGAGAGCCTGCGAGAGGTCGGCAATAATGTCGTCGATGTGCTCTGTGCCTATGCTCAGGCGCACTGTCGAAGGAGTGATGTGCTGCTGGGCGAGCTCTTCGGGCGTCATTTGCGAGTGGGTGGTGGTGTAAGGGTGTATCACAAGACTCTTCACGTCGGCCACGTTGGCAAGAAGCGAGAATATCTGCAAGCTGTCGCAGAAGCGCCAAGCCTCTTCTTCGCCTCCCTTTATCTCAAACGTGAATATGCTTCCGCCGCCGTTGGGGAAATATTTCTCGTAGAGTGCGTGGTCGGGATGGTCGGGAAGCGACGGGTGGTTAACCTTTGCCACCTTGGGATGATGTGCGAGGAAATCGACAACTTTCAGCGCATTGTAGACATGACGCTCCACGCGCAGCGAGAGAGTTTCAAGTCCTTGCAGCAGAATCCATGCGTTGAACGGCGATATGGTGGCACCGGTGTCGCGCAGGATGACGGCTCTGATGCGAGTTACGAAAGCGGCCTTGCCTGCCACATCGGCAAACACTGCACCGTGATAGCTGGGATCGGGTTTGCCAAGCGAGGGATATTTGTCGGCATTGGCCTTCCAGTCGAACGTTCCACCGTCAACGATTACGCCGCCGAGGCTCGACCCGTGGCCGCCGATAAACTTGGTTGCCGAGTGCACAACGACATCGGCTCCATGCTCAATGGGGCGAATGAGGAACGGTGTGCCGAACGTGTTGTCGACGATGAACGGCAGGTTGTGGCGGTGGGCCACGGCTGCTACGCCCTCAAGATTGGTAACGTCGGAGTTGGGATTGCCGAACGTTTCGGCATAAATCACCTTGGTGTTGGGTTGTATGGCTGCCTCGAGTGCATCGAGGTCGTTAACGTTTACAATGGTGTTGGTCACGCCCTGTGTAGCAAGTGTGTGGGTGATGAGGTTGAACGAACCGCCATACATGTTGTCGGCAGCCACGATATGGTCGCCGGCACCCACAATGTTCTGCAGTGCATAGGTCACGGCAGCCGCGCCCGAAGCCACGGCCAAACCGGCCACACCGCCTTCAAGGGCAGCTACGCGGTCTTCAAACACGCCCTGTGTAGAGTTGGTCAAACGACCATAGATATTTCCTGCATCGCGCAAACCGAAGCGGTCGGCAGCGTGCTGCGAGTTGCGGAACACGTAGCTTGTGGTTTGATAAATGGGCACGGCACGCGCATCGGTTGCTGGGTCGGGTGCCTCTTGGCCTACATGGAGTTGGAGTGTTTCAAAATGCAGTTTTTTGTTGTCCATCTTTATAATTTCCTTTCTTTTTTAATTATTTTCGTTGCGATTTCGCAAAAGTAAGCATTATCGTCGTGAAAAGGAACACAATGTCGCACTTTTTATGAAAAAATAGCAACACAGCAAGCTATGGGCGAGCCACGGTGCCACCATATTCCGCCTACACCTTAATTAATATATAAAGGCGAGTTATGTTAATTCCGCGCACGGTTAAAGGCGCGTTGCACTCCATCGGAGGCATTTTCGCACCCCAACAACGCTCAATGCAATCTTTTTTTGCTATATTTGCAGCGACAAAACAACATCCCTGCACAATCACCTATCAACAATCAGCACATGATGCACAAGACAACACTCACCATCGGCCTATGCCTCGCCATTGCGGCAAGTGCCGGAGCACAGACAAAAAACGGCGGCATCAGCGCCGAAATGCTCAAGAAAATAGAGAAATCGCAGACAACGTCGCCCGCCGACAAGGCTGTGTTCAACGCCATAGCGTCGAATAAAATCGACAATCTGGCCAAGAATTTCGCCAACCAGGGCGCAATCGACACCTATTTCAGCAACGAAACACCCAAGCAAAGCATACACGACCAGAAGAGTTCGGGACGCTGCTGGATGTTCTCGGGCATGAATGTGCTGCGCGCCAATTTTGCCAAGCAGCATGCAGACACGCTTGCCGTGGAGTTCTCGCAAGACTACCTCTTCTTCTACGACCAGCTCGAGAAGGCCAACCTCATGCTGCAAGGCGTGATAGACACGGCCAAGAAGCCCGTTGACGACACACGCGTGCAGTTCTTCTTCAAGAATCCCTTGAACGACGGCGGCACTTTCTGCGGCATCAGCGACCTTGCCGACAAATACGGTCTCGTGCCAAAGAGCGTACAACCCGAAACCTATTCGGCCGAAAACACGAGCCGCATGTCGGGCATGATTGCCTCAAAGCTGCGCGAATTTGGTCTTGAACTGCGGAAGATGGTGACCGACGGAAAGAAAGCCACAGCCATAAACGACCGCAAGACCGAGATGCTCGCCACCGTCTACCACATGCTTAGCCTCACACTGGGCGAACCCGTGAAGCAGTTCAGCTATGCGTTCAAGACAAAAGACGGCAAGACCGTGGGCGAGACACGCACCTACACTCCCCAGGAATTCTACAAGGCCACCGTCGGTGAACCCATTTCCGGAACGTTCATAATGGTGATGAACGACCCGCGTCGCCCCTACTACAAGACCTACGAGGTGGAGTTTGACCGTCACACCTACGACGGACAGAACTGGAAATACCTCAACCTGCCCATGGACGACATTGAAAATCTGGCCATTGCATCGATAAAAGACGGGCGCAAGATGTACAGTTCTTACGACGTGGGCAAGCAGCTCGACCGTGAACGCGGCTACCTCGACACCGAGAACTATGACTACGCATCGCTCTTCGGCACTACATTCGGAATGGACAAGGCACAGCGCATCACCACATTCGACAGCGGTTCTACTCACGCCATGACACTCACCGCCGTTGATCTCGATGCCAACGGCAAGGCAAAGAAGTGGAAGGTGGAGAACAGTTGGGGCGCAAGCTACGGACAAGCCGGCTGCCTGATAATGACCGACCGTTGGTTCCGCGAATACATGTTCCGCCTTGTGGTTGACAAGAAATATGTTCCAGAGGAAACACTGCGGCAATTTGAGCAGAAGCCTGTAATGGTTATGCCCGAAGACCCGTTGTTCTCTACCGACGACTGACACACCGCACCATAACGGCAACCGCCCTACTCCACGCCGGCGGCATACAGGAAAAGCGGCAACGACACTGCAAGAAAAGTGCCGTTGCCGCTTTTGCATTAATCGTGGCAACACTGTAAAAACATCGAGGTATGCGCCAATGCTACACAAGGGAAAACACAAAAACCAAGAAAAAATATTATTGGTGTCCGGTAAAATTTTGATATAACATCGTAAAACGTTGAACGGATGTTCTTTATAAGGTTATGAAAAACACGGGGCTTACCTTTGTGCATTGCACGGTTTGCAATCCGTTGCCCCTGAAAGGGGCGAATATTATAGGATAG
>CAVKCP010000164.1:0-3667 GCA_963654815.1 Lachnospiraceae bacterium | reverse complement strand
TGAAATCCATAAACGCAGGGGCAAGCCCCTGCGCTATAATCTGTCGTCCCTACGGGACTTACCCGTTGCAAAGTTTTTACCAGACAATAATAATTTCTTTATTGCCGCATTACTGTCGTTGCGGTAGCCTTGCGGCGGCATCGTGTTCGAGGTCAATCAAAAACCTCTTGGCTTGCAGGCCGCCTGCATAACCGGTGAGCGATTGGTTGCTGCCAACCACCCTGTGGCACGGGATTATGATGCTTATGCCGTTGGCCCCTATGGCCTGCGCCACGGATCTCACGCCTTTTTCGTTGCCCACGCGCCGGGCAACATCGGCATAAGAGCATGTCTGTCCGTAGGGCGTTTCGATCAGAGCCGCCCACACACGTTTCTGAAAATCGGTGCCTGTGGGCGCAAGTCGTATGTCGAAGCGGTTGCGCGTGCCGCCGAAATACTCGTCGAGTTGCATCATTGCATGGCGCAACACAGGCGAGGCATATTCGTTTACGGCAATGCCATCGCGTTGCACAAGCCGCCGCCAGTTTGTCGGGGCACGCTTGCTGACAGTCCAGTCGCACAGGCACAAACAGTCGCCGGTTGCTGCCAATAGCATTTCGCCGCACGGCGAATGGTAGTGTTGTGTGCAGATTTCGCTTGTCATGGTGGTATCTCTTGTATTGGAATTAATTTGTTTGGCAACGGCCAGGTGCGACATTGTTCTTTAAGCGTTTGTTAATTGCGGCATCGCAGCATATGCCCCACGCGTGTGCAGCACATGAAGCACGCGCGTGCCGCATGCGAAACACGCCGCACCTTCGATGCAAAAGCAATGTGAATGCAGGTTCGCGGCCTGACAACGCAGGGCATTTCCGTTCGGCCCGGAATTGTCTTTGCGGCAAACTTGGAGCCAATTGCAACGGCAAAAGTACAAATAAAATGCGACAAGTTGCGGCAAAACAACAATTAGGTGTGATTTGGCAATCATATTTCGGGGCAATTCCTCGGCTTGAAAGTGTTGCCTCCCTCGCCAAAACTTTGTTTGTGGTTATAAAAAATGAATATTCCTTTCTTTTTGTAAGTTTTTGTGCTTGTCTTATTGTAAAATCGAACTAAAAATACTATTTTTGCAAAAATATTATACAGGATAATCGTTCTGTGTGCATGTTTTCCTGCAAAATGCCCGGCAAAAAGCCGTGTGCAGGAGGCGGGAGGCACACGGCATGCATAAAAACAACGACGGGAGATATGAACAAAGACTACCTTATTTACAAGCTGTCCGACGAGGTTAAAACGTCGTGCAAGATTGACAACGAGCTGTTTCGTGAGTATGGCGTGAAGCGCGGACTGCGCAACGACGACGGCAGCGGCGTGCTCGTGGGGCTTACCAACATAGGCAATGTGGTGGGATATGAGCGTGCCAACGACGGACACCTCGAACCCACCGAGGGCAAACTGTTCTATCGTGGATATGAACTGGCCGACCTCGTGACATCGATTATCGATGAACGGCGTTTCGGTTTTGAGGAGATTGCCTATCTGCTGCTTTCCGGACGACTGCCCGACGGCGAAGACCTCGCTTCGTTTAAGGCGTTGCTCAACGACAACATGGCACTCGACCACAAGACTATAGTGCACATTATCGATCTCGAGGGGTCGGACATAATGAACATTCTGGCGCGCAGTGTGCTCGAGATGTACACCTTCGATGCCAACCCCGACGACCTCTCGCGCGACAACCTCATGCGTCAGGCGGTGGAGCTAATCGCCCGTTTCCCCACGGTAATAGCCTATGCCTACAACATCTACCGCCACAGCGTGCAGGGAAGGTCGCTCCACATACGGCATCCGCGTGAGAACATGTCGATAGCCGAGAATTTCCTTTACATGCTGAAACACGACGATTTCACCAACCTCGATGCACGCATGCTCGACCTGCTGCTCATAATCCAGGCCGAACACGGCGGCGGAAACAATTCCACGTTTACGGTGCGCGTAACGTCGTCGAGCCGCACCGACACCTATTCGAGCATCGCCGCCGGAATAGGTTCGCTCAAAGGGCCGCTGCACGGAGGTGCCAACATAAAGGTGATAAACATGTTCCACCACCTGAAGGAACATATACACGACTGGACATCGGTTGACGAAATTGACACATATCTTAACCGCATACTCAACCGCGAGGCGTATGACGGCACCGGACTGGTGTATGGCATAGGCCACGCCGTGTACACTCTGAGCGACCCGCGGGCCACGCAGCTCAAGCGGCTCGCCGGAGAACTGGCGCGCGAAAAGGGGCGCGAGCGCGAGTATGACTTCTTGCGGCTGCTCGAAAAGGAGGGCATTAAGTGCGTGTCGGCACACCGGCGCACGAAGAAACCTATCTGCGCCAACGTGGATTTCTATTCGGGTTTCATATATGAAATGATTGGGTTGCCGCAGGAAATATACACCCCGATTTTTGCAATGGCACGCATCGTGGGATGGATGGCGCACCGCATTGAGGAACTCAATATGGAGGGCCGACGCATAATACGCCCCGCCTACAAGAATGTGCAAAGTGCGCGGGCGTATGTTCCGCTTGCGGAAAGATAACAGAAATGTGGCGATAAAAAAACGACTTTGTATAATAAAGACTGTACAATTTGTCTTTTTATTGGCATTCTGATAGACTACTGCAACTAACTAAGTCCCGTAGGGACGTCAGATTTGTATAATAAAGACTGTACAACTTGTCTTTTTATTGGTATTCTGATAGACTACTGCAACCAACTAAGTCCCGTAGGGACGTCAGATTATAGCGCAGGGGCTTGCCCCTGCGTTTGTGTTTATCAGCAAATTTGCCCCTGTAAGGGGCGCATAATTCATTGTGAGTTAGAAATATGCGCCCCTTACAGGGGCAAAATCTTAATACTGGGAGAGATAGGGGCAAGCCCCTATCCTATAATATTCGCCCCCTTCAGGGGAAATGAATAGAAAACTATTCAATAGAAAAAAGTAAACCCCACATTTCCCAAAACTTTAGGCGGGTTCTAAAAATTACCTTTGATGGATTTTTGCATTTTAGCCGAGTGGATTTTTCTTTCTTCTTGAAGGAGTATAGCGGGCTATACGACCGAAAGAGAAAGAAAAAGATGCCGGATAAAATCAAAAAGACACAAAGAGCAATTCTTCTAAATAAGGATTTTGACAATGCGTGTAATTTTTAGAACACGCCTTTATAAAGAACATCCATTCAACGTTTTACGATGTTAGACCAATATTTTACCGGACACCAATAAAAAAACTATGCATTGGGCAGAAGCAAGCCCTGCGTTTTTCGAAAATCTTATAAAGAACTTTTCGTGTAGTCCTCGAAGATGGCTAATGTGCATAACCGCAGGTGACCGTAGGGAACCTGCGGACTCTATGTAGGCCGAATGGCCGTCCCCAACGGGGGCGAACATAACAAGAAGAAATTATTGGTGTCCGGTAAAATTTTGATATAACATCGTAAAACGTTGAACAGATGTTCTTTATAAGGTTATGAAAACCCCGGGGCTTACTTTTGCGCATTGCACGGTTTGCAATCCGTTGCCCCTGAAAGGGGCGAATATTATAGGATAGGGGCTTGCCCCTATCTCTCACAGTGACACATTATTTTGCCCCTGTAAGGGGCGTATATTTCAATCTTACAATGAATTATGCG
>CAVKCP010000163.1:0-3671 GCA_963654815.1 Lachnospiraceae bacterium | reverse complement strand
ACTACGTTCCGCGGTTCACCCTGGGCTACGGTCGTTACGCCCTTGCAGGGCTTAGCATGCAAAAACCAACAATAATAAAGAACATCCGTTTTACGTTTTACGATGTTATATCAAAATTTTATCGGACACCAATAAATGTAAATAGTTTAGACACAAAAAAGTCCCCCGACAGTCTGTTGTGACTGCCGGGGGACTATTGTTAATAACCGTATCGTTTTTTCTAAACCACAAATCTCACTAATTATCCGAATGATGCTATTGCGAGCCATTCGTTCAATTCGTTACATTCGTGGTTCTTCAAACAATCTTGTGTTTTGATTTCTTGGTCACGCGGGTGCGGTTAATCCCACAAGTCCCACGAGTTGTCGTTCTTGTTGCCGCCGGCCTCGAAATCGTCTTTGTCGTTTGTGTCGATGCCGTGCTGCGTGTCGCCCTCGATGTTCTGAATGCTTGAAGCAATCACCATAAGGTCGTCCATGCCGGCAACCACCGTCTGTGCGTTGGGCTGAATATAAGTCTTTTTCATAATCTGCTTTGTTGAGTTTTCGGTTGTATGATGTTATTTCACTACCACTTTCTTGCCGTTCACCACATACACTCCGTGTGCGAGTCCGTCGAGCGATGCGGCGTTGCGGCGCACGATCTGTCCGTTGAGGTTATACACGTTGCCGTTTACGGTCTTGGCGTCGGCATCTATTGCGTCAATGCCGCTGGTGTTGCCGCTAACCGTTTCAACCACGCCGTTGATTTCATACACAAGCTTTTCTGAAGTTGTGCTATTAACAGGCTGCAACCAACCGCGGAAGCCCTTCGATGCAGTCTCTTTGGTGCGGTAATACCACAGTCCGGCGGTGCCGCACGTGTTGTTGCCGCTCAATACGTAAGAGTTTGCAGGTATCTTGTTGTTGTCGCCGAGCTTCACGTATGTTCCCACAAACTGGATGGCGTCTTCTGTGCCTTCGTAAGTTTCTTTGCCCTTATCGCCTTCAACCTTTGCCCCAAAGTCTGTATCTTTCACATCGGCAGCCTTTTTAAAGGTCACGCCCACGATAGTATAGTAATCGGTGATAGTGGTGCTGGTGGTAGGCACAGTAACTTCGGTCTGATTGGTAGGCTGCTCTTTAGTCGGCTTCACAAGATAGAGCTTGCCTGCCTCAATTGCCGTCTCGTCGTTGTTGTCGCGACTGGCAGAGATTGCCTTAAAGATGATTGTTCCGGGGCGGGTTTCGTCGTTTGCGCCTTGGAAGGCCGAGATGCGCACCTGGTCGCCGAAGGCCGACTTCACCTGACCAACAGTGAGGCTGACGGGCAGAACGAGAGTGTTCCACTTGTCCACGTTCATCGTGCGGTGCAGATAGAGCTTTACGGCTTGCAGTTCGTCATCGTCGCTTGTAGCCTGCTGCTTGATGTAATCGCCGCTGGTCTGGTCTTCGTCGAGCACGAGAGTAGATTGCGGGTCGCCGAGATATTCGATAGCGAAATCGTCGAAGCAAGTCCATGCAGAAGCGTCAGCGTCGTTAACGTAGATACCGAACTTCAAGAGGTCGGTTGTGTTCTCTACATACACCTTCACCGAAGCGTCGTAGGTCTGTCCGCCGTTCTCCAAAGTCTCCGATGCAGCAACGTAAGTTGCGGGAGCCTCGTCGATAGTGGGAATTGCAGTATAGGCATATTGCGCGCTTGTTGTATTGGCAGAGCCGTTGCCATTATCGCCGCTGGCAGCCCACAGACGAACAGTTCCTGTCGTAGATGTTGTGAATGCCTTGCAAGAGATGCGGTAGTAGCCCTTGCGCACCATGTTGCTGCTGGAGAGCGTCTGCTGCACTGCGCCCGATACACCGTGGATGTTAGCAGTCCAATATTTTCCATACGCACCTTGAAAGTTCTTGTCGCTGGTGGTATTTGCTTCACCTGTTATGGGATCGGTATCGGTTTCTGTTTCTATATATCCATTTCCGAGGTAGTAAGTGTAGCCCTCAGTAGTTTCTGTTTCGGTAGTAGTGGAAATCAATGTGTAGGTATTTGTGGTAGTATAACTACTACTATGTCCCCCCTTCTGACAAGTGGTACTCCAAGTTTCGCCATGGTTCTCGGTCGTTTTAATTGTATCCTTATGCCAGAAAAGACCTTGATCATAGATATACATATATTTATGCTCATTTGTATAAGTGTAATAAGTAACCTCCTTTGTTTCAGGATAGGCGTTCTTTGGTGTGCATACGACATTGTTGTTGAAAGAAAGCGTACCGTCTTGGTTAATGCCAGTCTTCCATGCAGAGCAAGAATTGTCATTGCGTGCAAAATCATGGTCATACATGAGGAACGTTGCATTCACCGGTTTTGCGTTTGCCGCCTCTGCGTTTTTGAATGCATCTTTACGTTCGGTTTCTGTGACAATAACCCACTTGCTATAGTCGGTATCATCCTCCACAACTCCGATTATCGAGTTGTTGCTTTGTCCCAACATCATATACGTTTTGCCACTCA
This sequence comes from Lachnospiraceae bacterium, assembly GCA_963654815.1. Classification (GTDB taxonomy): domain Bacteria; phylum Bacteroidota; class Bacteroidia; order Bacteroidales; family Bacteroidaceae; genus Prevotella. Next base: position 1,184 of record CAVKCP010000163.1, on the reverse strand, counting down.
TAGTAGATGTGCTGCTTGTTGACTTAATGCTCAACTGATAACCTGTTGTCTTATCGCCACTGAAAGAAAACGTATTGTTTACCGTTAATTGAGAGTCTACAAAATAATTGCAAGAATCATGTTTAGAAGTGGTTTCTGTTCCATCCATCAGCGTAAGTTTACCATTCTCGGTAGTTGAACCTTCTGCTTTCACAAGCGATGTGAGAGTGAGTTTTTGCGATGTATAAGTGAGTGTAAAAGGTACACCCTCATAACTGAGTTTCGCTTCTGTACCCCAGTGTCCGCCTTTTCCGAGGAATTTCTTTGCGCCTACGTTATAAAGGTAGACGGTCTTGTTGTTGGCGTCAGAGGGAGTAGTTCCCGTCCATGTCTGTGCTGTCGCGGTGTTGCAGCCGAATGCGGCGGCAATGGCAAATGCTGCGACGATAAAACGTTTTGATGTGGCGGCACGTCTGGCGCGTGCCAAAAGCGTACTTGTAGTGGAGGTGATGCTACGCGCAACCTCCTCCCGTGAAGAAACGAGAGTTCTAATCATAAAAGCTGTTTCTTTTAGTTTGTGTTCTAAAAATTTATTTCCAAATAATATCTGGTGCAAAGGTAGCAATTTTTATCTTAAATTTAGCTCATTTGCGTTTGTTTTTATGCGAAACGGCATATTATATCATTTGATGTCCGGTATTTTTTATAAACCCGTGAAACATACAGAACATAAAATGCTAAAGTTTCGGATTTGTCATTTAGCAGATGTCCCCGATGGGTAGGGTGTTCAAAATTCAGAAAAAATTGGTAGCATTTTTAGTTGGGTTTTGCATGCTAAGCCCTGCAAGGGCGTAACGACCGTAGCCCAGGGTGAACCGCGGAACGTAGTGAAGCGGTGTAACCCTGGGTAAACGGTTGGTTTTCATGGCTAGCCTGTAAGGTCAGCACAATCAATTGGGTGTGTTGACCTTTCAGGCCAACCGGCTCCGCCATACATAAAACCCAGGGTTACGGATGTCGCTTCACTTTATCCTCACCCTGGGCTGGGATTGTTACGCCCTTCCAGGTAGGGCGTTCAAAATTCAGAAAAAATTAGTCGCATTTTTAGTTGGGTTTTGCATATTAAGCCCTGCAAGGGCGTAACAACCATAGCCCAGGGTGAACCGCGGAACGTAGTGAAGCGGTGTAACCCTGGGTAAACGGTT
>CAVKCP010000162.1:0-3779 GCA_963654815.1 Lachnospiraceae bacterium | reverse complement strand
GCACGTCGAACACCCAGTTGGTGATTGGTCCGGCAAACGACTCGTTGTTGCCGAAGAAGTGGGCTTCAAGTCCTGCGTAGGCGGCCGACATGAGTCCCTCTATCGACGAGTCGTCGAGCTGTGCCTCGGTGAAGCTTCCCGTGGGTTTGAGGTCGAGGAAGTCGTTGCACGATGTGAGCGTGAGCGACGATCCTGCCACGGCTGCCGCCACAGCCATATATTTGAATTTATGTATTGTCCTCATATTTTCTGGTGTATGAATTGTTCTTGTTTAAGGTTACGACTTAGAATTGCAGGTTTACGCCGAGCGTGAACGTGTGCGAGCGCGGATAGGGGCCGCCGTCGTAGCGGGCGCCGTAGGTGCTGAGCGGGAGCTCCGGGTCGAGGCCCGAGTAGCCCGTGATGGTGAACACGTTCTCCATTTGTCCGTATATGGTGAGTGCCGACGCGCCGATGCACTTGAGCCACTTGGCGGGCATGTCGTAGGAGAGTTTGATGAATTTCATCTTCATGTACGACCCGTCTTCCACGAAATAGGTTGACATGCGCGTCTCGTTGTTGTTGTCAGAGAGCGTGAGTGCCGGAATGGTAGACGATGTATTGCTCTCCGACCATGCGTTGAGAATGCTCTTGCCACGGTTTGTTGAGTTGCCGCCGTAGCTCATGAAATCGAGCTGACGCTTGGTGTTGTTGTAGATATCGAAGCCGAATTCGCCCGTAAGGAATGTGCTGAGGGTGAGTCGTTTCCACTTCACGCTGAGGTTAAGACCCACTGCGAGGTCGGGGTTGGGGTCGCCGATGACACACTGGTCGGCCTCGTTTATCACGCCGTTGCCGTCGATGTCGCGGTATTTCAGGCGTCCCACGCCCTTGCCCTGCTGCACCGCATGGTTGGCAACTTCGGTTTCGTTCTGGAATATTCCGTCAACAACGTAGCCGTAGTACACGCCCATGGGCTGTCCTTCCATAAGCCGCACGTCGCCGCCAATGGTGTTGACGAAGTCGTTGAGCTTCACCACTTCGTTCTTGTATTGCGACAGATTGAGGCTGCCGTTCCACGACCAGTCGCCATATTGCGGCGAGTTGTAGGCCAGAGTCAGTTCCCATCCGGTGTTCTTCATGTCGCCGGTGTTCATCCACTTGGTAGCGTTTTCGCCAGCCACCGACAGCACCGGGGGCTCGGTGAGCATGTCCTTGGTTTTCTTCCAATAATAGTCGAAGGTGAGGCTGAGTGAGTTGTTGAGCATGTAGAGGTCAACACCCAGGTTGGTTTGCGTGGTGGTTTCCCACTTGAGGTTGCGGTTTCCGGTTGAAGCCACCTTAATTCCGCTCACCAGCGAGGTGTTGGTGCCGTTGAGGTCATACGATCCGTTGCCCGTGTCGTAGGCGTAGGTGGAATATGAAGCGTAGTTGCTCACCACGGCCGAGTTACCGTTCTGTCCCCATGCGGCGCGTATCTTGATGTCGCTCACGACGTTGTTTTTCGGGTAGAACTTCTCCTGCGAGAGTCGCCATGCAGCCGAGAAGGCCGGGAACACGCCCGAGTTCTGGTCGTTGGCGAGGCGCGATGTGGCATCGCGGCGCAGCGTTGCCGAGAACAGGTAGCGGTCGGCGTAGTTGTAGTCGAGCTTGCCGAAGAGCGAGAACAGTGCCCATTCGCTCGTGCCGCCGCCGTTGGTCTGCGTGCCTTCGCCCGAGTTTATCTGCATGTAGTTCACATCTTCGAAGGCATAGTTGTTGCGCCATGCCGACAAGTCCTGGAATTTGTATTTGATTGCTTCCGATCCCACGAGCACGTTGAAGTGGTGGTCGGCGGCGATGTCGAGCATGTAGTTGGCCGTGTTGGTCCATGTCCATGTCTCGCCCTGGCCGTAGGCGCGGCTCATCGAGTTCACGTCAGACGATATAGCCTTGCGTGTGAGCGTCTTCGAGAGATACTGTGTGTGGTCGAAACCGAAGTTGCTCTTGAGCGTAAGACCCTTCACCGGCTTCACGTCGATATAGGCGTTGCCGAAGATGCGCAGGCTCTCGTTGGAGTCGTCGCGGCCGTTGTAGAGTGTCTGCACGGGGTTGGCGATGTCTGATTTCAGTTCTTCCACCGGACTGGTGAACGACCCGTCGGCGTTGCGCACCGTGAGTCCCGGGTGCTGGCGCATGGCGGTGAACGGGATGCCACGGTCGTCCTGCGACGAGCATCCGCGGTTATACCACTTCGACAACATGAGGTTTTCGCCCACGCTCACATAGCGCGAGATGTCGTAGGTGGAGTTGAGGCGTGCCGAGTAGCGGCGGTAGAAGGTGTAGTCAACAAGTCCGTCCTGGTTGATGTAGTTGCCCGAGAAGAGCATCGACCCGCGCTTGCCGCTGTTGGCAACGCTTGCCGAGAGGTTGTGCGTCCATGCCGAACTGTAAACCTCGTCTTGCCAGTCGGTGTTTGGCAGCCCTGCCACAGTCTGGGGCGTGTCGCCGCTACCGTAGAAGGGGTGCGAAGGCTTCATGCCGGCATTCTTGGCAGCAGTCCAGTAGGCCTGTCCCCACTCGTCGGTATTGAGCATGTCGTAGGTCTTTCCCACCGTCTGCAGGCTGGCGGCATAGTTCACGTTCACGGTGAGCTTGTCGCCCTTGCCGCGCTTGGTGGTTATGATTATAACGCCGTTGGCCGCACGCGAACCGTAGATTGATGCCGACGAGGCATCCTTCAACACCTGTATCGACTCGATGTCGGCCGGGTTTATCGAGTTCATGTTCTCGGTAGTGGCAATACCATCGACGATGAGCAGCGGCGAGGAGCCGTTTATCGAACTCATACCACGCACGCGTATCGCCGCATCGCCGCCGCCCGGGGCAGCATCGGTCACTACCTGCACGCCGGCGAGCTTGCCCTGCATCGAGTTGAGGATATTGGGGTCGGAGGCCGAAACGGGTTCTTTCATGTTCATCACCGACACTGCGCCGGTGAGGTCGGCCTTGCGCTGCACCTGATAACCGGTAACAACCACCTCGTTGAGCATCTCGGAGTTGTCTTCCATCACCACGCTCACGTTCTGTGCGGCACGCACCTCCTTGTTCTTGCATCCTATATAGGATATGACAAGGGTTGTGCCGGGCTTTGCGTCGAGCTTGAAATTGCCGTCGATGTCGGTCACTGTGCCCACACCGCTGCCGCCTTTCACCTTCACCGAAGCTCCGATTACCGGCTCGCCGTTCTTGTCGGTCACCCTGCCGCCCGTAGTGCCGCTCTGGCCGAAGGCACTTGTACCGGCGAGCAACAACATGCCCGCTAAAGCAAATTGCGTTTTTTTCATATTGTCCTTAATTATTTGGTTTAAAGTGTACTGCCCGCTGACGGGCAAAGTAAGGTTTTTTCGCTATCGGCTGCAAATGTATATACAAAGCAAGCATGCCGCAAAAAAATATCGTTCATCGGGTGTAATTTCTGTTTCATGCAACATTTTTACAGGCAAATGAACGATTTTTGCAATCTTACAAAGCGCTCCGCGCCTGCAAACAAACATTTGATGGCGATTGCAGGGCTTACGGAGCACGCACATGGGGCAAATGCAGCACGCTCGTGCGCCATTTGCCGCACGCGCGCACACCGAATGCCGCAACCGGCCACAAAGAATTATTGGTGTCCGGCAAAATATTGGTTTAACATTGTAAAGCATTGAAGGAATGACCTTTATGAGTTTTTGAAAAACACATGGCTTACTTTTGTTATTGCATAGTTTTCTATTCATTGCCCCTGAAAGGGGCGCAGATTATAGGATAGGGGCTTG
>CAVKCP010000161.1:0-3791 GCA_963654815.1 Lachnospiraceae bacterium | reverse complement strand
ACCCAGGGTTACGTCCGTAGCTTCGCTCCGTCCTCACCCTGGGCTACGGTCGTGATGCCCTTTCAGGGCTTTAATTACCAAATTCTTCCTGATAATCAAATGATTATAAATTTATATCAATATAAAATTCTGCACATTTTTTAATCCGATTTTGAACACTCTACCCCACGGGACTCACCCGTTGAAAGTTTACCTGGTACCAATAAATCGCAATCAGAGTTTTAACCACGAATTAGACGAATTGCATGAATTCGCCAACGCGTGAAATTCGTCCAATTCGTTATATTTGTGGTTCAACTCCCATCAGTATATTTGTGGTTTTAATAAAAAATAGGGGCTTCCACGCCGTGTGGAAGCCCCTATTGTGATTATGTGCCTATGGCACCGGTGTTATTTCACTGTCACCTTCTGCGAGCGCAGGATGTTGCCGCTCTGCATCTTCACGAGGTAGATGCCGTTGGCGAGGTTGTTGGTCTGCACGCTTGCGGGAGTGGGCAGATATTTCACGAGAGCACCATTGGTGTCGTAAATCCAAGCCTTGTCAACATTCTTGAAGTTGAGCTTGCCGTCGGCCAATTCCACGCTCGATGCGCCATTCTTCACGGTGTTGATGCCGTCGGTGCCGTTGAGTCCTTCGGGCTCGTCGGCTGTGCCCTGGTCGTGTATGTCGATGGGAGCCTCGCGCTGCGGGTTGTTGCCGCTGATTTCTACGCCGAAGTCGATAGAGAAGCCCTTGTTGTGCAGACCGGTGGGAAGGAACTCACCCTTGAACCATGCATCTGAGAACACGATGCGCAGGCGGCTTGAGCCAGTAACTGCATCCTCGGGTATCTTGAATGTGCAAGAAATGCCGTCGGTCTCGAACGAAGGAGTTGAAGCCATTGCAGTTCCAAGGAAGAAGAGGCGTTCGCCGTTGTCAGGATCATCTTCGATGCTGGCCGGGTTGAACACATGGTCGCCGTTGAGGTCGATCCAACCGCCTGCGAAGCAATAGCGCAGACCGTCGGTCTTCTTCGAACCGTTGTAGTAGGCGTTGGTAGTGTCGAAGCACTTCACCTTGAGGGTTACTTCCTGGCCCTGCTCAACCTTGAGGATGAGCGCGCTCTGGTCGTCATACTGCGATCCGTCGGCCACCGGATGGTCGGTGTGGTAGTCGAGGTTCTGCAGTGCGCCGGTGGTGGTAACGTCGGTTACATAACGCTGCTGGCGGGCGATGTCGGCACCGTCGCAGTTGGGGTTCATTTCAGAGATGCCGTAGGGATAGGTCTTGTAGTCGGGCAGCGAAGCCTGGTCGCCGCGAGTCACCTCAACCCATTCCACGGGAGAGTAGGTCTTCAGGTCGGTAGATACCGAACGCACGCCGATGAAAGGCTTGTCGTCGGCACTGTCGAACACGATGTCGCCCACGAAGCAGGCCCACGACGATGTGCGTGCAATTTCCGACACGCGGCCGTCTTCGCCGTTCTTGTAGAGCACCTCGAAGTGGTCGATGTTGGCCTCGTCGTTGTAAACCAGACCCCAGTCGGCACGTTTCTGTGCGGTTGCGTCAACATTCCAGAATATCTTGGCCGAGAGCGATTTCTTGGTCTCGTCCTTCACCTCAACGTTCACGTCCTTCACGGCAGCCGGTGTCGTCTTCACGGCATCGTTCACCTGCAGTTTGCCCACGAACATCTGGTAGTTGTCGTCGCTGCCTTTCACGCGCAGACCTATGTGGCTGATTACGTCGCTCTGCGAAACGCCGCTTATGTTGACCTTCTTCTCGTTCCATGTCTTGCCGGTAACGTCGCCCACGGGAGCTTCAACCCATGTGCCGTCGGCTTTCTCTACTATTACATAGAGGTTGGAGGGGTTGGTGCCTTCCTTGCCCGACTTCACTGCCACCTTGGCAAACACATCGCCTGCGCTCACGTTGAGCTCGGTCTTGTAGAGCACGATGTCGGTGCCTTCCTGTGTGGCCTTGCCTTCAAGTTTGAGACAGGTGCCGCCGGTGTACTGGTCGGTGTGGGTGAACTCGGGGTTGATGTCGGTAGAAACAGTCTGTGTGCCGGGCTTCACCACGAGCCAACGGTAAGTGGGCACAATGTCCTGTGCCGACATGTTATACCATGAGTTGGCTGTCTGCTTGCCCTTGTAGGCATAGCGGTCGCCGTTGCCGAGGTTGAAGTGGGTTTCGAAGGGCAGGTTGCCGTGGATGGCCGAACGCTCGGGAATCCATGTTGCAAGGCCAGCGAATGAGGAAAGGGGCTTCTTGCCGTCGCTCTCTGTCCAGTTGTTGCCCGTGTCGCTGATAGCGGGGCGTGTGAGCGGGTTGCGGTTGCCGCCCGACATGAGACGCTCCTGCAGAAGCTGGTAGTTTTTCTGTGTGTCGTAGGTGTCTTCGCCTGTGTTGTACGACCAGATGCGGCTCTGGGCGTGCTCACCCCAAAGACAGAGGCTCACCTGCTTGGCATACTCGTCGGAGTTGAGGCGACTCCATCCGCGGTCCATGCTCACAAACCACACGCCGGCATACAGTCCTTCGGTGGTGCCCATGGCGTTGAGAGCCACTTTTGCCGAAGACGACATCTGGTAGCTGAAATCGCCGCCCGAATAGTTGAGCATGAGGTCGTGGGTGCGGCCCTCGGAATTGCCGAAAAGGGCGTTGCTCTCATAGCTGCTCAAGCCCGACGACGAAGTGTAGATGCCGCAGTGGAAGTTGTCGAAGCCGTTGCGCTTTGCCGTGGCATACAGGCTCTTGTGGAAGCCCACGATGTCGTCGTCGGAGTAGCCGGAGTCCTCCCAGTTGTAGTTGAGGCCGTCGAAGCCGAAATACATGAGGCAGTTGATCATCGGCTCTACATATTTGTAGGTGCCGTCGTCGTTGGTTTCCGAAATCACGTCAATCCAGCTGGTGGCGCTGCCGTCACGTCCGCCGGTGGTGTCGAAGAACTTGATGCCAGAATACATGTCCGATCCGTTCTTGTGTGCAGCGTCGGTCCATGCCGAGGGTGCCGAGAAGAAACCGTGGTTCCATGCTCCGAAGATGTTGGTGTAGTTCCACATCGAGAACACGTCGCTGTGGAATGTGGTGTTGGGCTGGCCCACGTCGCCGGCCTTGCCTGCGTCCATCGGGATGTTCATCCAAAGGTCGCGCTTCTCGTAGGTGTCGGCCACGAGCCTCTTGGCACGGCTGAGGATGCCCTTGTTGCGCACGTGCGAACGGATGAAGGCGATGTCGCTCTGCTGGATGCCGGCAGCGGCAAACTCTTCGGCGGTGGGATACTTGCGGCCGTCCTCATAGGCGGTGAGGAACAGCTTCATGAGGTTCATGTCGTTGAAGCCGCTGAAATCGTAGACTGACGATGATGTGTCGTCGTCGGCGCACACCGGCACAGTGATGCCGGAAAGCAGACTTGCCAAGACAAAAGCCTTGAAAGTAGAATTCAGGTTCATTTAATCAGATTTAAGTTAATAACTAATGTTTTTTCAGAATGAAGTGCAGGCCGCAATGCGCGACCTTGTATCATGCGTTGCAAAGTTCGTATAAAAAAACCATATTGCAAACAGTTTTTAAAGGAAAAACCAATTGGCTCGCGTTTTTTTTAATTTTTTATGGAATTTACAGGCCTTTCACTGACATACAGGCATGGACGCGTTGTTGTTAACTTAAGTTTCTGATTTGTAATTATGGTTGAAAAAATGTCCCCTTCGGGGACACCTGCTAAATGACAAATCTGAAACTGGAGTTGTTAATTATTGGTGTCCGGTAAACACTTTGCAACGGGTGAGTCCCGTAGGGACGACAGAAT
>CAVKCP010000160.1:0-3916 GCA_963654815.1 Lachnospiraceae bacterium | reverse complement strand
CATAAACGCAGGGGCAAGCCCCTACGCTATAATCTGTCGTCCCTACGGGACTTACCTGTTCAAAGTTTTTACCGGACACCAATCTATAAATTTCCAAAGTTTTTCATTTAGCCGTAAAAGATGCGTAGCCCTCGATGCCACTTGTCACTACCTTTTACGGCTAAATCATAAAACCCGAGAAAATCACGTACTCGGGCCTACATTATTCCCGTTTCCTTGTCTTTATTGTTGATTCTACGCTCCGTTTCACAGTATTTCTTTCCGCCGTTCAGTCGCCACACCACACTGAGTTGCACGCCGTTACCCGAATCTTTTGAGCGCAGGCTCGTACACTTGTTCACCCACTGGTTGACGATTGTAGACCTGTATTTCAACGGATTGCGTTGGAATGGGTTTACACAATATGCCGTGATGTCACAGTTGCCAATGTGGTAGCCCACCGCCCCTATTATCGTGCCCGCGTTGTAGCCCTTCATCTCAGCCTCCATGAAGCGCCACCCGCTGTCGCCCGACAGTTGTACTGTCCATTTCCCAAAATAACCTGTCACGTTACCCGTAGCCGAAAACGATGTGTAGCAATGGTTGTAGTCGTCTCCCAGGTTGAAAAACCGGGCCATGCTGCCGTTGAACGACAGCGTGAGATGGTCGGCAATAATGTTCACACTACTGTAACTGTTCATATAGAGCATGTTGCAATGCGGCTGATTGGTACTGGAATAAAGAAATTTGTTGTCATCCGTACGGGTATATTTCTCCATATTGCAATTGCTGTTGATGCGGTACATAGCCGAAAGCTGGGTGTAAAAACCGGGACGGTTGTAAGAAACGGAGAAGTTATTTTCCAGACGACTGTTGGGTTTCAGTGCCGGATTGCCCACTTTCCATTCCATACTGTTCTGACGTATGCGGGTGTCGGAAATCATTGCAATGTTAGAGATATGCTGCGACAACTCAATACTGTATGCCAGTTGGATGCCTGCAAACAATGGATAAGACAGTTGCATTTTCGGTCGCCACAGCCAGTAGCCATATTCGTAGTCGCCTTGGCGATAATGCTCGAAGCTTGCTCCCATGCCCGTCATGTAGCCAAGTTTCCCCAGTGTGCCGTTGATTTGAGCATAAGCGTAGGCACCCACGCGGTGAATGCTGTTTGTGCTGGCCACGTCGCCACGGTAAATATTGCTTATATATTTCCAGTTGGTGTTCAGTCCGGCCGACAAGGTGAACGTTTTTAGCCGGTTTTCATATATCGCCTCGCCAATCAACGAGTAGGTATTGCCGTCCACATCATAGGCATAGGCGCCACCCTCATCATAATAGTTGTTGTCAAGCGTATGTATATACGTTCCCACGGCATTGGCCGTTATGGTCTGATGCTTACCCAACTGCCTATGATAGTAAATGTCGAGAACTGGTGTGGTGCTTCTTTCCTTGCTACTCTCGGTTGCTATATAGTCTGCCTTGCCGGTCTCGGCAATGAGCCGATGCGAGAAAGTGCGCGGACTGTTGCTCAATGCTGCCGACAATGTAGCCTGAAACACATAGGTGGCACTGTCGGCCAAATTGTATCTCAATTCCAAGGAGTTGTCATAGGCGCGTGTTCGGTTGTCCAGCATATTGCGGCTGATGCTGTATTGCGTACCGTCGTTTAGCAGATAGTTGGCAGTTTCGCTTGTCAAACTCCCTTTCGTGTCCCTGTAGCCTTGTTCATAAAACACGCGGAACTGGCTTTTCTCGTTGTTCACCGAAGCAAAGACATTGTTGAAACCACTTACTGCCGTAAGCGTATTCATGGCCTGCGCTCCCACCGAATACCCCATGGCGGAGCGTCGTGTCCGTATGTTTATCACATAGGCAATGCCGCTGCCGTAGCGCACTCCGGGATTGTCTATGTAGTCCACCGACGTGATGTCTGCCACATTTATCGCCTGCATGTCGTTGGCATTGGCTATGATGCCATTGATCCTTACCTGAACGTCGCCGCGGTTGGATATTGACTGCACTGATCGCGACATCTCGTCGATGCGGATGTCGGGCAACGTGAGTTTCTTCAGCAGCGAATAACCTGAATGCGAATGCTTCTTCTCAATATCGGTAGGATACAGCGTTTTGCCGTCAACGCGCCTTACCACGCGCGCGCTTTTCACCACCACTTCGCCAAGTGTAACCGTGTCGGTCTTCTCCTGACCAAAAGACGCCACACTCACCACGGCCAACATAAAAACTACGTTCAATGTTCTTCTCATACTCTTTTGCGTTTATTTATTGCAAAAGTATAAATCCACCCCGTTTTCATCAGAAAAAACTGTCTGACATTAGTCTGACATTCATTGTCAGGTAATTTTTTAAGGCATAATTAGTGTTATTTTGGCATTTTACGCGATGAGTTTATCTGCAAAATGTCTAACTTTGCATATAACCAACAAGGCTTGCGCATGACAAAAATGAAACCCTATCATTCATTACTTGTGCTGGCAGTGCTCGTAATTTCCACTGTTGCCACAAGTTTAAGCAGTTATCATCGCACGCAGCGTGACATAGAGTGCGACTTAGACCGCGCTCTTGCAATCACCCTGCACGAGAACCGTGACCAATGGCTTACCCCCGACACCATACAAGACTACCGTTCACACCTGAGCATCGACTTTCTGAAAGAAACAAGCCTATTGTGTTATGTGGTCGATGATAGGCTTACTTCCAATAGTCAAGGCACAAAAGGCAGCACCCGGCAGCAACTCACCAGCAAAACAATGACGTTGAACAGTCATGCCGTAAGAGGCTATGCCAACTGTTCTTTTGCCGACGTGTTTGGTCTAAGCGACCAGCGTCTGCCTCTTTCGTTGGCCATTCTTTCTGCGCTGTGGTTTGTTGCCTTCACCTGGCATTATCGCCGCCAGCATACCGATGAAGGCATCGAGGCCCTATGCGTAGCACTTGCCGACAATACAAATGTATGTGCCGAACGCGTGACTCATACAGTAGGCGTGTTGTCATATTTAAACGATGACGACTGTTTCTACAATAGTGCCAACCAGCAGATAGTAAGATTCACGCCCATGCAGCACAAATTGATGCGCATGTTTTTCGCAAGCAAACTTCACCAACTGTCAAAGCAAGACATCTGCGCATCGCTTTGGCCTAAGAAACCCGATGCAAGCGAAACCCTTTACAGCTTGATACGGCGCATCAAACCCATCGTTGAAAGCAATCATCTCACAATCGAATCTGAACGGGGAATGGCATACCGGCTGAGGGAGCGAACAGTAAAAACCTGCGAATAAGCAATGTTCATGCAAACAACCTTTATCCACGAGGCCACCCTACCCGACCAAACCTTGACAGATGCCCTCAACCGGCTTCTGCCGCAGCTCGCGCCCGATGCAAGAACGATCTCGTTGAACGACGTGAAAACCATAACAGAATCTGACAGCAGCCACTTATATGTAATGGAAACAAACGGCGAGACAATAGGCACATACACACTTTGCGCTTACGACTCACCCACGGGCCGTAAAGTGTGGCTTGAAGATGTGATTGTAGACAGCCGACACAGAGGCAAAGGACTTGGTCGCCAGCTTGTAGCCCACGCCATGAACGAAGCGAAACGATTTGCCCCATGCACACTGATGCTCACGTCGCGTCCCTCGCGCATTGCCGCCAACGCGCTATATCTAGCCATTGGCATGGAAAGAAAAGAAACCAACGTCTACAAGCAAATGATATAACAAGACGCTTCCACGCCGCCAATATTGTTACCGAACAGACCGCTGGCAATAAAGACGTAGCCAAGGTATAAATGAGTGATTGTATAAAAATGTCGGAAACATGTCGGAAGCCAGCCCAACTGAACGTCAAAGACTTGCCCCAGTTCGGGATAATGCACTCCCTTTGAAAGACGTCATAGCGATGTCAAATA
>CAVKCP010000159.1:0-4060 GCA_963654815.1 Lachnospiraceae bacterium | reverse complement strand
ACTACGTTCCGCGGTTCACCCTGGGCTACGGTCGTTACGCCCTTGCAGGGCTTAGTATGCAAAACCCAACTAAAAATGCTGCTAATTTTTTCTGAATTTTGAACACCCTACCCGAAGGGGGCAAACTCTGCATAACTGATGGTGACCGAAGGGAACCTGCGGATTTTTATTGTTCGCCATCTTCGAGGGCGCCCGTTCCGCTATTTGGAAAACCGCAGGTTCCCTTCGGTCACCAGCGGTTATGCACATTGGCCCTCTTCGAGGTCCCATCGTTTGCGGCTTTTACCGGATACCAATAGTTTGCAATATTTTTATCAGACGATAATTCTTTCACCAAAACTTCGGCAAAACGCCACTAATTTGCCATGCAACATGGCAGAAAACGGATTTTGTAAGAAACATCACAATTTTTGTAAAAAATATCCTACCATGCAACTCACTGTAATGTCTACATTTGCAAACAGATAGACAGCACATGCTATGCGGCATAAAATCGACAGCAAACGACAAACAAACATCAACACATTTATAAACCATTCACCCAAAGGCAACGGTTGCCATAAGGTGATTAAAACTTATCGATTATGAAAAACAAACTTACTACTTTCGTCAAGTGTGCGGGGGCAAAAGCATTGTTGCTGCTCGTTCTAATGCTTGTGGGCGCAGCCCAGGCCAAGGCCATAACCTATGGTTTGAAAATAGTCGGAGTGGACGTTACAAATTATAACTGCGAAGACCTGAGCGTAATCCCGGGTGTGAAAGGCACTGTGACGTTCGACCCCAAGGAGAACATACTGTATCTTGAAAATGCCACTATCACCGTGACCGGCGATAGTGAAAATGCCCTTGTCATCGACAATTCTGTCACGATAAATGTAAAGGGAGAAAACACCATTTCATCTGTTGACACGGCAGTGAAACTAAACGGAGCACAAAATGTCATCAAAGGAGACGGAACACTCAATGTGAATTCTTCCACTTATGATTGCATTAATCTGACTGTAAACTGTAGCCTTGAAATCGATGAATGCACGGTGTATCTCATGGCTCATAGAAGCGGAATCTTTGGTGACCCACGTAACAGTTCAACTGTTCACATACGCAACGCAAAAGTAACAACGCGAGGCTATTATGGTGCAATATGCTGTCTCAAAGCCCTCACGATAGAAGGTGGCACTATCACCCAACCCGACGGCGCAGCTTTTTCTTCTACAAAAGGATCGGTGGTTGTTGACGACCTCACTGTAGAAAAGGAAACCATTGTGATAGAACCGAAAGATAACTATAGCATATTGGTTGCAGGCGTGGAGATAACCAAAGACAACTGCAACGACCTGAGCGTGATACCGGGCGTGAGCGGAACTGCGAGTTACGACCCAGCAGCAAAGACACTCTATCTGGAAAATGCGACGATTAACTATGATAAGAAGGGCGGCGCAATCACAAACAATGACCTCAACGGATTTACGATAAACGTAACTGGCGAAAACACAATTTCTTCAAGTTCAAGCGCAGTAGCATCCTTAAAAAACCTAATCATCGACGGAACAGGTACGCTCAATGTCAACTCTGAGAAAGGCTGCGGCATTTACCTTGACGAGAGTTATCTTAAAATACGCAACTGCATAGTGAACGCCAAAGGAAACTATGGAATTGCAGGAGCCTTTGGAGCAGAAACATTCACCATATCGGATGCAAATGTAACGGCTGAGGGTAAGACAGGCTCTATCTGCGATTTTGCTTCGATCACTTTCAATTACTGCAAGATTGTACAGCCCGACGGCGCGGTGTTTGACGAATCAAAGAATGCCGTGGTGCTCGACGGGAAAACTGTAACCGACAAAGTGGTAATAGAAAAGTTCATAAAATATGGTTTAAAAGTCAACGAGGTAGAAGTAACCAGCGACAACTGCAACGACCTCAGCATAATCGAAGGGGTGAGCGGAACGGTGAAATACGTTCCCGAGAGAAAAACCCTAATCCTCGACAATGCAACAATCGATGGAGAATATGGTATAACGAACTACGACTTATTTAATTTGGATATAAACGTAACGGGAGAAAGCTACATCAATTCAAAATTCTATCCAATATACCTTTATCGCTGTACAAAAATCATAGGAGACGGCACTCTTAACATTAAAGCCCAAAAATATAATGGCATTACTGCAAGTACATACGATCCTATTACAATCGTTGGATGCACGCTAAATATCGAAGGTGGAAAATGCGGCATCTACGGCCAGTCATTCTACCGTCCTTCTCTTACCATTAGCGAAGCAAACATAACGTCGCAAGGCAACGAAGGTGCTATCAGCGAATTCTCATCGGTCACGCTTGAAGGCTGCTCAATAACCGAGCCAGAAGGTGCGGCGTATGACCCAAAATATAGAGACGTAATGGTAAACGGAGAAACAGCAACACGAGTGGTGATAACATACGACCCGTCATCAGGCATAGACAACATAACAACCAAGCCGACACACAAGCAAGGCATATACAACCTCGACGGAGTTTACCTCGGCAACGACTTCGACGCTCTGCCCAAGGGCATATATATCAAGGACGGCAAGAAGGTTTTGAAGTAAGAAAATGTCCGCCACACAGAGTTGAAGGCATACTCAGTAATGAGGGACAAGTCAGCCGACTTGTCCCTCTCTTTGCATACCATTTATGCCATGCAGAACGCCTACATATTGGTTTTCAATAAATTTCAATCAAACAAGCGTAGGTTTGAATGAAATTAATTATCTTTGCAGATAAGATAAAGGAGCGAAACTACTATGGCACTGAAATTATATCCTATAGGAATACAGACGTTTTCGGAAATCCGCAAGACAGACAAGTTGTATATCGACAAGACGGAATACATCTACCACATGGCTCACACCAACGGCAAGTATTTCTTCTTGGGCCGACCGCGCCGCTTTGGCAAGTCACTCCTGGTATCTACCATGCACAGCTACTTCGAAGGCAAGAAAGAACTGTTTCAAGGACTTGCCATCGAGAATCTGGAGAAGGAGTGGACGGAATATCCTGTACTGCACTTTGACTTGAGTTTGGGAAAGCACATGGAGAAGGAGCAGCTGGAGAGATACTTGGCTGACATACTGGAGAGACAGGAAGCTCTTTGGGATTACAAGAGTGAAAAGAAGGATGCCAATCTGCGACTAAAAGATTTGATTACGTTTGCCTACGAGAAGACTGGCAAGCAGGTGGTGGTGCTCATCGACGAATACGACGCGCCACTACTCGACGTGGCACACGAAACAGAACAATTGGGTGTGCTCCGCAATGTCATGCGCAATTTCTACAGTCCGCTGAAAGGTTGCGAACCTATGCTCCGCTTCGTTTTCCTCACAGGCATCACAAAGTTTTCGCAACTGAGCATCTTCAGCGAACTGAACAACATCACCAACATCTCCATGGATGATGAATTTGCCGGCATCTGCGGCATTACCAAGGAGGAACTACTGGAAAACATGTCGGAAGACATCGATATGCTCGCGGGGGCGTTAGGATATTCATGCGAAAAGACTATTGCCAAGCTCAAGGAGTACTACGATGGATACCATTTTTCCAAGTCATCGCCAGACATATTCAATCCATACAGTCTGCTCAACTGCTTCGCCAAACGAGAACTGGGTGCTTACTGGTTCACCTCAGGCACACCGACTTACCTTATCAACATGATGCGCAAGTACGGTACACTGCCAACAGACCTCAATCGCGTGGAAGCAGACGAAAGCGAGTTTGACGCCCCGACAGAGAACATGACTACCATCATGCCCTTACTCTACCAAAGCGGCTACATCACCATTAAAGACTACAACCGCGACTACGACTACTACACTCTCGATGTGCCCAACAAAGAGGTGAAGGTGGGGCTGACCAAGGCACTTATCCCGTCATACGTCACACAGAATACACTCGCCACTACCAACACGGCACGCCGCATAGCACAGGCACTCGACAAACAAGACATGGATGGCGCATTGCACTTGTTGCAGGATTTCCTCGGCACTGTGCCCTACTGCAACGTCACCAACTACGAGGGGCA
>CAVKCP010000158.1:0-4087 GCA_963654815.1 Lachnospiraceae bacterium | reverse complement strand
TATCCGCAGGTTCCCTTCGGTCACCAGCGGTTATGCAGAGTTTGCCCCCTTCGGGGACAATTTCCTAACCATAATTTCCAAATCAGAAACTTGAGTAATTAAAAAAAAGCGCAGAGGATTACCCCTGCGCTTTTGCATATTGTCACTATACGACTCGTTGTTTGCGGTGGTTTTGTGTAAAACCAACAAAATAGTTGGCTACTCCATTTCAAAGCACAGAGTGCCTCCGGCAGTGAGTTGCTCGTGGGTGAAGAACGTACGTTTAAGCGGTTTGCCATTGAGCGTGATGCGCTTCACCGCGTAAGAACCTTCCTTGTAGCCCTTGGCCTCAACCACGAAATCGCGCCCTCCGGGCAGATGTATGGTGGCTTTGGGGAAGAGCGGCACTCCCGTTTCATACTGGCAGCTTACGGGATTGAACGGATAGAAGCCCATGGCATTGAACACATACCATGCCGACATCTGTCCGCAGTCCTCGTTTCCGCACAGTCCGGCAGGCGAGTCGTTGTAGAGCTTGGTGAGAATTTCGTGCACATAACGGCGTGTCTTCTGCGGCTGGCCTATCTTGTTGAAGAAATAGGCAGCATGGTGGCTCGGCTCATTGCCCTGTGCATACTGTCCAATCATGCCTGTACTGAAAAGCGGCAGTTCGGCGTTGGCCGCAGGAGTATAGGTGAACAGGCTGTCGAGCTTCTGTGCGAAACGCTTCTTGCCCACGAGCTTTATGAGTCCTTCGGGGTCGTGCTGCACCGACCACATGTAATGCCAACCGTTGCTCTCGCATATATGCGGCGTGTAATCGTCGGGCGAATAGTTGGGCTGGAACTGCCCTTTGGAGTCGCGCGGCTGCATGAATGTAGTGCCAGAATTGTAGACATTGCGGTAGTTTTGCGCCCTGCGGCTGAACGTGGAATAAACATCGTTGCGCCCCATTGCCTTTGCGAGGGCAGCTATGCACGCATCGTCGTAGGCATATTCTAGTGTGCGCGAGAGCGACCAGTCGTCGCCCAGCGTCGGGTCGGCAATGTCGTAAGGCACATAGCCGAGGCTCTTATACAGACCAATGCCACGGTAGTTGTCGAGATTGGCGGTCTTCACGCACTCGGCAAGAGCCTGCTCGCGGTCGATGCCCGGCACCCCCTTCAACACGGCTTCGGCAATGACCGATGCTGCATGATAGCCTATCATCATGTCGGTTTCCGATGCCCACATGTTCCAAACGGGCAGACGTCCGTTCTCCTTGCTGAATGTCAGCAGCGACTTAACCATGTCGCCGGCGCGCGACGGCAGCAGAATATCGTAGAGAGGATGTGCCGCACGATAGGTGTCCCATAACGAGCAGGTTTCATAATTGGCCCACCCGTCGGCACGATGCACCTTGCGGTCGGCCCCCATGTAAGCCCCGTCGGTGTCGCAGAAAAGCGTAGGTGCGGTGAAGGCATGGTAGAGAGCCGTGTAGAATGTTGTCTGCTGGGCTTTGCTGCCGCCCTCCACCTCGATGAGCGAGAGGGCTTTGTTCCAGCGGGCTTCAGCCTCGGCACGGCAACGGTCGAAATCGTCGTAGGGCATTTCGGCGGCAAGATTCTTCTCCGCCCCGCGCAGTCCTGTGGGCGACAGGGCAGTTGTCACGGTAATCACGTCGGCGCCATCGCTTCCAAACCCGAAGCGTGCCACGCAGCCAATGCCATTCTCAAGCTGTGTGGTGTCGGTCTTCATCCACTCGAAGGGACGCGAGAAACGTGTGCGGAACCACACCTTCTGGTCGCGTGCCCAACCGTTGGAGAAGCGGTAGCCCTCGATGGTGCACGAGTCGACAACGCTTATTCGCGTATCGACGGTGGCATCCCAGTTCATGGCCTTGGCAAGATTGAGTATCACCACACGCTCCTTGCCGTTGCGCGGAAACGTGTAACGCTGCATGCCGCAACGCTCGGTGGCGGTGAGCTCCACGTTTATGTCATAGTCGGTGAGCCTCACCTGATAGTAGCCCGCGTGGGCTGTCTCGTCGGAATGACTGAAACGCGAGTGGATGCCGAGCGGTGCTTCGGCCTCGCGCACGGGGAGTGTGACAGGCAGGAAAGAGATGTCGTAGAGGTCGCCTGCACCTGTTCCGCTCAAATGTGTATGACTGAACCCGGCAATAGTGCTGTCTGGATAGAAATAACCGGCAATGCGATCCCAACCGGGCAGACCGTTGTCGGGACTGAGCTGCACCATGCCGAACGGAGCCTGTGCACCCGGATAGGTGTTGCCCGTATAGTCGGTGCCTATCAAGGTGTTGACCTTTGTGGCGTAATCGCCGGCAGTTGCCGTTGTTACGGCAAGCAACATTGCGGCTGCGGCAGTAATAATAGATGTCTTTTTCATATTTTGTGCGATTGTTTTGTAGTCAAGGTTTTAAACTGACCACAAAATTAGCAAAAAAAACGCTATTACACTTACATACTCGCACACTATTCGCCGACAGACGCACTACGTCATACTACGGACAAAGAGAAATCACAAAATGATGTTGTATGTCGCGGAATTTGCCTACATTTGCATAATGCAGGCTGCACCTCAGCAACCTTGAGCAAGCTCGGCTGCATTCGGTTGGCACTGCATTTGCATAATGCAGGCTGCATAGAACATAAGGCGTAGCACTGCATGACCCAAACTACAACCACCGAGAATGCCCTCACACGAAGTGACACGGCTGCGACATGAAGGCCGTTATGACGAGGCTTACGACATGGCCTTGCACGACATTGAAACGCAAGACGACGAACAGAGCCGCGCCGCACTGTTCTGGACACTGCGCGACGTGTGCCGACACGGGTTTCTGCCGGCACGACGTATTGACGCGCTCACCAACTGCCTTGAACTTATGGGCAAACTGCTGCCACGCATCGACGACCCGAAGAAAATAGCCAAATATGCCTACCGCGACTTGCACAAGCACATAAGCAGCGATGCCGGGGTGATGTTGCGTGCCACGGCAATATCGGCCGAACATCCGGCAGAGGCTTTCTTTTTGGTAAGGGATGCTTGCGGCGGAGTGCTGGCAAGCATCGGCAACGATTGGCACAACGACCTCGGGTGGATTGTCTACCGCTATCTTAAAGCATCATCTGGCAGTATATCTTCGGTCGAGGTGCGTCGGCTGCTGCGCGACTACATAGATCTTGACAATCGCCGCCCGTCGCTCCTGCACTCGCTTGTGCTCAACTTCGCAGTGAATTACGCTAATAGGCACAGCGATTTCAGCTTTTACCGTTTCTTCCGCATGTGGAATCCTTCACTGTTGCGCGACGAAGACATGAACGACAGGGTGCATGACGGGAAAACCGTGCCGTCGCTTTTGAAACGTGCTTTCAGACTGCTCGCCACTGGCGGAGAAACCATCGACGTGGCCGACATCATAAGTTTTCTGCCCGTTGACAAGGAAACGGCACTCGACCTGTTTCGCCGGCCCATACACGACAAGATGATTTCGTTCGCATCCCGACACCAATACGACCGACTATGGCAGGCATTCACCGTATATGCGCAATGCTACTCGCAATTCGGGCCGTCGCCGTGGCACTCGCGCATATTGGCACTTGCATTGGCACACATGGCCAGCAGCGACGTGTGGAGGTTTGCCTGTTTCTTTGAACATTGGGGTAAGGACAACCTGCGCAGCGACGACTGGCTGAGCGGCGGCAGCAAACCGCAAGTGACACGCGCATCGCTCGGCGTGGCCGCAGCATCAAGATATCTAAGCGCATGTGCCGCCAGTCGTGCAGCAAGACACGACGCAACAACGTCGGCATGGGCAAAGAAAGTAATCGAAACCATTTCCGAACACGAACGGCTTGGAATTGCCGACATGGAACAAACTACAACATAAAAATGCCGGAAAATGTTATATGAGCACAGTTTTGCAGTAAAAAAAAGCACGAGGGCAGCAAAAAAGCCCATAAAAATTTGGCAGTTAAAAATATTTACTGTAATTTTGCACTCGCTTTGAAAGACAAAGCAAAACGACATGGTGGCCGTAGTTCAGTTGGTTAGAGCGTCAGATTGTGGTTCTGAATGTCGTGGGTTCGAGTCCCACCTTCCACCC
>CAVKCP010000157.1:0-4127 GCA_963654815.1 Lachnospiraceae bacterium | reverse complement strand
CAAGTCCCGTAGGGACGACAGATTATAGCGCAGGGGCTTGCCCCTGCGTTTATGTTTATCAACAAAATTGCCCCTGTAAGGGGCGCATAATTCATTGTAAGATTGAAATATACGCCCCTTACAGGGGCAAAATAATGTAACAATTGGAGAGATAGGGGCAAGCCTCTACCCTATAATATGCGCCCCTTTCAGGGGCAAACTTACATAATGCCGCGACCTACCGGGGCACGGCCAATGGCTGTGCACTACATTCCGGCGAAGCCGTCGCCCCACAGCATCTGCACGATCACCTGCCCCACGGCCTTCAGGGAGTTGCGGTCGATGTGGTCGAGGTCGTCGCTCACGGTGTGCCACGTGGGGCCGAAGGAACTCTGTTGGCAGTCGGGGAAGAACGGGATGATGTCAATGCACGGAATGCCGGCCTTTTCGTTCACGGGCACATGGTCGTCGGTTATCATGCCGCCGTCTGACATCGGGAAGAAACTGCCGTAGCCTATCTGCGACGCGGTGCGCCACACGCGGTTGAGAAGGTCGGCTGCATACTGCTTCGACACGCCTTCCTGATAGAATTTCGCGCCCTGTGCTCCCACCATGTCGAGCAGAATGCCGCACACGGGTTTGCCTGCGTCGGGCAAAGTTTCGGCCCAGTGCTGCGCTCCGAGAGCCCACGAGTCGGCATTGTCGGGCATGTCGCTCCACTGCGGAGTGCCCCAGTCTTCGGCATCGAAGCACACGAAATCGACTCCCACCGAGGCAGCGGTGTCGTTTTGCAGCAGCCTTGCCAGCTCGAGCATCACGGCCACTCCGCTCGCACCGTCGTTGGCTGCCATGACGGGTTTGCGCCAGTTGGTGCTGTCGGGGTCGTTGTCGGCCCACGGACGGCTGTCCCAATGCGCGCAAACGAGCACCCTGACAGGGGCTTCGGGACGGTGGCGCGCTATGATGTTGCGGCATTTCAGCGTGGTGCCGTCGTAGCCTTTCACGTCGATGTCCTGCGTGGTTACGGTCATTCCATAGGCAGCAAACTTGCCCATTATCCACTCTCCGCAGCGGTCGTGGGCCGTTGAGTTCATCGTGCGTGGCCCGAAGGCGCACTGTGCGGCGGTGAAGGCGTAGGCCGAGTCGGCCGAAAAGGTGGGGCCTACGAGAGCCACGGTGTCGGCCTCGTCGGCACTCTGCGCCTTCTTGGCGCTGCGGCACGAGGCGCAGGAGCATGCCATTGCCACGGCGGCGGCAACCGCGAAGCACGACATAATTATCTTTTTCATCTTATTGTTGAGTGTTTTTTTGTTTGTTGATTGTTCTTTACTATGCTTCTTTCACTTGTTGCGGGGCATTCTGCGGCAAGCGTTTTCACGCCTGGCGTGCGGCCTGCACCTGGCGCATCACGCGCAGCCAGTTGCCTCCCCAAATCTTGGCTATGTCGTCTTCGGAGTAGCGTCGGCGCAGCAGTTCGCGCGTGAAGTTTATCAGTTCGCTGCTGTCGGCCAGTCCGGGCACTCCCCCGTCGCCGTCGAAGTCGGTGCCGAGGCCCACATGGTCGATGCCCATCACGGCTATGGCATGCTCCAGATGCTCCATTGCATCGGCTATTGTGGCCCCTCCGTCGGCGACCAGAAAACCGTCGTAGAGCGTTATCTGCGCCACACCGCCCTTTTGTGCGAGAGCCCGCAGCTGGTCGTCGGTGAGGTTGCGCGGCACATCGCAGAGGGCGCGGCAGTTGCTGTGCGAGCACACTATGGGCTGAGTGCTGATGTCGAGAGCGTCGTAGAACGACCGTTCGGCGGCGTGGCTGAGATCGACCATGAGTCCGAGCCGGTTCATTTCGGCTATCACCTGCTCGCCGAAACGGCTCACTCCGCAGTGGGTGTTGTCGGTGCGCCGTGCCGAGTCGCATATCTGGTTGTCGCCGTTGTGGCACAGTGTGATGTATACCACGCCTCTCCGGGCGAAGTGTTCCACGTTGGCGAGGTCGTCTTCAATGGCCAGTCCGTTCTCAATGCCTATCATCACCGACTTGCGTCCGGCGCGTTTGTTGGCCACGAGGTCGTCGGGTGTGCGTGCGAGAGCCACCAGTTGGCCGTCGCGCAGCACCGTTTCGTCGATTTTGTCGAATATGAGGTCGGCATAGGCACGCGGACTTTCCGCGCCGAAGGGTGCAATCTGTGCGAATGTCTCGCCCTCTTTTGGCTGCGGCAGATAGGCCACCATGGTGACGGCATCCTGCCGTCCGTCGGTCATCTTGTGCAAATCTACGAGTATGCGGCGGTCGCGCTGATGGAAGTCGATGCCCTGCGGGAAGAACATCGGCGTGTCGCAGTGCGAGTCGAGGGTTATGTTGCGGTCGTGGAAACGCTTTGCCCCGGCAAAGAGGCGGGCCTCGCCCACGAGCCATTCAAACAGCGGCAGACCGTCGTCGGCGAGCCATTCGGGGTGCCACTGCACTCCCATCACGGGCTTGTGCGTGCTGCATTCCATGGCCTCGATGAGTCCGTCGTCGGAGAAGGCGGTGGGTATGAAGCTTGCGCCCGTTTCGTCTACCACCTGATGGTGGAACGAGTTGACGTAGAGTTCGCCCTTGCCGTAGATGTCGTAGAGCATCGAGTCGTGGTTTACGGTTACGGTGTGCGTGGGTTCGGAGCGGTCGGCATCCTGCGAGTGCTTCACCGTGCGCCCCTCGTTGCCTATGTCTTGCATGACGTGTCCGCCCAAAGCCATGGCGAGAGTCTGCATGCCCCGGCATATTCCGAGCATTGGCATCTGCCGGTTGAAGGCGAGCCTGGTGATGAGAAGCTCGGCCTCGTCGCGCTCGGCATTGATTGAGTGCAGCGCGGGCGAGGGCTGTTCGCCTGCCCAAAGGGGGTTGAAATCGCCGCCGCCGGTGAGCAGCAGCGCGTCGATGCGGTCGAGTGTGGAGGCTATCACGTCGGTGTCGGCCACGGGGGGGATTATCAGCGGTGTGCCGCCGGCCTCGATTATCTGCCGGTAGTAGCGGTCGCGCAGGGTGGCGTCGCATCCCTCGTGGTTGGCGGTGATGCCCACCACGGGTTGCGGGGTGGCCTCGCGCGGCGATCGGTAGATGTGGTTGAGCCGATCGTCAAGGTCGTAAGTGCGCATTGCAGTGTGGTTTAAAGATTAAAGGCAGGCGTGCCGCGAGGTGGGTTGTAGACCTTCGCGGCATGCCTGCCTCGTGTTGTCGTGCCGTGCGGCGCGCCATGGTTGTCAGTTGTTCTCTATGTGTACGGGTATTTCGCGCTTGATGCTTTGGTCGAGCGAGATGAGTGTCTCGGTGGAGACAACGCCCGGAATCATCTGCATCTTGTTGTTGAGCAAGTCCATGAGCTGCTCGTTGTCGCGGGCGTAGAGCTTGAGGAGCATGGTGTAGGGGCCCGTGGTGAAGTGGCATTCCACTATTTCGGGTATCTCGTTGAGTTTCTGCACCACGTCCTTATACATGCTTCCGCGCTCAAGGTTGAGGCCCACATAGGTGCATGTGGAGTAGCCAATGCTCTTGGGGTTGACGTCGAACCCGCTGCCGGTAATCACTCCTCCGGCTATGAGATGCTGCACGCGCTGGTGTATTGCTGCGCGCGACACGCCGCATTCTGCGGCCACGTCCTTGAAGGGGATACGCGCGTTCTTTGACAGAATGCTGAGTATCTTTTTGTCAAGATTGTCGATTTTGTCCATTTTGTCGTTATGTTATTTTATTTCCTACCTTTTTGATATAGCAAAATTAGCCAATATTTTTTACACGCCCAACATATTGACCGCGTTTTTTTGATATTTTGTGCAAAATGGCAGGTTTTTTAATACAAATACAGGCGTGGCCCGACGGTTGGCCGTTCAAAATGTTTATTTCCTGCCACCGGGTCGGCGTGTGCCACGAGGCGTGCTTTTGCTGTCTGTATGAATTGTGCCGCAGGCAGAAGCGCGGGCATTGCGTTGCCAATAAAAAATATTGGTGTCTGGTAAACTTTTTAAAAACCGGGTAACGTACTGGGCGTTATACTGTCGCAAAGTTTTTTTGTATATGGAGCTTACTACTTTGAATAGGAGGGTCGTCGAAGACGGCCAATGTGCATAACCGCTGGTGACCGAAGGGAACCTGCGGACTCTCTGATAGC
>CAVKCP010000156.1:0-4137 GCA_963654815.1 Lachnospiraceae bacterium | reverse complement strand
GCAAAGCGCAAAAGTAAGCCCCGAGTTTTCAGAAGTCTTATAAAGAACTGACATTTCACGTTTTACAATGTTATACCAATATTTTACCGGACACTAATATTTGTAGATATATAATTTTGAAGCGTAATGTGCACCGTTTATTATGGCACGGGCGCGTCTTGCCTTGCCTTTGTGGCGTTGGAAATTGCGGGAAACAACCGTGCCTTTACTCGGCAGCAAACTTGCCTTCGGGCGAAATCACGCCTGCCACGCCGTTGAGTGTGGCCTCGAAAAACGGCGGTTCGTCGCGCAGCGAGATGTCGTCATACACAAATTCTGCCACCACCGTGTCATTGCCGTCGGGCAACACAAGTCCCATCTTTCCGTCTTTCTGCGCTATTACGGGCAGCATGCGCAAGTCGTCTACATACACATAGGGCGTGCGCAGAAAATCGTAGCACGGACTGAGCAGCACACGGCCCTGATGGTCGCGTATGCCGAACTTGCCGTCTTGCTCATACACCTCATGGTATTGCTCGTATTTCTCGCGTATGCGGTTGAGATAGAACACCATCTTGCGCTTGTTGTTAACCAGCTGAAGCAGATAGCTGAACGTGTCGCAGTAGTTGGCCATTGCCCTGGCAAGCACTATTTTGAAGTCGAGTCCGCTCAGAACCTTGCGGTTGAGGTCGATGTAGCGTGCTATCGCCTTCTCCTTCTCTTCCACGCTCAACGTGGCGAGCTGCTCCTCAAACCGCAGCATTATGGTTTTACTGCCCGACATGGCCTTTATATAGCGGTGTATCTGCCGTGCCATTTCGTCGCACACGAATTTGTCGATGCGTGCCAACTCTATACGGTCGATATAAGTCTCCTCAAAGTTTTCCTGTGTTATCTTCGTGTCCATAGTCAGCGTTTGGTTTGGTTTGACATTGTGGCGGGCTTTTGCCGCGCCGTTACTGCACTGTGGTTTATGCCGCAAAGGCGGCTTTGCACCGCATGGCTCTGTGCCTTGCGGTTTTTTCAAAATTACGACATTTTCGTGAAACGGCAAAGGAATGGAAGTTTTTTTTGACGGCCACGGCAAAAACACAAATATTTATTGCTAACTTTGCCACATACAAATCAGCAAAAAACATGAAAAAGACATTCTTATCACTGCTCTTCTTCTGCGCCGCAATGGTTGCCGGTGCGCAGGTGGAGCGTCCGAAACTTGTGGTGGGACTCGTTGTCGACCAGATGCGATGGGACTACCTTTACTATTATTACGACCAGTATGGCGAGGGCGGACTGAAACGTCTCGTCGATGAAGGCTTCTCTTGCGAGAACCAGATGATAAACTATCTGCCCACAGTGACAGCCATAGGCCACTCGAGCGTCTACACGGGTTCGGTGCCGGCCTTCCACGGAATAGCAGGCAACAATTTCCACATCGACGGCAAGAACGTGTATTGCTGCACCGACAATAACGTGAAAGGCATACCGGCCGACGACAGCGATTCGCGCATGTCGCCCCACAACCTGCTCGCCACCACCATTGGCGACCAGCTGCACATTGCCACCGACTACCGTTCAAAGGTGATAGGCGTGGCCTTGAAAGACCGTGCCTCCATTCTGCCTGCAGGCCACAGTGCCGATGCAGCCTACTGGTGGGACACCAAGGCCGGCAACTTCTGCACCAGCACTTACTATGCCGACCGTCTGCCCGACTGGATGGTGAAATTCAACAAAGAAAACCACACCAAACCGGGATTCGACATTAAGACATCCAACCTCGGCGTGACTATGACGTTCAAGATGGCTGAGGCTGCCCTCGCAAACGAGCAGCTCGGCAAGCACGAAACCACCGACATGCTCTGCGTGAGCGTGTCGTCTACCGACGCAATAGGCCACACCTACGGCACACGCGGCAAAGAAAACCACGACGTGTATATGCAGCTCGACCGCGACCTCGCGCATTTCCTCACCGCACTCGACAACCAGGTGGGACGCGGCAACTATCTGCTTTTCCTCACCGCCGACCACGGTGCAGCACACAACCCCAACCTCATGAACTCGCACAAGATACCTGCCGGAGGCTTCGACGGGTGGGCTGTGATGAAGAGCCTGAACGAGTCGCTCAAAGCGAAATTCGGTGTTGCAGGCAACTGCATCAACGATGTGATAGGCTACAACTTCCACATCGACCGCCAGTATCTTGCCGACAACAACCTCGACTACGACAAGGTGAAGGCCGCCGCAATAGAGATTCTGCGTCAAGACCCGCAATATCTCTATGTGGTTGACTACGACAACCTTGCCAACACCACGATGCCCGAGTTCCTGCGCGAGCGCGCCGCCAACGGCTACTACCGTGGACGCACCGGCGATTTCATGGTGGTTACGAAGCCTGGCTTCTTCGATGCCAAGGTGGATGCCAACTACATAGGCACCAACCACGGCATGTGGAATCCCTACGACTCGCACATTCCGCTTGTGTTCTTCGGATGGAACATAAAGCACGGCAGCACAAGCACGCCCACATACATGGTTGACACCGCGCCCACGGTGTGCGCAATGCTCCACATACAGATGCCCAATGCCTGCGTGGGCAACGCCATACAAGAGGTGGTGCACCAGAAATAGGCGCACTGTTTTCACAAGGGCGGCAACTTCACTCGATGGGGTTGCCGCCCTTTTTGCGTGCCATGCGCGTTGCGGCATTGAATGGCGGTGTGGCTTTCTGAATATTTGTGTTCGGTAAAATATTGGTCTAACATTGTAAAAAGTGGCATGTCTGTTCTTTATAAGACTTCTGAAAAACCGGGGCTTACTTTTGCGCATTGCACTGTTTTCTATCCATTGCCCCTGAAAGGGGCGCATATTATAGGATAGGGGCTTGCCCCTATCTGTTAGGCATCACCGTTTTTTGCCCCTGTAAGGGGCGTATATTTCAACCTGTCAATGAATTATGCGCCCCTTACAGGGGCAAAAATGTTGAAAAACATAAAACGTAGGGGCAAGCCCCTACGCTATAATCTGTCGTCCCTACGGGACTTGTCTATTGCAAAGTTTTTACCGGACACTAATAAGGTGGGTTCTATAAATTGGCTTTGTCAGATTGCGAGGCTGTTTTCGAGGACAATTTGTCTGCGAGTGAAGAAGTATAGCGGGCTATACGACTGAACGAGCAGACGGATTGGACCGAAAAGAGACCGCAAGATGACAAAACGCAACCCGTAATATTAATTTTATGTTTTGCGGTGGGAATTTATAGAACCCACCTATAGAGAATAGGAATCAATAGTTAGTTAAAATTTGAGATAAATGCTAAGCCGCTTTGCGTTGCCAGCCACAGAGAACTTTGATAGTATGACTAATTAACATTTGGTTTGGTATGTTCCGACACTTGTCGAAAATTAATTTTATTGGTGTCCGGTAAAAACTTTGCAACCATCAAGTCCCGTAGGGACGACAGATTATAGCGCAGGGGCTTGCCCCTGCGTTTATTGTTTTCAACAAATTTGCCCCTGTAGGGGGCGCATATTTCAATATTACAATGAATTATGCGCCCCCTACAGGGGCAAAAGACGGTGTGCTTTGATAGATAGGGGCAAGCCCCTATCCTATAATCTGCGCCCCTTTCAGGGGCAATGAATAGAAAACTATTCAATAGAAAAAAGTAAGTCCCACATTTCCCAAAACTTTATAAAGGATGTCAATTCAACGTTTTACGATGTCAGGTAAAAAACTTTGCAACAGACAAGTCCCGTAGGGACGACAGAATATAGCGCAGGGGCTTGCCCCTGCGTTTGTTGTTTCTAACAAATTTGCCCCCGTAGGGGGCGCATAATTCATTGACAGGTTGAAATATGCGCCCCCTACAGGGGCAAAATAATGTGTCACTGTGAGAGATAGGGGCAAGCCCCTATCCTATAATATTCGCCCCTTTCAGGGGCAACGGAAAACAACCATGCAGTGAGCAAAAGTAAGCTCTATGTTTCCCAAAACCTTATAAAGAACATCCTTTCAACGTTTTGCGATTTTATATCAAAATTTTACCGGACAACAATAATTTTTAGTTGGGTTTTGCATACAAAGCCCTGCAAGGGCGTCACGACCGTAGCCCAGGGTGAACCGCGGAACGTAGTGAAGCGGTGTAACCCTGGGTAAACGGTT
>CAVKCP010000155.1:0-4584 GCA_963654815.1 Lachnospiraceae bacterium | reverse complement strand
TTGCTCGCTCCACCAGCGGTTATGCAAAGTTTGCCCCCTTCGGGGACACCTGCTTAATGACAAATCCAAAATTTGAGTTAAATAATACTATTCCGGCCAATTTTTCTTCCCTGTTTCATCTGTCCTATCATTGATTTTTATTAATTTTATTAACCTTTACGACACGAAATAGAATTGCAAGTTAATTTCAGAAAAAACTATAACTTATGCCCATTATACGAATAGAACGACTCGACTGTCACGGCGTGGAAATGTTTTCCAGGCTTACCGAGGCAGAACTCCGTTGCCGCAAGAACCCGTCACAAGCGGTGTTCATTGCCGAGAGTCCAAAGGTGATAAGAGTAGCACTCGATGCCGGCTACGAGCCTGTTGCTCTGTTGTGCGAGGAACGCCACATAGAGGGCGACGCACGGGATATCATTTCACGCATTCCGCAGGAAGTGCCTGTCTATACGGGCGACCGGGAGCTATTGGCTACGCTCACCGGATACACACTGACGCGTGGCGTGCTTTGCGCTATGCGCAGGCCATTGCCCAGAAAGGTGGAGGACGTTTGCAATGGGGCGCACCGCATTGTGGTGATAGACAATGTGGTGGACACCACCAATATCGGGGCTATATTCCGTTCGGCTGCGGCACTCGGCATCGATGCCGTGCTGCTCACGGCCAACTCCTGCGACCCTTACAACCGACGTTCGGTGCGTGTTTCCATGGGTTCGGTGTTCCTGGTGCCGTGGACATGGGTGGATGATCCTCAACGACAGCTTTCTGCCCTCGGCTTCAAAACAGTGGCCATGGCCTTGACCGACCAATCGGTACAGATAGACGATGTGCGGCTGTTGGCCGAAGACAAGTTGGCGTTGCTTATGGGGACAGAGGGAGACGGCCTGCCGCACGAGGTTATTTCCTCGGCCGACTATGTGGCGCGCATCCCAATGTCGCACAAGGTGGATTCGCTCAATGTGGCTGCCGCATCGGCTGTAGCATTCTGGCAACTGCGATGGAGAGAGAAATGCGAAGCCTCAACCCTTGATTTCGCGGTAGATGCCATCGACAATTGAGTCGGCAAGACTGATGTTTGGCACCATGATTGATTTGCAGTCGAGAGCCTGTGCCACCGTGAGGAAAATCTCTGCGGCAGGCACGATGACATCGGCGCGGTCGTCTTTGAGCGAGAACTGCGCCATGCGCTCCTCTATGGAAAGCGATGCGAGGCGACTGTGCAAGTCGGCGAGTTGGTCAACGCCGAGCACCTTTTCATCGCCTTTTACACGCGCGAGCTTAAAGAGTTTGTTAATGTTACCGCCCGACCCTATGATGCGCGTGCCCGGAAACTCGCGTGCATACTGCCCGAGAATGCTGCACATGGCGGCTTTGTCGCTTGCCTTCACTGCTCCGCTGAGCATGCGCAAGGTGCCGATGTTGAAAGAGTGGCTCTCGGCGAGCACCCCGTCGTGCAGCAACGATATTTCGGTGGAGCCGCCGCCAACGTCGACATAGGCATAGTTGCCCACCCCACTGTCGGTGTTCTCAACAAGGTTGTTGCACAGAAGTTGTGCCTCCTCGGCTCCGGGAATTATTTCGAGAGCTATGCCCGTTTCCTTCTCAATGCGGCGCATCACCTTCTTGCCGTTCTCGGCATCGCGCATGGCCGACGTGGCACACGCTCTGAAATGCTCGACGTTGTAGAGAAGCATGAACTGCTTGAACCCTTTCATCATGCGCATCATCATGCGTGCGCGTTCTTTCGACACCTTGCCGAGGGTAAACACATCCTTGCCGAGGCGCAGCGGCACGCGCACGAACATGAGTTTGCGTATGCGTTCAAATTCCGGCGCACTGTCGTCGAAACGCTTTATGAGGAGTCTTGCTCCGTTTGAGCCAATGTCGATGGCTGCTATGTTTACTGGTTGCATATATTTCTATTTTATATTGTTGATGTCCGGTAAATATTGGTCTAATATTGTAAAATCGTGGAATGTCTGTCCCTTATACGGTTTCTGAAAACACGGGGCTTGCTTTTACCCATTGCATGGTTTGCCTCCATTGCCCCTGAAAGGGGCGCAGATTTCAAACTCATAATGAATTATGCGCCCCTTACAGGGGCAAAATTATTGAAATTCTCAAACACAGGGGCAAGCCCCTGCGCTATATTATGTCGTCCCTACGGGACTTGTCAGTTGCAAAGTTTTTACCGGACACTAAATAAAGGTGGGTTCTATAAATTACCACCGTAAATAATTAAAGATAACACGGGTTACGTTTTGTCATCTTGCGGCCTCTTTTCGGCCCAATTCATCTGCTCGTTCAGTCGTATAGCCCGCTATACTCCTTCGCTCGCAGACAAATTGTCCTCGAAAATAGTCTCGCAATCTAACAAAGCTAATTTATAGAACCCACCTAAATTTATATTATTGGCCGAATACCGCCGTAAGATTACAGCTGGTAGGCATCGTGCAGCTCCTGCTGCGAGCGGAACGGTGCTTCGCCCTCGGGCACTTGCTGAATGGCGTTGGTTCCCATGCCGTCGGCGATACGCCCGTTTGTGGTGTCGCGCAGTCCGAAATCGACGGTGCGCATTAGGTCGCGCTTCATGTCGTCGTCATACACCGGTGCCATCACCTCGATGCGGCTGACGAGGTTGCGCGGCATCCAGTCGGCCGAACCGATGAAATAACGCGGTTTGCCCGAGTTGCAGAAGATGAGTATGCGCGAGTGTTCCAGATAGCGGTCGATGATGCCCACCACGCGCAGGTTGCCTCCGAGCTCGGGCAACGATGTCACAAGCGAGCAGTTGCCGCGCACGAGAGCATCGATGCGCACGCCAGCCTTGGCGGCAGCATAAATCTTGTTCACCACGTCGGTGTCGGTTATATGGTTTATCTTTATCTTCACCCACGCCTCTTTTCCGGCCTTGGCATTCTTCATTTCGTTGTCGAACATGCGCAGCACCTTTGTCTTCATGGCGTTGGGCGACACCATTAGTTCGTTGAAACGCAGCTGCGAGAAGGGCCGGTCGATGAAGTCGAACACCTTTGCCACCTCGCCCACCACTCGCGGACGGGCCGTCATCATGAGATAGTCGGTGTAGACCTTGGCGTTGCCCTCGTGGAAGTTTCCGGTGCCTATGCACGCTATGTCGCCCTTGGTTGACTTTATGTAGAGCAGCTTGGAGTGGATTTTTAGTCCTTCAACGCCGAATATCACGTTTACACCCTCTTCCTGCATGCGCTTGCTCCACTTTATGTTGCTTTCTTCGTCGAAGCGCGCGAGCAGTTCGACGACAGCCGTAACCTTCTTGCCGTTGCGTGCCGCACAGATGAGAGCCTTAACCACTTTCGAGTCTTTGGCAAGCCGGTAGAGCGTGGTCTTTATCTCCTTGACGCTCGGCCGCAGAGCCGCTTCGCGCAGAACGCGTATGTAGGAGTCGAACGAATGGTAGGGCACATGTATGAAACGGTCTTTGCGCCTTATCTGGTCGAGTATCGACTCCTCGGCCATGAACTCCGGCTTCATCACCGGTTTCCACTTGGGATATTTCAGTTCGGCGTGCCCACAGTCGGGAAACGACATCAGGTCGCGGTGGTTCTGGTAGCGTCCACCGGCAAGCGAGGTGTCGAGTTCGCGCACGTTGAGCCTTTCAAACACCTTCTTCTGCATCTCGCGCGGCATGTCCTTGTCGTAAATCACGCGTATGGGCGACCCGTTCTTGCGCGAGCTCACGCCCATGGCAATGCGTTCCATGGCTCCGTAGTCGGCCTCGTTGTCCACCTCCATTTCGGCATCCTTGGTGAACTTGAACGAGAACGCCTCGTAGGTGCTGCGCTTGGTGCCTATGAAGATGAGCGGCAGACAGAAGCGTATCACGTCGTCGAGATACATTATGTTTTCGAAACCGTCGCCCGATGGAATCTTTATGAAGCGTCCGTAAACCCTGTCGGGCACTTTTATTACGGCATACTTCACCTTCTTGTCATCGACGTGCGACTTTCTTACGACGAGATATATGCGGTTGTCCTCAAGCGTGTTGAGGTCGTCGATGGCCGAGAGCCATATAGGGTTGGTAGAGCCGTTGAGCCGGTCGTAGTAGAAATCGCGCAGGAACTGCTGCTGCTCGGCATTGAGCTGTGTTTCGTCGAGCATTCTTATGCCGTGCTGCTCGAGCTGCGCAAACACCCGGTCGATGGCCCGTGTGTATTCGCCCGAGTATTGCTCGTTGAGCATATTTATTGTTTTCAGCGTGCGGCGCAGGGCCTTGCAGTTGCGATGGTCGATGCTGTCGCTGTCGGCCAGGCGGTTGAGCGAGGCCACACGCACACGGAAAAACTCGTCGAGGTTGTTGGAGTAGATGCCCAAAAACGACAGTTTCTCGAGCAAAGGTACGCTTTCTTTTTCGGCTTCCTGCAATATGCGGTGGTTGAAATACATCCAGCTCACGTCGCGTTCTACATAGGTAATCGGAGCTTTTTCCTTGTTCTTTGCCATAGGTGTGAGGTTTGTTTTGTGACGGTAAAAAAAATAACTTGGTACGATTTGAACTATGGTAAACGTATGTTACGTCAGACTTTTCAGCTTATCTTTTTG
>CAVKCP010000154.1:0-4650 GCA_963654815.1 Lachnospiraceae bacterium | reverse complement strand
TGCAGAACGGTGTCATAACGCAAGAGCAGGCCGCAACCATTGGCAACATGGTGGGAGGCATAGGCAATACACTTGCCAGTGCAACCAATCAGGTGGGACAGAAAATAGTAGATGCACTGCGCACCGACACGCGAAACATGTATGCCGTGTCGGTAGTCGTGCGCCAACCCGTCTACATGGGCGGCGCAATCACGGCGGCAAACAACATCGCACGCATCAACGAGCGTATGGCCGCAAGTTCGATACAGGCCTCCACTCAAAACACACTGTACGACATCGACCAGACCTACTGGACTGTGGTGTCGCTCAAGCACAAGCGCGACCTTGCCGAAAGTTTCCTCAATGTCGTCAAGAAACTCAACGACGACGTGAGCAAAATGGTGGCGCAAGGCGTGGCCACACGTGCCGACAAGCTGAAAGTTGACGTGAAAGTGAACGAGGCAGAAATGACCCTCACACAGGCCGAAAACGGTCTTTCGCTTTCGCGCATGCTCCTTTGCCAGCTCTGTGGACTTCCCGCCGAAAGCGAAATAACACTTGCCGACGAGAACACCGACAACCTTACGGTTTCAGCCGAAGGCGTTGACGGCGACAAAAACACGGCAATGGAGAACCGTCCCGAGGTGAAGATGCTCAACGACGCGGTTGACATTGCCAAGCAAAGCACCAAGCTCATGCGCGCATCCTACCTGCCGCAAGTGGCTCTCATAGGCGGATATACAGCCACCAATCCCAATGTCTACAACGGATTCGAGCGCAATCTCTCCGGCGTATGGAACATAGGAGTAATGGTGAGAGTGCCCATTTGGAACTGGATGGAAAGTGCCTACAAGGTGAAGGCAAGCAAGATAGCCACAACCATAGCCTCGCTCGAGCGCGACGACGTGAAGGAGAAAATCGGACTTCAGGTTAGCCAGAGCACATTCAAGGTGAAAGAGGCAAGCAAACGGCTCGCCATGGCAAAGAAAAACGTGGAGAACGCCGAAGAAAACCTGCGCTGCGCCAACCTCGGTTTCAAGGAGGGCGTGATGCAGACCACCGAGGTTATGGCGGCACAGACCGCATGGCTCCAGGCCCAATCGCAGAAGATCGACGCCGAAATCGATGTCTGTCTGAGCCAGACCAACCTGAAGAAGGCACTCGG
The DNA here is from genome assembly GCA_963654815.1 of Lachnospiraceae bacterium. GTDB lineage: Bacteria > Bacteroidota > Bacteroidia > Bacteroidales > Bacteroidaceae > Prevotella. Next base: position 3,506 of record CAVKCP010000154.1, on the reverse strand, counting down.
AACACTACAATAAACACTCACAGAACAAAACACTACATACATCATGTCTGAAAAAACACAACATAAGAACATCCTTGTCACAGTCGCAGTGTCTGTCGCAATCGTGGCGGCAATCGTGGCTATAGGTTCGCTGGCTCTCAAACAGGAGCCGGAAATAATCGAAGGACAAGTGGAAGTTTCGGAATACCGTGTATCAAGCAAGGTGCCGGGACGCATATTGGAGATAAGAGTCAAGGAAGGCGACTTTGTGAACGTGGGCGACACACTCGCCATTCTCGATGCACCCGAGGTGAAAGCCAAGATGGCGCAAGCCCAGTCGGCCGAGAACGCAGCCAGTGCCATGGACGAAATGGCCAACAACGGAGCGCGCAAAGAGCAGGTAAGGGCAGCTTTCGCCCTGCTGCAACAGGCCAAGGCCGGACTTGAAATAGCACAGAAATCATACAACCGCGTGCAGAAACTCTACGACGAGGGAGTAATGTCGGCACAGAAACGCGATGAGGCATTCGCCAACTACAAGGCCATTGAAGCCCAGATGAAAGCCGCACAGAGCCAATACGACATGGCTGTGAACGGTGCTCGCGCCGAGGAGAAAAAAGCCGCTGCCGCCCAGGTAGACCGTGCCAAGGGTGCCGTGCAGGAGGTTTCGTCATACATACACGAAACCGTGCAGACGGCACAAATGGCTGGCGAGGTGAGCGACATATACCCCAAAGTGGGCGAACTCGTAGGCACCGGATCGCCAATAATGTCGGTTTCGGTAATGACCGACATGTGGGGCACGTTCAACGTGCGCGAAGACCAGCTCAACGGAATGCGCGTGGGCAGCACCTTCAAGGCTTTCGTGCCGGCCTTCAACAAAGAGATACGCATGAAGGTGTACTACATGAAAGACCAGGGAACGTATGCCGTGTGGAAAGCCACCAAGTCGAACGGTCAGTACGACCTCAAGACTTTCGAGGTGAAAGCACGCGCCATCGACAAAATCGACGGTCTGCGCCCGGGCATGTCGCTGGTGTTGAAACAGGAGAAATAAAACCGTGGCGTTGAAACAAACTATAAAACATATCGCCGCCGTGGCGTTGCGCGAATGCGGACGGCTGCGCGAAAACCGCATATACCTATTCTGTATGGTGGTTTTCCCAATAGCCGTGACCATATTCTTCACCTCGCTCATGGGCGAGGGACAACCCGAGGAGATGCCAATAGGCATCGTAGACCTTGACAACTCGGCCACGACACGCAAGCTGGCACGCACCCTCGATGCGTTCCAGTCAACAAAAATCGTTGCCCACTACTCCAATTTCGAGGAAGCACGCCAAGCCATGCAGCGCGGCAAGATATACGGTTTTCTCTATTTCCCGGCCAAGACCACATCCGAACTGTTGGCATCGCGCCAGCCAAAGATTTCATTCTATTACAGCTATGCGTCGCTTACTGCGGGATCGCTCGTATTCCGCGACTTGAAGACGGTAGCCACGCTGGGATCGGCAGGAGTAGGTTCGTCGGTGATGTCGGCAAAGGGCTACACGCAGAGGCAGATACAGACATTCCTCCAACCCATTGCCATCAACCTCCATCCGATAAGCAACCCGTGGGTGAACTACAACATCTACCTCAGCACAATGCTCGTGCCGGGATGCATACTGTTGTTCGTTTTCCTCATAACGGCCTACTCCTTGGGCACCGAACTGAAGATGAACACCGCGCGCGACCTGCTTGCTACGGCCGGAGGCAACATCTACATAGCCATATTCGGCAAGCTGCTGCCGCAGACACTGACATTTCTTGCCATTATCTACGCCTATTTCTTTTACATCTTCGGGGTGCTCGATTTCCCCTATCCGGGCGGCATCATCCCCATTGCGGTGCTCGGACTTTTAGGCACGGTGGCCTCGCAGGGCCTTGCCCTGTTGTTCTTCGGACTGTTCCCGTCGCTGCGAATGTCGATGAGCATGTGCTCGTTGTGGGGCGTACTCAGCTTTTCGCTCGTAGGATCGGCATTCCCTGCCATGGCTATGGACACCGAACTTCAAGTAGCATCACTGTTGTTCCCGCTGCGCCACTTCTTCACCATCTACCAAATAAGCATTTTCAACGGATTTCCGCTCACCGACGTGGCCACAAGCATGGCCGCGCTTGCTGCGTTTGCGCTCGTGCCTGTCGTGATACTGCCGCATGTGCGCACCGTGATGAGCAAATACGTTTACCTTGACTGACGTTGGAATGAACAAAATCTGCAACATAATACACAACATGGCAACCGATGCGGCCAAAGTGGCTCTGCACGAGTTGCGCGTGATTTTCAAGGACGAGGGAGTGCTCATCTTCGTTGTCCTGCTGCCATTGCTCTACCCCCTGCTCTACTCCTGGATATACAACAACGAAGTGGTGAGGGAAGTTCCGGTGGCAGTGGTTGACATGTCGCACAGCGCTGAGAGCCGCCAGTTTACCCGGGCATACGATGCTTCGCCCGATGTCAAGGTGACACACCACTGCAACAACCTTGAAGAGGCACGCCAACTTGTAGGCCGCCAGGAAGTGTACGGCATATTATATTTCCCGAGCGACTTCGGTACGCGACTCGGACGCATGGAACAGGCCCACGTTAGCATATACTGCAACATGGGCATCATGCTCACCTACAAGGCCATCTACCAAACCGCCACAGCCGTACAAGGCAGCATAAACTCAAAGATTCAGATAAAGCTGTCGGGCAACTACACCTCGCGCGAAGACGAGGTGAGCACCAAACCGCTCGATTTCGACGAGGTGCCGATGTTCAACAACACCGGAGGCTACGGCAATTTCATACTTCCCGGCGTGCTTATACTTATCATCCAGCAGGTGCTTTTGCTTAGTGTCGGGATGTCGATGGGAACATCTATGGAGCGGCACAAGCTCGGAAGCCTTGCCTCAATGATGGGCCGTCACTTCGGAATGGGGCGCATAATGCTCGGCCGAACGATAGCACTCTTCGGTTTCTTCGCGCTCATCGCCACCTACATGCTGCTTGCCGTGCCGCGCATGTTCCACTTCGTGCAGCTCGTGCATGCGCAAAGCCTCGCACTGCTTGTAGTGCCCTACCTGCTTGCGTGCATATTCTTTGCCTACACATTCTCTATTTTCGTGCGCCAGCGCGAGAATGTCATGTTGCTTGTGGTGTTCACATCAGTGCCCTTCCTGTTTCTTTCGGGCGTGTCATGGCCGCAGAGCAACATCCCGGAATTCTGGCGCGTGTTCTCCTGGCTGTTCCCATCCACGTTCGGAATACAGGGTTTTGTCAAGCTCAACACGCTCGGTGCGACGTTCAACGACATATTGCCCGAGGCACACGCACTATGGGCACAGGCCGCAGTTTATTTTGCATCGGCCTGCGCCGTGACCCACTGGCAGATAAAACGCGGCTGCTGACAACGGACAACAGAAATAAAAAGATATATTGGTGCCTGGTAAAAACTTTGCAACGGGTGAGTCCCGTAGGGACGACAGAATATAGCGCAGGG
>CAVKCP010000153.1:0-4711 GCA_963654815.1 Lachnospiraceae bacterium | reverse complement strand
AACCGTTTACCCAGGGTTACACCGCTTCACTACGTTCCGCGGTTCACCCTGGGCTGGGATTGTTACGCCCTTTCAGGGCTTGGTATGCAAAAAACCACAAAATTGCGACTACTTTTTTCTTGATTTTGAATGCCCTACCTTCCAGGGCTTTAATTACTTAATCCGTTCTGATAATCAAATAATTATAAATTTGTGCTGATATAATGTTATGCACTTTTTTAATCCGATGTTGATCAATCTACCCTACGGAACTTGCAGGTTGTAAAGATGCAATCGGACAACATGATTTAAAAAACAAGGCTTACTTGCACCGCAAGTAAGCCTTTGTTGTAATGCAAGTAAGGCTTGTTTGCATTGTAAACAAGCCTTCTTTTCAATTCAAACAAGCCTTCTTTTTAGCACCGCTAATTCCTCTTTGCAACGCAAAAACTGCCTTCCGACATTTTGTTTGCATAAAAATCGTATATGCAGAAAAATGCAATTGAAAACCTCTCTTTATATAATATAATAATGTGTAACGGGTGATTTCGGTGGCATTTCAGGTAAAATGTATGATTTTTACAGTAAAAAAGACACTTTTTTACAAAATTTTTGTTGTATATCGAATTGTTTGTATAAATTTGCAATAGGTAATAAACCAAAAGAAATAGAGAGTTAAACATTACGAATTGAAATACTGAGAGAAAGGAACTATTTATGAAAAAGATTTACTTCATGATGACTGCGGCATTGTTTGCCGCCTCGGTTTCAGCACAGAAACTCGACTTGCAATACCAGCCAACGAGCCAGATTGCAAAAATTCCCACCCAATGCAGAACTGAAGCCTATGCCAAGGCACACCAGGCAGGCGTGCGCGTTTCGGGCATCGGCCTCAACATTTCCAACCCGGCTCTCTACTTGCCGTTGCGTTTAGCCGCTGAATCGAATTCGGCCGACACCATTGTAACGGCAACACCCGAGGGCGAGCTCATCAAAAACTGCTACCAGCAGGCTTCAGGCTACTACGTGTTCTGGGGCTATGTGCTCTCGGCCGACACCGACGGTGGCGTGGTTGACATCGTAAAGGGAGCTGACGGAAGCATTTATGTGAAGAACCTGATGAGCATGCTGCACGCAGGCTCTTGGGTGAAAGGCTATAAGGCTGAGGGCGACACCATTGCATTCGACTTCCCGCAGAAGATATATTCAGAAGACTACTATGGCGATGTTTACAATTACAGCCTTTGGCGCATGAAATACACCATTGCCGAAGAAGACGGAGAGCAATATCAGACATACGTAGCCGACCCCGACAATCAGACAATCAAGTTCACCCTGCGCAACGACACACTCCAAATGGTTGACGACGACGATTGCCTCCTGGGTCTCGGAACAACCGAAGACGGTGAATGGACAGGCTACGGCGACTATGCCAACAAGGTGTTCAAGGTGGACGCTCCCGTTTACGCACCTGCCGATGCAGCCTCTGCCGAGCCGGCTCTCATAGAGTTTGAAAGCAGCGGCGAAACCGATTACCGCATAGCCAAGATGGCCATCGAGGGCGACGACGTCTATTTGGGCAGCCTTGTAGACGGAAACGACATTGGATGGGCAAAAGGAAAGATTGCAGGCAACAAGGTTACGTTCAGCGGTACGCAGTATCTAGGTGCCAACGAATCACTGCTTTCTCACGAATATTTCTCTCCCGCAGGCAAGGAGTCGGTGTATGAGGCCGACTGGGACTACACCTGGGACAGCGTTTACGTAGAGAAAGAAATTGTGTTCGACTACGATGCCGCCACAAAGACGCTCAAGAGCGAAAACGGTTTCATCGTGAACAAAGGAACGGTAGACATAAACCAGGAGGCAGAATACTTCTCGCCGGTTATCAAGCCCTATGTTGAGATTGCAGGAACACCGCAGAAACCCGAGTTTACAGACTTCCTTGAATACACCGACGACTACGGCTACGGCGGAGCACAGTTCACCCTCTCGCGCATAAGCACCGACGGCAACTACCTCAATCCCGAGAAGCTATATTATAATGTGTATTTCGACGACGAGCTGTTCACCTTCGACCCCGACGAATATACAGAGTTTGAAGAAGCAGTGACCGACGTGCCCTACAACTACAGCGGCGACGACGTTTCCTGCTACGGCGACAGCCACATAGTGTACTTCTACATTACCGGCTTCGACAAGATGGGCGTAAGCACTATCTACAAGGACGGCGACACACGCTATGAAAGCCCCATTGAGTGGTATTACCTCACCACCGACGGCATAAAGAAAGTGGACGACAACAGTATGGCAAGCACCCGCAGCGTGACCTACACCGACATCTCGGGCCGCCGTCTGGCATCACCCGCACGCGGCGTGAACATCAAGACCACTACCATGAGCGACGGAACAGTGCGCACACAGAAGGTGATAATGCGCTGACGCTTGCAAAATGACAAGGCAGTAAAGAAGATTTTTTCATAAAACGTAGGCGTGCCGTAAGTTCGTGATGAACCGGGCACGCTTTTTTAAAAACTCCAAGAAACAGACACCATTATGCGAAACGACATAAAGAAGACCATGCTTGCCGCGCTCATCGCGCTGGCAGCCGCCCCAAGTTGTGCCCTCGCCGACACTGGCGACATAGTGTTCAGCCGCGATACAGGCGCAGGATATCAAGCCAACTTCGGTTCGAGCAAAGTGGAAACCTACGACGTGGCAGTGATGCTCACCGGCCGCGACCTGCGCGGAAAGACCGTAAAGCAGTTCACCGTGCCCTTCACCTCGCAGGCAGATGCCACCGGTTTGAAGGTGTGGATATCGAGTAAGCTCGAACTGCAGACCATCAGCGGCAAGAAAACCAACGTGCCCGACCTCTACACGCAGGACGCCGAGGTGAACGGCGACGAAGCTACCGTGACGCTCGCAGAGCCTTACACCATAACGGCCGACACCGTATATGTGGGCTACACGTTCACTGCGGTGAAGAACGACGGCAGTGTGACACCCGCCGTGGTGCTTACCTCTGAGACAGCCGACGGCGGATTCTACGTGCACTCGTCGTCAACCTACCGCAAGTGGCTCGACTATTCCGACAAGGGAAGTTCTGCCCTGAAGGTGTTGCTCGGCAATGCCTCTGCCGACGCGGCCGCTTTCGCCAGTCCGCTCGACGTGAAAGCCAAGGTGGGCACCGATGCCAACGTCACGCTCAGCCTTGCCAACTACGGCTACAACGGCGTGAAGTCGGTTGACTGCGAATACACCATCGACGGAAAGAAGGGCACTACACACATCGACCTCGACACCCCGCTGCCGGCAATATATGCTGCTTCGAGCAAGGTGACGCTCTCGCTGCCCGTGCCCGATGTCAAGGGCAACTATCCGGCAAGCATCGCCGTTACCCGTGTCAACGGCAACCCGTTGGCTGAGGCCAGCACACTCTCGGGCAATATGCTTGCCCTCAACGCCCTTCCGGTGAAGCGCCCCGTGGTTGAGGAGTACACTGGCGCATGGTGCGGCTTCTGTCCGCGCGGTTTCGTGGGCCTCGAAGTGATGAAGCGCCTATATCCCGACGATTTCATTGGCATATCCTATCACAACGGTGATGCCATGGAGATAATGCCAAACCTTTATTTCCCGTCGTCAATCTCTGGTTTCCCGTCGGCCTACATCGACCGCGACCTTGCTCTCGACGCCTACTATGGCAGCGGAAGCGACGGCTTCGGCATAGACAAAGACTGGCTGGAAGCAAGCGACACATTTGTTCCCGTGGCAATGGGGGCAAAGGCCAAGATTTCGCCCGACGGCTCGAAGGTTAGCGTGGATGCCAATCTTGAGTTTGTGTCCGACATGGACACCAAGGGCTATACACTTGAATTCATCGTGGTTTCCGACAGTCTGCACGGCACAGGCCGCAGCTGGCAACAGTCTAACTACTACGCCAAAGGTGCCTACGGCAAGGCCGAAACCTTCCCCGAGCCCGAATTTGAGCAGTTCTACGACGGCGCGAGCAGCATCGACGGACTATACTTCCCCGACGTGATTATCTACACCTCGCGTCTTGCCGAAGGCAATGCCGAGCTCGAAGACAGCTATGCCGAGGATGCCACCGCCAAGTTCGCCCGCGAGATTGCCACCGAAAACATGGTGAACACTTCGGGCCAGTGCCTCGTGCAGAACCCGCGTTGCCTGCGTGCCGTGGTGCTGCTGTGCGATGCCGACGGACTGATTGTCAACGCAGCTCAGGCCAATGTGGATGCGTCAGACTATGTTACCGCTGTTGAGAGCGTGCAGACTGCCGCTGCCGACAACACCGTGAAGGAAGTATACAACGCACTCGGACAGCGCGTATCGGCATCTTCTCGCGGTCTCAACATAGTGCGCACCGCCGACGGACGCACCATGAAGGTGATGCGCCGCTAACCTATCCGCGGCCTGCGGCAGACGCAACACGATTGTGGGCCATGTGCACCACGCGCGTGCCGCATACGCCGCAAAACGACAGAAAACACTTTCTTGATTGATAAACTCTATGGAGCGGACGGCGCGGCAAGCGTCGGCCGCTCCATTTTTTAGTGGTGATAGAAAATGATTGGCGTAGGGTGAAAAGATTGCCAGCAGTGAAGTGCCGTAGGGTAGGGCATAAAAGTATGAGTGTACGGTGACATTTTCGCAACCGGCAAGTCCCGTAGGGACGACAGATTATAGCGCAGGGGCTTGCCCCTGCGTTTGT
>CAVKCP010000152.1:4072-4731 GCA_963654815.1 Lachnospiraceae bacterium | reverse complement strand
AAATGATAATTATTGGTGTCCGGTAAAAACTTTGCAACCATCAAGTCCTGTAGGGACGACAGATTATAGCGCAGGGGCTTGCCCCTGCGTTTATTGTGTCCAACAAATTTGCCCCTGTAGGGGGCGCATAATTCATTGACAGGTTGAAATATGCGCCCCCTACAGGGGCAAAATAATGTGTCACTGTGAGAGATAGGGGCAAGCCCCTATCCTATAATATTCGCCCCTTTCAGGGGCAACGGATTGCAAACCGTGCAATGCGCAAAAGTAAGCCCGGGTTTTTTCATAACCTTATAAAGAACATCTGTTCAACGTTTTACGATGTTATATCAAAATTTTACCGGACACCAATATTTTAAATTCATTGTGACAGTATTGGAAACCGATGCCAAATGGGCACGTTCCAATACTGTCTTTTTTGTTGGTGTCTGACAAATGTTTTGTTACTCAAGTTTAGGATTTGCTATTTAGCAGATGTCCCCGTAAGGGGCAAACTTTGCATAACCGCTGGTGGAGCGAGCAAAACGAGCGGAACCAGCGGACTCAAAATGGTAATTATGGAGGCGTCCTCGAAGAGGGCGAACACTCTCATAGAGAATCCTTGCGTGGAAAGTTCGCCCTCTTCGAGGACGATTCTATAATCCGATACAAAATCCGCA
>CAVKCP010000152.1:0-4062 GCA_963654815.1 Lachnospiraceae bacterium | reverse complement strand
TATGCAGAGTTTGCCCCCTTCGGGGACAATTTTTCAACCATAATTTCCAAATCAGGAACTTGATTTTGTTATATCTTGTCGAGTGCACGCCGTGTGCCGCTCCCGGTAGCCTTGTATTGCGACGGAGTCATGCCCGTTGCGTTTTTGAACTGTGCGCTGAGGTAGGCCGTGCTTGAATATCCCAGACGCGCGGCAATCTCTGTAAGCGACAGTTCGCCATAGGATATAAGCTCCTTCACCAGCTCGGTTTTCTGTGCTATGGCATATTTCTCTATCGTCGTTCCCGTTTCGGCCGAAAACAGTTTGCTTAGCGTGCTGTATTCGGTGTGCATCCTATCGGCGAGGAATGCCGACAGGTTGACGTTCTGTTTGCCCGATGTCTGGCGCACGGCTTCTATTACCAGTGCCTTTATTCTGTCGGCCGTTTGTTGCCGGGCATCGCACAGAAGTTCGAAACCGTGGGCTTCGAGAGCCTCGGCAATGGCTTTGGTTTGTGTCTCGTTGGGTGCGGCATCGATGCGGGCCAGCCCCAGTTCAACCGAAAGTGGAGTGTGGCCGAGCTTCCTGAGCGTGTCGGCTACAACCGCCTTGCAGCGGTCGCACACCATGTTTTTTATGTGCAGCGTGTAGCCGCAGCCGTTGGTTTTCTCTATTGTTGCCATTTGCCAATTCCTTTTTCTTGTGTGTTTCTTGTGCCGGTGTCGGCTGCGTGCCGTCTTGTAGAACGGTGGCGTTTGCGGCAAAAGTACAAATAAAAAAGCACATTTGGGCAATGGCTCTATTGCATTTTGTCGTTTCCTGCACATCGCCGTCATACTCATTTGTTATGATTTTAGCCTTGTATGTGCGGCGTTGTTTGCGTAAACAAGAAATAAACCGTAACTTTGCGGCTCATTACAGACCGTTTACAAATATAATACGATTTTAACAATTATGGTTTTACAGAATTTGCAAACAGGCTTCAAGGGTTCCAATTGGAAACACGAAATTGATGTCCGCGACTTTATCCAAGCCAACTACACTCCCTACGACGGCGACGAGAGCTTCCTTGCCGAAGCCACCGACCGCACTAAGAAACTGTGGAGCATTCTCAGCGAGATGTTTGAAACCGAGCGCGAAAAAGGCGTCTACGATGCCGAAACGCGCCTGCCGCAGTCTATCGATACCTATGGAGCTGGCTACATAGACAAGGACAGTGAGGTGATTGTGGGCTTGCAGACCGACAAACCGCTCAAGCGAGGCATATTCCCGAAGGGTGGCATACGCATGGTGGAGAAGGCTCTGCAGTCGTATGGCTACGAGCTCGACCCCATGACAAAAACCATCTACACCAAATATCGCAAGACACACAACGAAGGTGTGTTCTCGGCCTACAACGACGACATAAAGGCCGCACGCCATGCACACATCATAACCGGTTTGCCCGATGCTTACGGGCGCGGCCGCATCATAGGCGACTATCGCCGCATAGCACTTTACGGCACCGCCAACCTTATAGAGGAGAAGAAGCGTTTCCTCAAACGCATCGACATTCAGGAGTTCACCGAGGAGATAGTGCGCTGCCGTGAGGAAATATCCGAGCAGATACAGTCGCTCAAACAGTTTGAGCGCATGTGCGCCAACTATGGTTTCGACGTGAGCCGTCCGGCTGCCAATGCCCGCGAGGCAGTGCAGTGGACCTACTTCGGCTACCTCGGTGCAGTGAAAGACCAGGATGGTGCTGCTATGTCTTTGGGCCGTGTGTGCGCTTTCCTCGACATCTTCATCGAGCGCGACCTTGCCAACGGAACTCTCAGCGAGCAGGAGGCACAGGAACTCATCGACCAGATGATAATGAAACTGCGCATAGTGCGCTTCCTGCGCACGCCCGAATACAACGACCTTTTCAGCGGCGACCCTATATGGGCAACGGCATCTATCGGCGGAATGGGCATCGACGGACGCTCAATGGTCACCAAAACCGATTACCGCTTCCTGCATACTTTGTATAATATGGGTCCGTCGCCCGAGCCCAACCTCACCATTCTCTGGAGCCCGCGACTGCCCCAGGCATGGAAACGATATTGTGCCAAGGTGAGCATCGACACGAGTGCCATACAGTATGAGAACGACGATTTGATGCGTGCCGACCTCGGCGACGACTACGGAATAGCTTGTTGCGTGAGCCCGATGAAGATAGGAAAGCAGATGCAGTTCTTCGGTGCGCGTGCAAACCTTGCTAAGTGCATGCTCTATGCTATCAACGGCGGCCGCGACGAGATGTCGGGCAAGCAGGTGGCACCGCAGTTTGCCCCGATAACCGGCGACTGGCTCACCTACGAGGAGTTCATGCCCAAGTTTGAACAGATGATGCGATGGCTGGCCAAGACCTATGTCAATGCGCTGAAAATCATACACTACATGCACGACAAGTATGACTATGAGGCTTTTGAAATGTCGCTGCACGACGGCGATGTGGAACGCACTCGCGCCACAGGTATTGCCGGACTGTCGATAGTGGCCGACTCTATTGCCGCCATGAAGCACTGCAAAATACGCATCATACGCGACGAAAGCGGATTGGCAGTAGACTACAAAATAGAAGAGGGAAGCTATGTGCCGTTTGGAAACAACGACGACGAGACCGACATGATAGCCGTTGACCTCACCGAGAAATTCATGGAATATCTGCGTCAGCACCGCACCTATCGCAACGCAACGCCCACGCAGAGCCTGCTGACAATCACATCCAACGTGGTGTATGGGCGTAACACGGGGGCCACTCCCGACGGACGCGAAGCCGGAGTGCCGTTTGCTCCTGGCGCAAACCCAATGAACTCGCGCGACCGCAAGGGTTCGGTGGCTGCGTTGGCATCGGTGGCAAAGCTCCCATTCCAGCACTCGCGCGACGGCATTTCATACACCTTTGCCATAGCACCGTCGGCTCTCGGAAAGGATGCCGCCATGCGTGCGCAGAACCTCACCGCACTGCTCGACGGCTATTTCACGCCCCACGGCGGACAGCACATCAACGTGAATGTGTTCGACCGTGAGCTTCTTGTCGATGCAATGGATCATCCCGAGAAATATCCGCAGCTCACAATACGTGTGAGCGGATATGCAGTGAACTTCGTGAAGCTCACACGCGAGCAGCAACTCGACGTGCTTTCGCGCACCATAAACATGGGAATGTAGTGGTTTCTGCCCGATGCTGAAAGGCAGAATACACTCAATAGAATCGTTCGGCACGGTGGACGGGCCTGGCATACGCTTCGTGGCGTTTATGCAGGGCTGTCCGCTGCGCTGCCTTTTTTGCCACAACCCCGACACGTGGAAGGCCGACGCGCCGTGCGAGTATGAGCTCACTCCGCGCCAACTGGCCGACGAGGCATTGCGCTACCGCAGTTTCATTGCTCAGGGTGGTGTCACGGTTTCGGGCGGCGAACCGCTCATGCAGGCCGCATTCGTGCGCGAGTATTTCCGCATCTGCAAGGAGGAAGGTTTGCACACAGCGCTCGACACAAGCGGAGCCTATACCACTCCCGAGGCACTGGCGGTGCTCGACCACACCGACCTCGCGCTTCTCGACATAAAGACAATGGACCCCGATCTTTATCCACGGCTTACGGGACATGTGCAAACCGACAACCTCCGCTTTCTTGACGAACTTGAACGGCGGGGCATTGATGTGTGGGTGCGCCATGTGGTGGTGCCCGGACTTACCGACGACGACCGTTGGTTGCGGCGGCTCGGAGAATATGTTTCGCAGTATGACGTGGTGAAGAAAATAGAAATATTGCCCTACCACACGCTCGGCAAATTCAAGTATGAAAACCTCGGACTGTCCTATCGCCTTGACGGCACAGAACCTTTGCCGCGCGAAAGGGCCGACGAGATACGTCGTATGTTGTCGGAATACAAGCCGTGCATCTGAATTCGTTTCGGCAAAGACAATAAAAAATATTGGTGTCCGGTAAAAACTTTGCAACCATCAAGTCCCGTAGGGACGACAGATTATAGCGCAGGGGCTTGCCCCTGCGTTTATTGTTTCCAACAAATTTGCCCCTGTAGGGGGCGCATAAT
>CAVKCP010000151.1:0-4825 GCA_963654815.1 Lachnospiraceae bacterium | reverse complement strand
GCTATAATCTGTCGTCCCTACGGGACTTGCCAGTTGCAAAGTTTTTACCGGACACTAATAAAAACATTGCAATAAACAAAAAAAAAGAGGCATCCATTAGGGTGCCTCTTTTGCGTTGATGATGTAATAATGGGGTTTGCCGTGACGTCACTTAGCCGTTATGCGCAGAGCCTCGCGGCGGTTTTTGCGGTCGCGCCGGTAGCTTACGTGCAGCCATCGGCGGCCTGTTTTCGATGCGCGTTCGTAGAGAAGCTGGTCGTAGGTGAGCGTGTCGCGCACGAAGGCAAACATCTTCTCGTCGACGTCGCTGCCCGACAGCTGTATGTCGGCGGCCTCTCCGCGCATGTGCTGCGATGTGGCCGCGCCGCCCACTTTGGCATTCAGTTCGGGCGAACGGTAGCCGCTCGTCACGCGCAGCACTCCGAAACGCTGCCTTATGGGCTCGAGCACGTTCTGGCAGAGAGCCGTGAGGTTGGCAATGTGGGCCTCGCCGGGCGTGTTGTCGATGTTGTGGCGGCGCGCAGTGCCCGAAGCCGTTAGCTCGCCGAGCGTGAAATGCGGGCTCAGGCGCGTTGCGCTGTCGGGCGCGGCGGCTTCTTTCGGGTTATTGACGGTGTTGGTAGTGTTGTTTGCAGAACTTTGTGCAAAGTCTTCCGCCGCCACGCTTGCGGCGGCGGAAGCGGTGTTTTTCATGGTAATCATAATAGGTTGTGTTTTGTTGGTGTGTTTTGTTGTTTGAAAAGTGTGGAGAAGTGGTGTCGGGTGTGTTTTCCTTTGTTATGGCGCAAAATTAATGTTACGGATGGAAATAATACTTCCCTCGCCCCATTAGTTTATTAAATAAATATTAAAAAACGCGTGGCCCTGCCACAATGAGCAGCAGAACCACGCGTTTTCTTGTATAGGCACCAATCCGCAGAGAGCGTCAGAGTGCACTGATGTATTCGTGCAGCCGTTTATAGAAAGGATGCCTTGTGAGCGTCTGCACGCTTCCCACCACAATCACCTTCATCCTTGCGCGCGTTATGGCCACGTTCATGCGGCGCAGGTCGCGCAGAAATCCTATCTCGCCGCTGTCGTTGTCGCGCACTGTCGATATTATTATTATGTCGCGCTCCTGCCCCTGAAAACCGTCAACCGTGCCCACGCTGATGAACCGCCTCATAGGTTTCAGTGTGCTGTCGGCCTTGATGAGGCGGCGCAGCAACTGCACTTGGGCACGGTAGGGCGAGATGAGTCCCACGTCGATGTGCTCGTCTTCGGCGCGCTTGCGGCCTATCTTTTCAACATACTGGCGTAGAGTGGCTACGGCCGTTTCGGCTTCTATGCGGTTGATGCGGCCGAAATTCTCGCCCACATACTCCTCGTGCGCTTCGCTTCCGGCGGTGTCTATCCAAGTCATCGGCGTGTCGTAGTCGAGTATGCCGCGCCTGTCCACCGAGGCATCAGACTGCACCTTGCCGCCGTAGAACCATTCGCTGGGGAATTGCATGATGCGCCCGTTCATGCGATATTGCACGTTGAGCAGCGTCACCGTTGAAGGTTGGCTTGCGGCCACGCGCTCCATGAGCGTCCGCCCCAATCCCCCTTTGAGTGCCGCCATGCTCTTCACCGTGGGCGGCAATTGGCAGTGGTCGCCGGCGAGCACTATGCGCCGCGCCCTGCGCAGGGCTATCCAGCAGGCCGGTTCGAGAGCCTGCGCGGCCTCGTCTACGAACAGTGTGCCGAAGGTCATGCCGTCGAGCAGGCGGCTGGCCGACCATGTTAACGTGCAGGCTATGACGCGTGCCTCGCCGAAGATGTCGGCATTGATGCGCACCTCAAGTTCGGTGGCGCGGCTGTTCAGGCGGTCTATCTTGTCGTGCCACCCCGGTGTGTGCCGCTGCTGGCGCAGTTGGCGTATGGCCTTGCGCAGACTCCACAGCTGGGGATAGTCGGGATGCGCCTCGAAACGCCGTTCGTAGGTGAAGGAGAGCATCTTGTCGTCAACGCGCGTGGGGTTGCCTATGCGCAGCACCGCCGCCCCACGGTCAACCAACCGCTCCGAAATCCAGTCGACGGCCATGTTGCTTTGGGCGCACACCAACACCTGCGGTTCGCGCCGCAGCGTCTCGGCTATGGCCTCAACGAGCGTCGTTGTCTTTCCCGTTCCCGGCGGGCCGTGCACCACGGCCACATCCTTTGCCCTCAACACCTCGCCCACGGCGTGCTGCTGCGAGGCGTTGAGCCACGGCATGGGCGGCGCCGAGAATGTGAAATGCGACGGTGCTGCCACGCCGGCGAAGATGTCGCGCAGGGCGGCAAGACGGTTGCCGCGTGCGGCGATGGCACGGTCGAGCGCGGCAAACATGAGTCGGTAGCTCGTCTCGTCGAAGAAGAGCTGCACGCCCACACGTCCGGCGCGCTGCAGTTCGAGCACCTTGCCGCTGTCGGGCAGAGCCACCACCATGCGCCCGGCCTCGGCATAGCTCACCGTGGCGGTGAACGGCATGTATGTCACCTTGGGCTTCGACCCCTCGCCGCCGGGTGTGAGCGTGAAGAAACACACGGGTCGCGACGGTTCGAAATTGTGCGCCGTGTCGTCGTCGGCAGTGCGTGTCAGCTCCACCACCGTCTGGTTGACGGCGTTATACCAGCTTCGGCCCACGGCCACGGGCCACCACGCGTCGCCGCGCCTCACCTTGCGGTCTATGCCGGCCGCCTCGGTCTGGCGGCGGAACTCCTCCTTCTCGCAGTTGTATTCAATGGCGAGCAGGGCGCGCAGGCGCATGAGATATTGTACAGGATTGTCCATATTTGTGTGCAAAATTAAAACATTCTTGTTAAATTTGCATCCATGATAAAGCTTTTTGACCTCGCCGTGGGCTATCCCTCACGCCGTGGAGGCCGCCGCACCGTGGCTTCGGGCATCAATGCCGAGGCTCTGCCCGGGCAGCTCACCTGCCTCATAGGGCGCAACGGCACGGGCAAGACCACGCTGCTGCGCACCATAGCGCGCTTCCTGCCGGCTCTTGCCGGGCGCGTGGAACTGTGCGGGCGCGACGCCTCGCAGTATGGGCGCACGCCTATGGCACGCACCCTGAGCGTGGTGCTCACCGACCGCGTGTATGCCGACGAGGCCACAGCCCGCCAGGTGGTGGCATTGGGGCGCGTGCCCTACACGGGTTTCTGGGGGTCGCTCTCGGCTGCCGACCGCGCCGCCGTTGACCGCGCCATGCACCTCGCAGGGGTGGAAAGCTTGGCCGAAAGGCGGTTCTCGTCGCTCAGCGACGGCGAACGCCAGCGCGTAATGGTGGGCAAGGCTCTGGCACAGGAGGCCAAGGTGATGCTGCTCGACGAACCGGCTGCGCACCTCGATTATCCCTCCCGCGTGGAGCTCACCATGCTCTTGCGCCGCATAGCCGCCGACACCGGGGCCACGGTGCTGCTCTCCACCCACGACCTTGAGGTGGCTCTCGGGGCCGCACACCGCCTGTGGGTGACCCACGACGGGGGCATGAGCCAGGGCACGCCGCAGTCGATCGCCGCCGACGGCACGCTGCAACGCTATGTGGGAGGGTCGGCAGTGAGCGTAGACCCCGACACTCTGGCCGTGAAAATCGACGTGCATCACGGCGAAGGACAATGATTTTGAAAGAATAATAAAATAAAAAAAAGGAGGAAAAAAGATGAAAAACCAGGAATTTCTTGAACTCATAAAGACGCGGCGCAGCTGCCGCAAGTATGCCGACACCCCCGTTACAGCCGACGAACTGCACGCCGTGGTTGAGGCCGGAACCTACGCCCCCACCGGACACGGTTTGCAAGACCCCGTGATTGTGGCCGTGCGCGATGCCAAACTGCGCAGCCGCCTCTCGGCCATGAACGCCGCCGTGATGGGCAGCACGGGCGACCCCTACTACGGCGCACCCGTGTTTCTGCTCGTCTTCGCATCGGAGAGCAACGCCAACGCCCTGCAAGACGGTTCGTGCGTGCTCGAGAACATGATGCTCGCAGCCCACGCCGTGGGTTTGGCATCGTGCTGGATAAACCGCGAAATAGAGATGTTCTCAACCCAAGATGGAAAGCAGCTCATGCGCGAAATGGGTCTGCCCGAAGGACTTAAAGGCATTGGCGCACTCGCATTGGGCCACCCCGCTGCCGAACCGCATCCCGCCAAGCCCCGCAAACCGGATTGGCTCATCGAGCTGTAAGCCGACAACGCTATTGCAAACAAGCCTTCTTTGCAAGAAAAAGAAGCCTTGTTTACACACCAAAGAAGTCTTATTTGCAACACAACCAAGCCTTGTTTGACATTCAAGCAAGGCTTGGTTTTTTTTGATTGGTATAGTCCTCGAAGAGGGCCAATATGCATAACCGCGGGTGACTGCAGGGAACCTGCGGATTTTGCATAGGATTGTAGAATCGTCCTCGAAGAGGGCGAACTTTCCACGCAAAGATTTTCTATGAGAGTGTTCGCCCTCTTCGAGGACGCACGTTACGCTATCATAGAGTCCGCAGGTTCCCTGCGGTCACCCGCGGTTATGCACATTGGCCGTCTTCGACGACCTGTTTTTTTATTATTGGTGTCCGGTAAAATTTTGATATAACATCGTAAAACGTTGAACGGATGTCTTTATAAGGTTATGAAAAACCCGGGGCTTACCTTTGCGCATTGCACGGTTTGCAATCCGTTGCCCCTGAAAGGGGCGCATATTATAGGATAGGGGCTTGCCCATATCTCTCCCAGTGACACATTGTTTTGCCCCCGTAGGGGGCGCATATTTCAATCTCACAATGAATTATGCGCCCCTTACAGGGGCAAATTTAGTAAAATACATAAACG
>CAVKCP010000150.1:0-4866 GCA_963654815.1 Lachnospiraceae bacterium | reverse complement strand
AACAAGAATTAATATAACGGGTTGCGTTTTGTCATCTTGCGGTCTCTTTTCGGTTCAATCTGTCTGCTCGTTCAGTCGTATAGCCCACTAGCTTCTTCACTCGCAGATAAATTGTCCTCGAAATCAGCCTCGCAATCTGATAAAGCCAATTTATAGAACCCACCTATAACTAACAATGATACCCAAGATAATTCATCTCTGTTGGTTGTCGGGAGACCCGTACCCAACGGAAATACAAAAATGCTTGGACACGTGGACGCAACATCTGCCCGACTATGAAATATGGTTGTGGGACACCAAGCGTTTTGACATTCATTCCACACCGTGGACAGAACAGGCTTTCGCAGCAAGAAAGTATGCCTTTGCTGCCGATTACATTCGGCTGTATGCATTATATAATTATGGTGGCATTTATCTTGACTCCGATGTGTTGGTGTATAAGAATTTCGACCCTCTACTGTCGTTGCCTTATTTCATAGGTGAGGATTATGACGGGGCTTTCGAGGCGGCTGTCATCGGGGCAGAGAAGCAACTGCCTTTTGTCAAGCATTTGCTCGACTACTACGACGGGCGCAATTTCGTGAGGGAAGACGGAACCTATGAAACCGACATGCCTCTGCCCTTAATCATCCGCAAGCAACTGGTGCAGAATGGATATTCTTTCCACCGGTATTCGGGGGGTGGGTAATTTATCGGCTTGAAGAAGGAAAACTAAACATCTTCCCGTTTGATTATTTCAATTCCCGCGACCGACTTGGCGCAAGGAGGTATACAAACAGCTATTGTTCACATAATTTTGCCGGTTCATGGTGTGGCAAGTCCAATAGTGCGAAAGACCGATTAAAGCGTAGTCTGCCACGGCCTTTACTGCGTGTCTTGCTGGCGTTCACCAACTGGCTGCACAGCAATAGGCTTAGGGAATACAAAATACCGTTTACATAGATTTAATGATACCAAAGATAATACATTACTGCTGGTTCGGGCGCGGCCCGTTGCCTGAGTTGGCACAGAAGTGCATAGCTTCCTGGCGGAAATATCTTCCCGACTATGAAATAAAGGAGTGGAACGAGGATAATTTCGATGTAAACATCATAGCCTACACTGCCGAAGCATATCGGGAGAAGAAATATGCCTTTGTGAGCGACTATGCCCGCTTTTGGATACTCTACAAGTATGGCGGTCTTTATTTTGATACCGATGTGGAGGTAATCCGTCCGATAGACGACATTATTGCCCGTGGCAATTTCATGGGATTTGAAACCGACCCGAAGCCGCAGGGCAGGGCGGAGGTTGACGCGAGCGAAGCGAGCGTCAACCCCGGCCTCGGCCTGGGGGTAGCCCCCGGCCTCGGCCTAGTGAAAAAGATGCTCGACTATTATGAGGGGTTGCACTTTGTGCGTGAGGCCAATATGAGAAACCAGATAACCGTTGTACATATCTGCACCAAGGTGCTTTTAGACAATGGTCTGCAATTACAACCCGGCATGCAATGTGTAGACGGTATCTATATCTATCCCTCCGAATACTTCTGTCCTATCAATGTCATTACGGGCCGCATACATGTGGAGCGTAACACCCGCACCATACACCACTATGCCGGCACATGGGTTGACAAGAAATTTTCAATAAAAGAAATGCTGAAACGCATGCTGCCCGAATCGTGGGTGCTGGCGTTGGTTCATATAAAATCGAAAAAGAAATGAAAGGTATTGCTCAATTTCTCACTCTCTACTGGATAATTTATTTCCCGACATGTATTGCATACAATGATTTGCCGGGCTTTTCCAGCATAGATGAGATAATGACCATCATATTGTTGGGTTATACGGTTGTGATGTATAATAACCGCAGTATTAACAAACGGCCATGGAACGAATTCCTGGTGTGCTTGGGCATCTTTGTGTTCTATGTGCTTTACTCTCTCTCCTTTGGCGCCAACGTGTCGGGTGGAGTATGGCTTGATTTGATGCAAGAGGTGCGGCCGTATATAATTGTTTTCAGTATATGGATATTGAATCCGAGGTTCACCCGGCGACAGAAGAAATGGATGCTGGCATCAATGGTTGTTACTTTGGTTTCGTGGATATATTATCACCCGCAGACATTGGACACGCAGGTTGAAGCTGAGTTCCCCGTTTTGGGACAGTTGGCTATTTGTACTGGTATGGCGTGGTATTTGTTCACAAAAAGCACAAAAACCAACAAATATATTGCACTCGCACTGGTGCTTACGGGTATGTTGGCACCGAAATTCAAGTTCATGGGTGAGGTTGTGTGTTTCATTGCTTTTGTTTTCTTCCTGAAAAAGCAATTGAATTTCAAGTCTCCAAAGACTGTCATATTTGCAGGCATATTGGTGTATTTGGTGTTGTTGGTGGCATGGACTCGCTTCGATGCATACTACGTTACTGGTTTGTCTAACGATGAAATGGCACGCCCGATGACTTACCGCACTTCCCTAAAAATACTGTGGGATTATTTGCCGTTTGGTTCAGGCATGGGTTCGTTTGCTTGCAATGGTGCTTGGAGATATTACTCCCCCCTATATTATAAGTATAATCTTAACGGCATTTGGGGACTTGATGAGGGTGGCGGTTTTATCTGTGACGCCTATTATCCCACATTGGCTCAGTTTGGCATTGTGGGAGTGTTCTTCTTCTGTTGGTTCTGGAAACGTAGGTTGAAGGCATTGTGCAGCATCGTCGATATGCGCTATTATCGCGTTGCTCTGATTACGTTCTGTTGCCTCGCCATTGAGCAGACTGCCGACTCGTCCTGGCTCTCGGGTAAGGGAATGGGATATTGTATGTTGCTCGGTCTGTGTCTGAATGCTAACCGAAATCTCATGGAGCAGATGAAAAACTCAAATAAGAAGAAACAATGTTAGTATCCGTTTGTATGGCCACATATAATGGTGGCAAGTATATTCGTGAGCAGGTTGACTCAATATTAAATCAAGAGTTCAAGGAAAATACAGATGTGGAGTTGGAAATCGTTGTCAGTGACGACGGTTCAACGGATGATACGGTGAAAATTCTGGAAGCATACAATGATGCGAGAATAAAGATTTATCATCACCGCAATACCAAGAAATATAAATACTTGAATGCAACCCGTGCCTGCAAGTGCAATTTCGAGAATGCGATGGGCAAGGCAAAGGGGGATTACATCTTTCTGAGTGATCAGGATGATGTGTGGTATCCATGGAAAATGGATAGGCAGCTGACGATGCTCCGCAAGTATGGGGGGGGTAAATTCCGCGGCCTTTGACATGGGTGACGGAGATCTTAATAAGTTTGGCACCCATGTCTATCGGCATGACGTACCTTTCTTGACGGTGAAGAACGTGATGTGCTTGTATGGCTTTTGTTTGGCGTTCTCGAGGGAGGAACTGCGATATTTTTTGCCGATACCTTCTTCTACGACTGGGCATGACACTTATATACAGTACAGTGCTATGTGGCGCAAGACATTGCATTTCATAGATGAGCCTTGTGCTATACACCGCTATTCGGGCAAGCATAACGTGTCAAGCTTCGGTAAGAACAACATTCTACCTCCTCTGCCCATCAAATTATATTTTCGAATGGTTACTTATATTTCTGTGATTTGGAGGAGTATGGTGAGAAGGCATCGTTAAGCAGAAATGAAGACATTAATGTATCACAATGGTGAATAATATTTTTTGAATGGCAAAAGTATTGATGGTAGGTTCTGCCGAGCAGAGCGGCGGTGGTGTGGCGAGCGTGATAAGATTGATGAAGACCATGCCGTTTTGGAAAAAATACCGCTGCGGATGGCTGGGCACTCAGATACAAAGCAACTACGCAGTGAAACTTTGGTATGCGTTGAAGGCATACGCAAAGGCAGCATTCTCAATATGGCAGTATGACATAGTGCATTTCCATACTGTTCCCGACAGGATTTGCCTGATAATACAATTGCCGGTTTTGCTGCTGGCTTTGCTTGGCAGGAAGAAGATTATCATGCACATACACATGGGCAACCAGTTGGAAGACCATACGCACAACAAACTCTTTATCTGGTGTTTGAACCATGCAGACAGCGTGGTGCTGTTGGCAAAGAAATGGCAAAACTTGTTTGAAGTCCTTTTCCCCACGGTAAAGGCGAAAACGACAGTGATTTACAATGCCTGTGCGCCTGCTCCCGCCATAGATTACTCCATCAAGGAGAAGAGCATCATCTTTGCGGCTCATCTGGATGAGAACAAACGCGCTGACTTGTTGCTGGAGGCGTGGAAAGCGTTGAAGGATGATTTCCCCGACTGGCATGTCACCATCATGGGAAACGGCGATGTTGAGGGATACCGCCGGATGAGTCACGCGATGGGATTAGGCGATAGCGTTACATTTACCGGCTATATCACTGGCAAACAAAAGAATGATATTTGGAGCAGGGCGAGCATCTACTGCATGTGCTCGCGCCATGAAGGTTTCCCGATGGTAGTGCTGGAGGCATGGGCAAGGGGCGTTGCCGTGGTGACGACACCCGTGGGTGGTTTGCCTGACGTGATTGAGGAAGGAAAGAATTGTCTGACTTTCCCTTTTGGAGACGCAGAAGCGTTGGCCAAGCAACTGCGCAGGCTCATGGCATCCGCCGATCTGCGGAGAAGCATGGCGGAATACTCAAAAACCTTTGGCGAAGAACATTTCGCACCTGAGAAAATCAATGAGAGTATTGAGGAACTGTATACGAAACTTTTAGTATAAGGTGGGTTCTATAAATTACCACCGTAAATAATTAAAGAAAACACGGGTTACGTTTTGTCATCTTGCGGCCTCTTTTCGGTTCAATTCATCTGCTCGTTCAGTCGTATAGCCCGCTATACTCCTTTGCTCGCAGACA
>CAVKCP010000149.1:0-4920 GCA_963654815.1 Lachnospiraceae bacterium | reverse complement strand
GAAAAACATAAAACGTAGGGGCAAGCCCCTACGCTATAATCTGTCGTCCCTACGGGACTTTCCTGTTGCAAAGTTTTTACCAAACACTAATATTCAGAAATGCAGTTTCACGTCGACTCCGATTTGCAATGGCATGCCTTTTTGGGCAAAATATTTAAGCTGGCGCGTTGCCGAACTGCTCATTGCAAACGTGTTGTAGTGCGTGTCGGTGAGATTGCGTCCCCAGAAATTTATGTTCAGATTTTTTATCTCCAAGTCCACATGGGCGTTGACTATGGCATAGAACTTTTGCGAGTAGGTGTTGGCCTCATCCCAATAAACACGTCCCTGTGCCGTGGCGTTGGCTCCGAAGGTCACAGCCTGTATAAAGCAGAAAGGCAGCACCATGCGGTAGTCGGCCGCTGCGCCAATGGTGTGACATGGCACATAAGGCACTTTTTTGCCTTTATAGTTGTTTATCACATACTGCCCGTTTGTCTTAACGCTGTCTGCATACTCCCTGAATTCTGCATTGGTGTAGCCGTAATTCAATGTCCATGCCAAACGGTTGCCCAACGCGCTGCCACGCAGTCCCAGTTCAAGACCGCAGCTCCGGCTTTTTCCGGCATTCACCATCATTCGCCCAAACCCGTATGTGCCGGCCATTATCGACAATTGCTGATTGTTGATTTGCATGTAATACAGCGAGAGGTCGATTTGCAGTGCGTTGCCCAACAAGTTGAAGTGTCCACCCAATTCATAGTTCCAGCTTGTTTCGGGCTTGTAGGATATGGTGTTGTTCACCTTTTCATAGTCAGAAGCCGTATGCGGAACATCGTAGTCGCCCTTGCTTGCACTGGCATAGTTGGCCATAAGTTCGCTTTGCAGTATGTCGGAGAACATCTGTATGTTGTAGCCCCCTGCACGGTAGCCTTTGCTCAAAACGGCATATACAACGCTGTTGTTTCTGTCAAGTTTATAACTCAATCCTATTTTCGGAAGCAGTTGCGAAGCATTGTTGCATGCATGGTTTAATAGTTTCGACGTAAGAGCATTGGCGGCTTCTGTCCCCATGACGTTTGCCTTTATCATCATTTCGGCCTTCGAGTCGTAGTCAACCTTGTTGTGGTTGTATTCATAACGAAGTCCTATCGTGGCTACAAGTTCGGGCGTTATGTTGATGTTCGACTCGTGGAAAACGCCCAAGCACAACTGCGGGGTGCGGAATGTTTCGGGCACCTGCAAACTTGTTTCTACATCTATGCCGCCCGCCTTTTCTATTATAGCTTCGGCCATTTGCTGCGACATGCCTCTATTGGTCATCCCCTGCAATATTCCGTTATACATTGCCTTTTGTATTATGCCCGACAACTGGCTCGTTGTGGCTTCGCCGAAATACACTGGTGCCTTCGTCCTAAGCCACTGGTAGTTGCCTGCAAACCCGAAAAGCCAATGCCAACGTGATGCATTCTTGCTTTTCAGCGTAAGTTCTTCTGTAACGGCATTATGCAATTGCTTTTGTTTCAAGTGCATATAATCAATGGCGGTATAGTCTTGATCCATCAGCATATTGTCGTGCAAGTATTGGTAGCTCGTGGTTGACTGCATCGAAAGTCGGTCGGTTTCATACTTTGCCGTAAGCCCAACACTTGCCTTGTCGCGCCGATAGCGGCCAGCTTGGTTTGTTGACGGAGCATCAGTGTGACCCGTCTTTGGGTCAAGCAATCCATAGGCGAAACCGTTTTGTTCAACATGCTGGTAGTCGGCAATGAAGTCGAAGGCAAGCCGTGCGGTTGGAGCGAGCACCAAACGAAATCTTGCTCCACCCTCGTTCAGGCGGTCGGCCCGTTCACCGGTCGAAGCGTTTCGTTGGAAACCGTTGGTTCCGTCATAGAATGCCGAAACCGAAAATGCCACCATGTCGTCGATTTTATGGAAATGTCCAAGCTCCACATTTCTCCAGAAATCGCTGCCGTAGCCCAACTTTATGTCGGTGCCCTCATAATACATGGGGTTCTTCGTGTACATCTTCACAAGTCCACCCTCGGTGTTCTGGCCATAAAGAGTGCCTTGCGGACCTCTCAGCACATCGACTCTCGCTATGTCGTGGAAATAAGAGTTGTATGCACTTTTGCACATTACCGGCATGTCGTCGATGTAGATGCCTATGGCGGGGTTGTTCACCCTCGACCCGAATCCACGCATATATAAAGAAGATGTGTATCTTGTTCCATAGTTAGGCATCGAGAAAGAAGGGATGAATGCCGACAAATCGCGCAAGTCTTTTGCCCCGATATTCTTCAAGTCCTGATTCGACAACGATGTCGCGCTTATTGGTTGACGGCGCAGATTGAAGGCATCCTTAGGGCGATTGGTGACAACAATTTCATCGATGTCGTAAACCCTCGAAGAGTCGATGCCTGTTGCAGTGGTGTTTCTGTTTGTGTCTGGATTGCCTGCACCTGCTGCCGAGGCAAAAAGTGCCGCACAAGTAAAGGCAAGAAGTCTGCCCATGTCTTTGTTCATTTCGTTTGCTATTGTTATTGTCCTGTTATCGCGGTGCAAAGTTACTTACATACATTGGTATGCACAATCATATAATGTTATGAAAATTGCCTGCGTGCATCAGATGCAGCAGATGCGTGCGCCTTATGCGCTGCACACATGCTGCGTATGGCCTGCGCATGAGGCGCATGTGCGCAACCGAGGCATGCAAGTGTTTGTCTGCAAGCAAACACGCGCATCATGCACAACATTTAATGTTTCATAAAAACCGCTATGCACGGCTTTTTTGTCATGTATGATTATAGTATTTTAAAAGAAAATGTTACTTTTGCACTTACATTTGATTAAATACTAATTTGTTATGGTTAAAATCACATTTCCGGACGGAACTGTTCGTGAGTACGAGCAGGGCGTAACCGGGCTTCAAATCGCCGAGAGCATTTCGCCGGCTCTCGCCCGTGACGTTGTATCTTGCGGTGTAAATGGCGAGACTGTAGAGCTTAATCGTCCGATTCTCAACGATGCGAAAATCGCGCTTTACAAGTTTGACGACGAAGAAGGAAAGCACACTTTCTGGCACACATCGGCCCACCTGTTGGCCGAAGCGCTGAAAGAACTCTATCCCGGCATACAGTTCGGTTTCGGTCCGGCTGTGGAAAACGGGTTCTTTTACGACGTTATGCCCAAGAAAGGCGATGTAATTAGCGAGAGCGATTTCCCGAAGATAGAGGAGAAAATGCGCGAGCTGGCCAAGAAAAACGAGCAGGTGGTGCGCAAGGAGGTATCGAAAGCCGATGCCCTCGCCGAGTTCAAGGCCGACGGCCAGGAGTATAAGTGCGAGCACATTGAGCAAGATCTGGAAGACGGCACCATATCGACATACACACAGGGCAGTTTCACCGACCTTTGCCGTGGCCCGCACCTCATGAGCACTGGAAGCATAAAAGCCATCAAGATAACAAGTGTGGCCGGAGCTTTTTGGCGTGGCGACGCTAAGCGCGAACAGATGACACGTATCTACGGCATCTCGTTCCCGAAGAAGAAGTTGCTCGACGAATATCTCGTTATGCTTGAAGAGGCCAAGAAACGCGACCACCGCAAGATTGGCAAGGAAATGGAACTGTTCATGTTCTCGGAGAGAGTGGGCAAGGGTCTGCCTATCTGGCTGCCGAAGGGCACACAACTGCGCCTGCGTCTTCAGGACTTGCTCCGCACGCTGCAGAAGCCTTACAACTATCAGGAGGTAATCACTCCGGGAATAGGCGGCAAGAGCCTCTACGTCACTTCGGGTCACTATGCCCACTATGGCAAGGATGCGTTCCAGCCCATACACACTCCTGAAGAGGATGAGGAGTATATGCTCAAACCGATGAACTGCCCTCACCACTGCGAGGTGTATGCACGCAAGCCGCGTTCATACAAAGACCTCCCGTTGCGCATCGGAGAGTTCGGTACGGTGTTCCGCTACGAGAAGAGCGGCGAATTGCACGGACTCACACGCGTGCGTACCTTCACTCAGGACGATGCCCACATCTTTGTGCGTTCCGATCAGGTGAAGAAGGAATTCGAGAATGTAATCGACGTGATTCTGAAAGTGTTTGCCATCTTCGGCTTCGACAACTACGAGGCACAGATTTCACTGCACGACCCGAAGGACACCGAGAAATACATCGGTTCGGAGGAGATTTGGGCCGAGAGCGAGAATGCCATTCGCGAGGCTTGCAAGGAGAAAGGACTGGAAACTCGTGAAGAAATAGGCGAGGCCGCATTCTACGGTCCCAAGCTCGACTTCATGGTGAAAGATGCCATCGGACGCCGCTGGCAGCTGGGCACAATTCAGGTTGACTACAACCTGCCGTCACGCTTCAAGCTGGAATACACGGCCGAGGACAATACGAAGAAGACTCCTGTGATGATACACCGTGCACCGTTTGGTTCACTGGAAAGATTCACTGCCGTGCTCATAGAGCACACTGCCGGACATTTCCCGTTGTGGCTCACTCCCGACCAGGTGGCTATATTGCCAATTTCCGAGAAATACAACGACTATGCAAAGAACGTGCTTGAACTTCTTGACAAAGCCGGTGTGCGTGCATCTATTGACGACCGCAACGAGAAGATTGGCCGCAAGATACGCGACAACGAAATCAAGCGTGTGCCTTACATGGTAGTTGTGGGCGAAAAAGAAGCAGCCGAAGGTCTCGTGTCGATGCGTAAACAAGGCGGCGGCGAGCAGGCTACAATGACAGTCGAAGAGTTTGCAAAGCGCATTAACGAGGAAGTTGCAGCGCAATTGAGCGTGGCAAGCAAATAACTCCAAAGCTATATAACAAGAAAATCCGGAACGAAGCCGACTGCGGCTTGTTCCGGATTTTTTCGGGGCACTAGCATAATCCTGTGTCTAGGCATAGATGTTAGTTAGCCTAAATAGGAAGA
>CAVKCP010000148.1:0-4950 GCA_963654815.1 Lachnospiraceae bacterium | reverse complement strand
AGAAATGGTAAATGGCGACATCGCGTAGTCGTTGCAAGAAGACTGAGTAGTTACTTCTTTTTCCGTTTTCTTTCGGCATAAATGCCATTCCAAGCAACAGGTTCGGCCTTTTGTGGCAACATGCAAGAGCAGACTTCGCCCCACCCTGCCGACAGGAGCGGGTCACAGGTTAATGCCCAACACGTCTGACATCAGCTTCAGTTCCGACTTCATCGAACTGGAAAGCGCGCTTTGCCCGAGCGAGCTCCGCTTCTGGTTGTGCAGGCGTTTCAGGTCGGCTATGTATTTTCTGTCAACCACATCGCACAGCACCATGCGTTTGAAGTCCACATCCACGGGCACCTGTCCGGCTGCAAGCATTTTTCCTTCGGGCATAGGTTGCAGATCGTCGAGCCTGATACAGATCCTGTCACGGTCGTCTTCGTAGACAGTGAGCAGGGCGGCATCCTTCTTGGCAGGCGACACAAACACAGGTTTTTCGTCGGAATACATCTTGTTGACAGTTCCACGCGCCTTGTCTACAATCTGCGACATGGGCACTTTGTTCACCCGTCCGTCGGCATACACCACCACAAGATAACCGTCACGCTCGTCGTTGTGCACGGCGAGGGTCAGCAGTCCGTCCTCATAGTCAACATTGTCAAGCACACACCATCGGCCGTTTTCCATGAAGCGCACGAAGCAACAGGTGTCCACCAGATAGTCGTCGTCCCATGCTTCGGTCACATTGCTGCGCGTTCGGCTTGTGGCTATGGTTGCCATAGCGGCGTCGTCGGTGGCAGTAGGCGCAACGACAGCCGGCGCAGCGGCGACAGGTTCGTCCTGTCCAGACGTAATGCTGCCCGTATCGGGGTCGGCAATGTTGTAGGCCGAGAAGTTACGCTCGCTCATTATGGCCTGCAGTTCACGCAGTTCCACAGGATTGGTAGATGTGCCTTCGCGCAGATAATAGTGGTTGTCGAGTTTAAGCATGACAGGCTGCTTGCTCGGCACCACCTTTATTGCATACACATAGTGGTTTCCTGCCTCCGGACAAGTTGTTGTCACCGCCGCGTTCACCCGGTCGCCGAGTGCCACGCGTATGTTGCTGCGCACATAATTGTCAAACTTGTCGGTGCTGCCTTCAAAATAGGCAAGGTCGTCGGCAAGCCCCTTTGCCGTGCCAGTTTCATCGTGCACGCCCAGGTAAAGCGTGCCGCCGTAGGCATTGACCATTCCACACAACACTTTCATAACATTGAAGGTTTGCCGTATTTTGTCGGCGCGCATTCCGTTGTCCGGGGGGAAAACTATCGAGGTTTTGAATTCTTTCAGCTGGCTTTCCTCACCAAAGGAATACACCTTGGGTAACTCCACATTGACATTGAGTAGTCCCTTTATCTTGTCCATAACCGATTTCTGGAAATCATACAACACAAAGTCTTCTGCCATGTTGTAGCTCAACATAAGCCGTGCCAGCTTTGAAAGTATATGGTCGCGGTCATACTCATTGTACACACTCCACAGGAACGGGTTTTTCTCCGCCCGTCCGAGACAGGTCACTATGCGCATTTCGGTGAGCCGCTGCTGCAGATAGGGATACCGTTCGAGCATGTCGCCGTTTTCACCACCCAGACGTTCAAGTCTTGCGTCGTCCACGCTTCCGTTGGTGGCATAGTCGTCGAGCACACAGAGAAACTCTTCGCGCTGCGCAAGATATTCGGCCATGGCATCGTCGCCAGTCATGCGCGCCACTATATGCGCCACTGCGAGAAATGCATACGCTGCCACATTGTCGGTAGAGATTACTGCCTTGTGGTCGAGCAGACTCACTATTTCGGTCATGTAGCTCTGCGGAAACTGCTCTTCAGATGTGGCCATGGCCTCCTCTTCAAGTTCCTCCACGCTTTCCTCATACACCTTGCTGCCTGTCGATTGCCAGTAGCCTGCCAGCACGTCTTCGGCTGCAGCCTTCACATCCACATAGTCTTCGGCATTGCCTATTATCTCTCCCTGTATTGCATACGGGCGCGAGCAGTCGGTTTCACGCACGCGCACGGCCGTACCTACATCATGGTGCGCACCGTCGGGACCTACGGGCATGAATATGCCGTAGCCATACGACGTGACGCCAAGGTAGACATTGTTGTTGCGGTCGAAGTGCAGCAACAGGCAATCAGACTTTTCGCCATATTCCACCTCGCCCTTTATAAACTCGTCGACAAACTGCATACAGTCGAACATGTAGGTCTGCCGTTCGGCATCAACCACACTGTTCACGCGTACCTTTATAATCATGGGCCGTCCGTTTTCGTCGCAGAACGAGTCAATGTCAAATTTTGGGTCGTAATGGAACATTCCGGTCGATCCGCCTTTCAGATAGGTGTCAAGCCATCCTTCGCCTTCATATTCGTCGTCTTCAATCCTGCAGTAATAGCGGCACGGATATTCCTCGTCCTTATACAGCACGCGCACATAAGTCACCGTGCCCACCTCGGGCACAAGTTTCACGCGTTGCAGGTTTGCCTTCACGACTGGAGGTTCAAACAGAGCCTGCTCCACATCGTTCCAATACACCTTCCACTGGCTTATGCCCTTGGTTTGCTTGTTTATGCTATACTTTCCCGATGAGTCGAGAAATATCTGCACATTGTGCCAGTCCATAAGTCCGGCAGGCAGCACATTGCGTTCTTTCGTGCCCGAATGCGATCGCGACAGGGTTATGCCTTCGGTGCTTACCGTGAAGCGCACATTGCATGCCTCGTAGGAGCGCGTGAGGAATGTGGTGTTTTTGCAGGATGTCCTGGCCATGCGGTAGGCAAACATGTCGTAGTTGCCGAAATCCTGTCCCCAGAAAATGTCGAGCGTGCCATCGTCGGGAAGCAACAGCGTGTTGAACGCCCTCTCCACAAGTTTTTCGGCAATGTCTCTCTTCATGTCGCCACGCCCGAGAGCCTTGTCCTGGCGCACAAACGACAGATAGTGCAGCAGCATCGACTTGTAAAGCTGCCCGTTGGCATCATTGCCGCCGGTCATAAGCAACAGGAAACAGATGGAACGCACCATGCGGTTGAGCAGCACGCGGCCCTGAACGCCGTCAACCACGGCCAAACTGTTGGTCTTCTCGCGGTTAGACTCCACATAGAAACGCAGGAAATTGGAAAAAGCATCGGTAAACGATGGCTGCTTCCAGTTCTTCGCGCAATCGCCCACAATGTTCAATATGTCGTCAATCCTTTCATCGAGCAATTGCGGCTGCATCGAGAATATGGCTATGAGCAGCCTCATGCGGCGGTGGGGATGATAGATGTAGCCCGAATTCTTTATCTTGCCCAGTATGGCATCAACCTCCTCGCCCATCTTTCCGTTGGCCTCCAAATCTATGCAATGCATATACACGTCGGCCATCGACACTCGGTCGGCTATCCACTCCTGATAGTTGCCGCGCTCCGACTCGCCGAACTGTAACAGGTAGTCGGTGTCTTCAAGCAGATACATGCACACGCGGCGGTAGCAGTCGAGCAACCGCCGCTTGCTGCGGTTGGCCATGACAGGCCACTTCTCCACGCCGCTTACGGCCATGACGGCCTTCACCACCCACAGGGCATCGCCGTCGGCACAATACTGCCGGGCCTCAGCGAAGCCTGCATTGCGCCCGAAACTGCCGAGAACATAGCGGCGCAGCGACGGCTCCACGCCTATTGCGGCCAACAGGTCGGCGGGACTTATGCTGTGGGTTTCGGCCGGACACACGGTGTCTTCAAGTTCAAGCACCATCTTGTCGGGCGTGGGGCGCGACACCGAACACTTTATTTTCTGGTTGGGCACGAGTATTGTGCTGCGGCTGCATTTCAAGCGGAACGGCACACCATAGTTGTCGCGTATGTCATAATACCGGTGTCTTGTGTCGGGATTGTAGGCCGGGCGCATCACGACAAACGGGTAAAGATCGCCGTCGGCATATCTGTTGCCGAACATCTGCGCGAAGTTCTGCACGAAAACTATGCTGTCGCCATGCACATCCTTCACCATACAGGGCAGCGACTTCATGTCACGCAACGAACTGTCGTCACGTTGGAAGTCAAACATCTTTATCGCATACTCACGGCCGTTGGCCTTGACTATGAAAAACGAGTTGTTGCCCTCGTTTCTTATGCCGCTCAAGGGCAGTGTGTAGAACTTGCCTTTCTGAAATTGTTCGGTTGCCATTGCTGTTATTTATTTCTGTTGATATTACTGATGTATGAGTTTTCAGGCGGTGCGATTTTTCCGCACACATTATGAGACAGGTCAATATTCTATCTTGTCCTGCTTTTCGTCCCACAGTTTGAATGCCTCCATAGCCTCATCGCGCATCATTACCTCAGATGGCAGTTTGCGCTGTTCACGCGGCAGAGCCAGTTCGTCGTAGATGAACGAGTCGTCGAAGCCGATGTTCTTCGCATCGGTCTTGTTGTTTGCAAAGTAGACTTTCTTAAGACGCGCCCAGTAGATTGCGCCTAGACACATGGGACAGGGTTCGCACGAGGTGTATATCTCGCAACCGCTCAAGTCGAACGTGCCGAGTGCTTTTGCCGCATTTCTTATGGCCGACACCTCTGCGTGTGCCGTCGGGTCGTTGTTTGCCGTCACGCGGTTCACGCCAGTTGCCACCACTTCACCGCCTTTTGTTATAACGGCCCCGAACGGGCCTCCACCGTTTCTCACGTTATCTACCGAGAGCACAATAGCTCTCCTCATCAATTCTTCTTTACCCATGACATTTCTTTTTTGCCTTTTTTAATTTGATACCATGTAAAAGAAAGACAATCAAACGCGCTATATAGTGACGGTAATAAAATAACTTGGTACGATTTGAGCTATGGTAAACGTATGTTACGTCAGACTTTTCAGCTTATCTTTTTGGCTGTTTTCGTCTCTCTCATCGGTCACATAGCCCGCTATGCTCCCTCTTCGAGAAACGAAAACATC
>CAVKCP010000147.1:0-5081 GCA_963654815.1 Lachnospiraceae bacterium | reverse complement strand
ACTGATAAGCCCGTTGAAAGTCATTGACCGTGAGAGCTTCCTCTATGGCCTTCGCGCGAAACTCCGTGACCTGAAGATTTTCGAGCATTAGCTGATGAGCAGCGCCCTCCCCTTTCCATTTGAGCAAAAGGTCTTTCTTCAGACGCATCTTTACCCGTTGTCTATAATCGGACTTGAACTCTTCATCGCCGTCGATGGCTTGCATGATGTCTTCGTATTCATTCTGTCGGTCAGCAAGACAAATAAGAAAATCATACATGTCGGTGTACCAATCCCACCCTTTGAAGTTATCATCCTCTATACACTGCCAACATCTGTCCATAAAATCCACACGTGTGTCGTCTGTTAGTTTCGACACATCAGGGTCAGCTAGTGAAGACAATACGCCAATACTTTCATGCACGATGGAACCAAGGTACCCCATACTGTCATCAGAGTGCATTACGGCTGCGGTTCCATTCTCTAGAGTGCAAAAGCAGATATTGATGGCTGCCTCATAATTTCCTTTGTCACGGAAATGCTTCGCTGCGTCAAGCGCATCAAAGATAACGTTCTCCAAATGTCGCTGCTCATGAAAGGATATATAGCCGTATTCGCCCTCGGCATCGATGAAAGCAGTGTCTATCTGGTTTACATACGCCTCGCCATCATCGCCTGCGAGAAAATACTTCTTGAACTCCGACATGAAGGCGTCAAGTACCTCCTGTTTTGTCAGTTCCTTGGCCAAGAACTTGCGCAATTCCTTCTCCGGTATCTGTCTGAGAACATCCTTTACGGTATTCGATTTTCTTCTCTTTGCCATATGCTTTTTAGGTTTTACACTCTTGTCTCACAAAGATAAGTGATTTTGCACAAGAAAGTTTCATAACAGGACGATTATTTTATGGCTTTCCACTTTTGTGCATTTGCACAAAGAAATAATGAAGAACTACGTTTTGTAGATCATCAAGAATGTCTATCATTTTTTTTATTTATATTTGCCTTTTCTAACAATTATCCCGAACAGAGGTAAATTGTTGTTCCTAACAAAGACTATGTTTATCAATATTTATACATTTTGGATACATCGATATGCATATTTTCATTGTTCTGCAATACTTGGCATACAAATAATTTCGTGGTTTGGGCCGTAATATGTACCTTTGCATAACATTTCAATCAGTGCATATATATACGTTATCAGGATGAACAACAACCAACACGACAAAACATCGCGGACGCAAGAATTAAGGAAGCGTCCCTCGGCAATGCTCTCGCTCATGCCGATAGTGCTGCTAATGGCAATGCTCACATGCACCATACGTCTTTTCGGCAGCGATGCCCTCGAGGGGGCTTCGCAGGTT
The DNA here is from genome assembly GCA_963654815.1 of Lachnospiraceae bacterium. Taxonomy (GTDB): domain Bacteria; phylum Bacteroidota; class Bacteroidia; order Bacteroidales; family Bacteroidaceae; genus Prevotella. Next base: position 3,738 of record CAVKCP010000147.1, on the reverse strand, counting down.
ACGCTGCTCGTTGTATCGGCATTTTGCGTGCTTATAGGAATGGCGAAACTCAATGTTCCGTGGGCGAGTTTCGAAAAAGCAATAACCAACAATGTGGCAAGCGTGTCGAGTGCGCTTGTCATTCTGTTGCTCATAGGCGCGCTGGGTGGCGCATGGATGGTGAGCGGGGTAGTGCCCACGCTTATATATTATGGTATGGGCATCATAAGTCCGGGCCTATTTCTTGTGTCGGCCTGTTTAATCTGCGCTTTGGTGAGCCTTATGACCGGGTCGTCGTGGACCACTGTTGCAACCATAGGCATAGCGTTGATGGGAATAGGCCGTGCCCAGGGCTTTGCCGACGGATGGGTGGCAGGCGCGATAATATCGGGTGCGTATTTCGGTGACAAGATTTCGCCTCTTTCCGACACCACTACACTTGCGTCAGGAAGTTTGGGCGTGTCGTTGTTCACCCACATACGCTACATGACCATAACCACCGTGCCTTCAATGACACTTACCCTCATTATATTTGCCGTTGCGGGTCTTGCCGCCGACACGGGCACGGTTTCCGATGCTGAGGCTTTCCGCCAGGCACTTGATGCGCGGTTTTGCATCACGCCTTGGTTGTTGCTTGTGCCCGTGGCCACCGGTGTGCTTATAGCCCGCAAAACACCGCCGGTGATAACGCTTTTCCTTGCGGCGCTTGCTGCTGTGTGCATGGGCTTGATATTTCAAGGTGAGGCTCTTGCCGAGATTGATCCTTCGCTTTTCAAGGCAGCCATGAAGACTGTTTATGGCGAAACGCAGCTCTCAACGTCAAATCCGATGCTTACCGACCTTGTGGCCACGCGCGGCATGGCCGGCATGACCGACACCATTTGGCTGATAATATGTGCCATGTGTTTTGGTGGCACTATGTCGGCAAGCGGTATGGTGGGCGGCATCACGCGTCTTTTCGTCCACATGGTGCGTGGCCGCACGTCGCTTGTGGGGGCAACGGCGGCTACGGGCGTAATGCTCAATGTGGCCATTGCCGACCAGTATCTGTGCATTTTGCTCACCGGCAACATGTTCCGCGATGTCTACGACCGCCAGGGCTACGAACGGCGTTTGCTTAGCCGCACCACCGAGGATGCGGTTACGGTCACGTCGGTGCTTGTTCCGTGGAACACCTGCGGCATGACGCAGAGCACCGTACTCGGTGTGGCAACCACAGCCTACCTGCCTTTCTGCTTCTTCAACATCATCTCGCCGCTGATGAGCGTAGCCGTGGCAGCCATAGGCTACCGCATAAAGCGCGTGAAGGCTGCCGTCGCTTGAAAAAGCGCAAAGGCGGCAGCCGAATTTTTAGAAGCGTGTCATAAACTCCACTACAATCTTGTCTTTTTCTGAAGCGAGTGCCGTACCGCTGTTGCGGTAGAAATATTTCTCGTAGTTGAGGCGTATGTCGCTCACGAAAGGCTTCTTCAAGCTGAGCGTTACACCGCCCGTGAGACGCGAACGCTGGTGGTCGTCAACAGTCAGTTTGCCGTTGCTGTCGGGCGTGCCGCTGCTGTGGTCGCTCATGTAGTCGTAGCGCACGAGCGGCGTTACATATTTCACAAGCCCCTTGCCAGCCTTTATGTCGTAGCTCACAAACGAGTCGAAGGCATGCACGTCATGGAAAGCATTGTGGTCGTAATGCTTGTACAGATATTCTGCCTCCACGTGCCAACCCGACGAATGCCAGTAGGCTCCGGCGTCATACATCATTATACCCACGCTTGGCTTAATCTTCTGTGTGCTCAGCGTGAGGTTGAACCCGTGCGGGAAAAACATCTGTGCCTTGGCCGAGAAGTTTATGCTGTTGGTCCAGAAATTCTTCTGGTCGGTCAGTCCCGACCCGTTGAACAGTCCGGCCTCCAATATTATGGGGAAACCGGCGTTTACAGTGTAGCCCAGAGCAGCACCCACGTCGCGCACGTTGCCCACCTGTTTTGCTATGAACGATCGGTTGGCGAAATACTGCTGATGGGGCGATCGGTGTGCGTCGATGGTGAACGGCACGCGGAACTGGCCTATCGTGAACTGCAGTCCGCCCACGGGTTTCAGCCGCGTGTAGGCATCGAGCATCTTTATCTTGCCCTCGTCGCAGAGATCGATCTCGGCTTTGTATGATATGACGCGCGTGAGGTTGCCGTCAACACTTATGCGCGCGTTGCGCACTTCAAAGCGTCCCTCGTTGTCCTCGGTCTGATATTCATACTTGCTGCGTATCGTTCCGTGAATGTTCACGGGCGACGCCTTTTCCTCGTCCTCTTGCGCCGCAGCGTTCAGGGTCGTGCATAGCAGAGCCAGTGCAACGACGGTTTTTCTGTGCAGTTTCATTTCTCTTTGTGTAAAAAATCTGGCTGCAAAGTTCGACGTTTCATGTTTTACGGATGATAAGAAACTGTTAACAAACGGCTACACATGTGTTACAAAACCGTTACACGCTGCGCGACGGATTGCACGTCGCGCACTGTGTAACACAATCGTAACACAATCGTAATTGGCGTGACACGCCTTTCTCGGCTATATAGGCTAATTTTGTCGGCGAAATAGATTGTAAAGGATTATGAAAGAAAGCAAGAAGGTCATTCTGGGTGTTATAAAGAAGCACCTGGAAAAGAATGACAAGTTTGAAAGTCAAGTGCTCAATCTGGCATTGAAGAAAATCGACGGTGCCAAAGACGACGGCCGGGGTGTTTACTACTCCAAGGGCGGAAAACGCCTGCTCATGTCGGCCAAGACACTTGAAGGAGACTACACAGTGAAGGAGGGGACACAGGAAATCGATCCCAACGCCTTCTGGGGATGCTCCTTCCTGCGCTCGGTTGAATTGCCCGAAAGCATTGTCAAAATAGGCGATGAGGCTTTCGCGCGTTGCATATCTCTCGAAAAACTCAACATCCCGCAGTCTGTCGCCGAGTTGGGCAAGAACCCCTTCGTGGGTCTTGACAGCGAGGTTGTGGCCAACAGTTCCGCTTCGTTCGTAATCGAATCCAAGGTGCTCTACGATGCCGCCCGCACACGTCTTGTTGCATGCCTCACCGATGCGGCCATGGTTATTGTGCCCAAGACAGTGCAGACAATAGGCAGTCTGGCTTTCAGCCGCCGATCGAAGCTCAAGAAGGTGCAGTTGCCCGAAGGACTCGACCGCATAGGCCGCGACGCATTCTCCGACTGCGATGCGCTTGAAGAAATCATAATTCCCTCGTCGGTGACTACCATCGATGCCTACGCCTTCGGCGGATGCGAGAACCTAAAGAAGGTGACTTTCCTCAACACGGTGAAACATCTCAGCCGCACGGCATTCTCCGACGACTATTCTCTGCTCTCCATCACCGTGCCCGAAGGCTCTGCCGCCAAGTTCCGCAAGCAACTGCACATCGACAGCGAGTCAGACACTCTCGTGTTTGAAATGCCTGCCGCAACAACCCCAGCAAAGGGCGCAGACAAGAAAGAGGCCGCACAGGAAGAGAATACCGAACCTGCTACCGAAGGAAAATCAGAGGTAAAAGAAGACAAGACCGAAAAGTCTGACGGCAAGACTAAGAAAGACAAACGTAAAAAATAACAATACACGGGGCACACCGCAGCCATGAAAGGGCAACGGTGTGCCCCTGTTTTTTTGTGACATAACCTGACGGCGCACGGCGGCAATGCCGCATCCGCCGCAAAGTGACGGTGAAAAAATAAGTTGGTATGATTTGCGGCTTATATTTTTGAGATGTT
>CAVKCP010000146.1:0-5118 GCA_963654815.1 Lachnospiraceae bacterium | reverse complement strand
CATCCATTCAACGTTTTACTATGTTAGATCAAAAGTTTACCGGACACCAATAAATTGCAAAGCACAAAAAGGATGAATAGCAAACAAGGCTTCTTTGCACTTCAAACAAGCCTTGTTTGTGATGCAAGGAAGCCTTGTTTGCGGTGTAAAGAAGCCTTGTTTGAAGTGTAAAGAAGCCTTGTTTGTAAAGCACTGACAATGAGCGCCTTTGCCTTACGCTTTTCTTTCCGTGCTATCAGTTGGTTTCGTCAGCAACCTTTTCCGTCGATGCTGCACGACGCTCCGTCGGCAATGCCTGTTCCCACAATGCTTGCCGTGTCGAAACTCACGCTGCCGTCGTCGGCCACTATGCACGGGATGCCGATGCTGCCGTTTGCCCGTGCCTCGTCGAAGGCATGGTTGCTGTCGCGCAGACGCAGGAATGCCTTGAGGTTTTTCACATGATCGCCTATGTCAATGAGTTCATATTCGGGGTTGTCCTTGAGCTGCTCCTTCACCTGAAAGCAATCGGGGCAGGTGGACATGACATACACTTTTTTCATTGTTTTGCTATATTGTGCTTGCTGAAAATCCGATTTCACAATGCCTTGCGAGGCCTGCATTCGCCCTTTTCGCCTGCCTGTTCAAGGCGTCAGTCGTCGGCAAGTGCGAAGTCGAGCTGTTTCTTTTCGAGGTTGGCCGAGGCCACTTTTATGCGTATCGGGTCGCCGAGCTGATACTTGTGGTGGTGGCGTCGGCCCACAAGGCAGTAGTTGCGCTCGTCGAAGTCGTAGTAGTCGCCGTCGAGGTCGCGCATGGGCACGAGCCCCTCGCAGTGGTTCTCGTCGATTTCGCAGTAGATGCCGTAGCTCTGTATGCCCGAGATGTGGGCGTCGTAGGTGTTGCCCACGCATTCTGACATGAACTCCACGGCCTTGTATTTTATTGAGTCGCGCTCGGCGTTGGCAGCTATCTGCTCCATTTCCGACGAGTGTTCGCACAGTTCCTCGTAGTGTTCCTTGTTGGCCGATCGGCCTCCCTGCTGGTAGCGCGTGATGAGACGGTGCACCATGGTGTCGGGGTAGCGGCGTATGGGCGAGGTGAAATGCGTGTAGTATTCGAATGCCAGTCCGAAGTGGCCAATGTTGTGAATGGAGTATTTGGCCTTCATCATGGCGCGCAGGGCGACTGTCTGTATGAGGTTCTGCTCGCGCTTGCCCTCGCACGACGACATGAGCGTGTTGAGCGACTTGGCCAGTGCGCCCTTGGTGCCGTCGGTTTTCATCTTGTAGCCGAACTTGACAACAAACTCGCGCAGCGTTTCCAGCTTCTGCGGGTCGGGGTTGTCGTGCACACGGTAGGGCAAGGTCTTGGGCTTCAAGCCCTTCTTCACCTTGCCAACGCTTTCGGCCACGGTGCGGTTGGCAAGCAGCATGAATTCCTCCACGAGTTTGTTGGCATCTTTCGAACGCTTGAAATAGCAGCGCACGGGCTTGCCCTTCTCGTCGATGTCGAAGTGCAGCTCCTCGCGGTCGAACTTCACCGCGCCGTTCTTGAACCTTGCCGCGCGCAGTTTCTTGGCAAGGCGGTCGAGCTGTATGAGGCTGTCGGCGTTCTCACCCTTGTATCCTCCCTTGGGTGCCGGGGGTGCAGGTTCGCCCGTTCCGTCGTTCACGCCATTGTCTTCGAGCAGTTGCTGCACCTCCTCATAGGCATAGCGGCGGTTTGACTTTATCACGGTGTGCACTATGCGGTAGGCTTTCACATTGGCATCGTCGTCGAGGTTGAATATCACCGAGAAGGCGAGCTTCTCCTCGTCGGGACGCAGCGAGCAAATGAAGTTGCACAGGCGTTCGGGCAGCATGGGTATGGTGCGGTCGACGAGATAGACGCTCGTGGCGCGTTTCACGGCTTCCTTGTCTATGACTGATCCTTCCTTCACGTAGTGCGACACGTCGGCTATGTGCACGCCCACCTCCCACTGACCTCCGGGCAGGGGTTTTATTGAGAGCGCATCGTCGAAGTCCTTGGCGTCGCGTGGGTCGATGGTGCAGGTGAAGGTGCTGCGGAAGTCCTCGCGCTCGGCATAGTCGGCGGCCGTAATCTCGCCGGTTATCTTCTCGGCGGCCTCTTCAACGTTCTTGGGATACTTGTAGGGAAGGCCATACTGGGCCAGGATGGTGTTCATTTCAACGTCGTTGTCGCCCGACTTTCCGAGCACGTCAACCACCTCGCCTATCATGTTGCGGTGCTCGGCATCGGGCCATTGCATTATCTTCACCACGGCGTTGTCGCCGTCCTTGCCGCCCTTGAGCTTGCGGCGTGGAATGATGATGTTGCTGGGGATCACGTTGCCGGGCGAAACGAGGAACACAAGGTCGTGGTCGAAGCTCAGCCGGCCCACAAAAGTGTCCTTGGCCCGGTGGAGGATTTCAATCACCTGTGCCTCGTTTATGTGGTTCTTGCGGCGCGCCATGCACGAGAAGCGCACGCGGTCGCCGGTGAGTGCCCACATGGAGTTGCGCTCGGCCACAAACACGGGCTTGTCGTCGCCGTCGGCTGTGACCGAGTTTTTGCCGTTGGCCTTGCGCTGGAACGTGCCTTCCTGCACCTGGCATTTGGTGTTGAGCTGGTAGGAACTGTCGGAAACCCGCGCAAGGAAATTGTCCCAAGCCATTTCTTCCATGATGTCGATGGCCAGCATCTTGAGCGGATGCGTGTCGAGATGAAGGGTGCGGAAGATTTCCTTGAAGGAGAATGTCTTGCCGGGATTGGAAGTGAAGAATTCTTCAAGCTTTTGCGAAAGCTGTTTCTTTGTCATGCGTTTGCCGCCTTTCTTGCCTTTTCCCATATATTTTTCTGTTTTTAGCTTTTTAGTCGTGAAAAGGCCGTCGGCAACTGCCTCAGCGCCATGTTTCACATTGCAAATAAACAAAAAAGAATTGAGATAAGCATGCCCCGTAACGATTATTTTGCATAAAATTAGTAACTTTGCAGCCAATCACATTATCCGCCAGCAATGACAAACAAGATTTTGGTGACCGGAGCCAGCGGCTTCATAGGCAGTTTCATAGTTGAAGAGGCCCTGAAGCGCGGCATGGAGGTGTGGGCCGCAGTGCGCGCCACAAGCTCCCGGCGTTACCTCAGCGACAAACGTATCAACTTCATCGAACTTGACCTCGACTCCGAACCCGCACTGCGCAAGCAGCTTGAAGGGCGTGAGTTTGACTATGTGGTGCATGCCGCAGGCGTGACCAAATGCCTTGACAAGGCCGACTTCAAACGGGTGAACACCACAGGCACACGCAATCTCGTCGAGGCTCTGCTCTCACTGCACATGCCTATAAGGCGATTCGTTTATCTGAGTTCGCTCAGCGTGTACGGAGCCATACACGAAGACATGCCCTACCAGGACATAAGCGAGCACGACTTTCCGCGCCCCAACACCGCCTACGGCAAGAGCAAGCTCGAGGCCGAGCGTTATCTCGACTCCATAGGCAACGATTTCCCCTACATCATACTGCGTCCCACTGGCGTCTACGGCCCGCGCGAACGCGACTATTTCCTCATGGCAAAAAGCATTGCGCAGCACATCGACTTCGCAGTGGGCTACACCCGGCAAGACATAACGTTTGTTTATGTGCTCGATGTGGTGCAGGCTGTGTTCCTCGCGCTCGACCGAGGCATGAGCGGCCGCAAGTATTTCCTCACCGACGGCGAGGTGTACCAGTCGTCGGATTTCAGCCGTCTGCTCAAGGAAAACATGGACACAGGATGGGTAATGCGCATCACCGCACCCGTGTGGCTGCTCAAGGCAGTGACCTTCGTGGGCGAAAGAATAAGCCGACTCACACACAAGCCCACCGCGCTTAACGACGACAAATACAACATTCTGCGGCAACGCAACTGGCGGTGCGACATTGAACCGGCCGTTGACGAACTGGGCTATCACCCGCACTACAAACTTGCCGATGGTGTGCGCGCCACCGTGAAATGGTATAAGGAAAACAAATGGCTGTAAAAGCGGCGACAGCCTGCTGTTGTTGCACGAAACGGAAAACTCCGCCACCAATGAAATTACTGAAAGACCTTTTTGCTATAGAGAAGAAGCCGAAGCGCGGACTGTTTGCGCTGGAATGGCTCGTACTCGCTTATATGACGCTGACTCTGCTCATCGTCCTGTTCACCTACACCAAACTCGAAAATCCCGACGCACTCGTGTGGGGACGCGTGCGCATAGGCATTACCACCATTGCAATGTGGGCTGTATATCGGCTCGTGCCGTGCAGAATAACAAGGTGCGCCCGCGTGGTGGTGCAGATGTCGCTGCTCGCGTGGTGGTATCCCGACACCTATGAGCTAAACCGCATTTATCCCAACCTCGACCATCTGTTCTGCGCGTGGGAACAGAGCCTCTTCGGCTGCCAGCCCGCGCTCTCGTTCTCGGCTGCAATGCCGTGGCCTGTGGTGAGCGAACTCATGGATATGGGCTACGTTTCATACTATCCCATGATGGCCGTAGTCACGTTCTTTTATTTCTTCGCACGTTACAAGGAGTTTGAACGCTGCTCGGTGGTCATCCTCGCGTCGTTCTTCATATTCTATGTAATGTTCATTTTCGTGCCTGTGGCAGGCCCAACGTTCTACTACAAAGCCGTGGGCATTGACAGCATAGTGCATGGAGTGTTCCCAAGCTTGAACGACTATTTCAACTTCCACCGCGAATGTCTGCCCGCACCGGGCTACACCGACGGGTTCTTCTACGACATGGTTGAACAGGCCAAAGCGGCAGGCGAAAGACCTACGGCGGCTTTCCCGTCGTCGCATGTAGGCGTTTCGACAGTGTGCATGCTGCTGGCATGGCACACGCGCAACCGCCGTCTGCTGCTGTGTCTGCTCCCGTTCTATGTACTTCTTTGCTTCTCCACGGTCTACATTCAGGCCCACTATGCCATCGACGCCATTGCCGGACTGGTGGGGGGAACGCTTATCTTTCTCGCTCTGATGGCCGCCACGGCACGCATGAAAGACTGAACAAGCGGCCGAACAAACGGAAAACAAAAATATTGGTGTCCGGTAAAATAATTGGTCTAACATTGTAAAACGTGGAATGTCTGTTCCTTATAAGGTTTCAGAAAA
>CAVKCP010000145.1:0-5151 GCA_963654815.1 Lachnospiraceae bacterium | reverse complement strand
ATGAAAACTTGTTTTCACATTGCCGAGTGCAGCATATCTTATGCAAAGATAATCACTTTTATTCAAATATCCACAAAAAAAGCAAAAAAAAGAGGTTGGCGCAGGATGCTACCAACCTCATGAATCGATTTCGTAAATATCGAAATCTGAAAAAATGATACGGCAAATATATGCAATTGTGCCGACTTCTGCAAGCATAAACGACGGCAACTCCATTTTTTTAACACAAATACACACTTGTTTTGTTTCATAAAACATTGCCTTGCAATGTTGCGACAGGATGCAAAATGAGCCACAAACGAAACACGCGCCACGACCAAAACGCGGTACGGCAAGCCGGCAACTGCATGAAATGCAAAAATTAACCGATTTTTAATACACCTGTCTTTGCGTCATTCGGCAAATATGCCTACCTTTGTAAAGTCTATGACAAAGTGCCGCACAAGGCGCAACCACCACACGTTCAAGCCAAACGCCACAACCACACGGCAACAGAACAACGCGGCAACCGACGGCAATTGCAGCATCGGTCTATAACAACAAACTTGAAAACAAACCTTTTAAAACAAAATCATTATGAACAAAACTTTACGCTTTTCATTAGTGTCACTGCTCATGTTGATCTGCGGATCAATGTTTGCACAAGACGTAACCCTCGACTTCACCACCAACGACTGGGGATTGCCCGAAGGAAGCAACAACAAAGGCACAACCGAAGCCAGCTACACCAACGGCACTTACACCATTAAACTCACCGCCGCCTCATCGGGCTACTACTTCAACACCGACGGCTATCTGATGCTCGGCAAAGCCAATTCCACACTCGAACTGCCCGCTTTCGATTTCGCCGTAAACCGCATCGAGGTTGTAGGAAGAACCGGAGCATCCGCATCGGTAAAGCAAAACATCTACGTGGGTGAGAACACGGTGAGCACAGAAACCACTGGTGCTGCCGGAACAAACGTTTACGACATTGCAGCCGACTACCAGGAAGCAGGCAACGTGTATGTGCTGAAAGTGACATCGAAGCACAACACACAGATAACAACAATCAATATCTACAAGGCCGGAGCCACTGTAAAGGCAGCAGCAGGCCTTGCATTCAGCAAGGAAACTATCGACCACGAGACCGGCACCGACTTCACCGCCCCCACATTCAGCAAGGAGACAACAGCCGAAGTGACTTTCGCTTCAGACAATGAAGACGTAGCCACCGTCGATGCAGAAGGCAACATCGCCCTTGGCGGAGCCGAAGGCAAGGCCGTAATCACAGCCTCTTCTGAGGAAAACGACGATTATCTCGCCGGCACAGCCACCTGCACCGTTTACGTATGGCACTACAACACCTACAAGAAAGCCACTACCGTAACTCCGGGCACAAGCTATCTCATCGTGGCACAGCGCGACGATGCAACCTACTATGCATATCCCGCAAGCGAGAGCAAGACCTACGGCTATCTGTCTACTGGCAAAATCGAGGGCTATGTTGACGAGATTCAGGTGAAGTCGAGCTACGACGATGCCTTCACAATAGAGACTTGCGGCGACGGCTACTCAATAAAAGACTGCTACGGCCGCTACCTCTATCAGTCAGGAACATACAACTCGTTCAACTTCGACACCGAGAACGGACACGCATGGGCCATTGAACCGCAGACCGACGGCACATTCAGCATCAAGACCGGCGACTACTACGTACAGTTCGGCGACGGCACTTACACATCATTCGGCGTGTACAACGAGGCCCAGGACGGCACTGTGCTGCCCATGCTCTTTGCCTATGACGACCCGACAAGCGGCATAAGCAACATCACCAACAATGCAAAGCGCACCAACAACGCCATTTACAACATTGCCGGACAGCGTGTCGGCAACGACTACAAGGGCATTGTTATCGTGAACGGCAAGAAAATGCTGAAATAAGAGAACTTAATTTTCGCAATACATACAACGGGGAACGTCCAAACACGGGCGTTCCCCGTTTTTTTTATAAGCCCGAAGAAGCAAAAATACCGGTTGATGACACACAAACAGAATTTTTATGCACTACCGACAACCAAGTCCACTCACAAACTTCACTTTTCACATTGTCGTGTGAAACGTTATGCATAACTTTGCAACAAAGAATTATCATAAAGCATAAACCAAAAACACAACAGAACCGATTATGAAGAGAACAATCACAGTTTTTCTTTTCGCCATCATCGGCATCAGCACCCTTTGGGCCAACGACGGCGTGTATTTCACAAGCGGAAGTTTCCTCGTGCCCACCCGTGAGACCGACATCTCAGTGGCAAAGGAAATACTCACCATCACCATAGGCAAAGACAGCATGGCGAGGGTTGACGTGTATTACGAACTTATGAACAACGGACAGCCGAAGACCGTTACCATGGCCTTCGAGGCCGAGCCGCCCTACAACGTGGGCGAACCAATCAACCGACAGGGCATACATCCGTTCATAAAGGATTTCAGCGTGGTGATGAACAACCAGAAGCTAACCAACCGCAACGCGCTGGTGGCAGCCCATTTCGCCTTCGAAAACAAGAACGGCAACAGCGACTTCACACCGCTCGACATGACCAAATGGAAAGGCATGGGCGAAGCACCCGACTCGCTCGTGCCCTATGAGAACGCCCTATACAACGCCGAATTGGACAGCGTGACCGGCTATGCCTACGCCTACTATTTCGATGCACCATTCAAGCACGGCCTCAACACCGTACACCACACCTACACCTACCGCATGAGCTACAGTATAGGAAAGAGCTTTGAAATACCCTACTGGCTCACTCCCGCCACGCGTTGGGCCAACCATCAGATTGACGACTTCACACTCAACATCACAGCCGACGACCTCACCGAGTTCTGCCTCACCGATACGCTCTTCGCAGCAGCCCCGTTCAGGAAGACATCACCGCAGAGAGGCTTGCTCTACAACGTCACTTCGGAATACGGCGAACCCATGATATTCGCCAGCATATTCGAGGGCGACACCGTGACATGGCACGCCAACAACTTCTGCCCCACTGCCAACATCACCATTTCCTCGCCCGAATGGGACCGGAACAACGCCTACTACACACACCGCAGACAGGCTAAGGTAGTGATAGACAAGCAGGGCAACGTGAGCCGCTACCTTGCCGACTGCGGCGACAGCTACCTGGTTGACGTGCAAGACTATGCGCTGGTGAAAAAGAGCGAGGGCAGCGTAAAGGAATACAGTGCCGAGAAAGGCGACGGCTATCTCGTACTCGACGACGACGTGGTGCAGACCCGTGTGAACGTGCGCCAAAAGCCAAGCGAAAAGAGCAAGAAAATAGGTAGAATTGCCAATCGCCCCGGCGAGTTGCCCGAGGTATTCCCATGCCTGGGCTATATATACGAAAAGGACAACGGCTACTGGTTTAAGCTGAAGATAAAAGGCAAGGTGGGATATGTGGCAGAGCAGTTTATGATATGGGATGCCATAAACACTTATTGACCTGACACTTCGCCAATAGCAAGAAATGACTATTGTATAAATTCCCAACAATGCATACTTTTGCACCCGACAGTAAATTCAACGAAAAACAACATCAATTATGAGAGGAAAGACAATAGCATTGGCATTTTCGGCATTGGCATTGGCTGCTTGCCAACAGACAAAGAACAAAACGACCGACACCAGTTACAAACCGGCCTTCGAGATAGAAAGCTGCAATGTTACGCTCGGCGGCATCCATTTCACAAAGATGATCAATGGCGCAGACAGGCAAGTGAGCGAGAAGAACGGCATTATCAGCTTCACAGCCCCGGAAGGCACAGACCTTTTCATCGACCCCGACGGAGGAAAACTCACGCAAACCTCCGCCAAAATCCTGTTCACCGAGGTTGACAACAGCCAGCCATTCACATTCTCAGCACGCATCAAGCCCACCTTTACTAAAGAAGGCCTTTATCACCAGGGGAACCTCGTGGTATTGGCCAACGACACCCTGTGGCAGAAATTCTGCTTCGAGCAAGACGAGCGTGGCAATCACCGCATCGTGACGGTGCGCACGGTAGGCACGTCAGACGACAACAACCATGAGGTCGTAAACCAAGACTTCGTATATTACAAGATTTCATCCGACACCCATACCATTGCCAGCTACTACTCGCTCGACGGCAAGGAGTGGCAATTGGTGCGCCTCTACAAGAACTGCTACCCCAAGCATCTGCTAGTAGGTTTCAGTTCGCTGGCTCCCGTCAAGGGCGAGTGTGTCAGCGAATTCTCGGAATTGTCGAAGTCGACAGACAACGTGTCTGACTTCCGAATGGGCAACTAGCCCCATACGAGCCTCAGTCCAACAGTCCCATCAACCGGCCAACCTTGCAAGCCTCAATGGCATTGTCCACATGGAGTTTCTCCAGAATGCTATGGCGATGACGGTTCACCGTGTTGATGCTTATCGAGAGTTTGCCGGCAATCTCCTTGCTTAGCAACCCTTCGGCAATAAGCCGCAGCACCTCACACTCCCTAAGCGAGAGCAGTGAGTTGTAATCATCATTCGTCAATACCCGCACCTCACCACTGCGTGTATTGACGATTTTCGGTTTTCTCACGGCATCTCTGCATGCGGTATATACACACATACAGAGCCAGTAGCTTCCATCTGCCAAGCTAGCAAGCGGAAACATTCTATGTTCAACCCAGTGCCACCCGCCCATTGAGTCTCGCATGCGCAAATAGTCGCTCAGATAGCAGTCCCTGCGTTCCTTGGCCGACAATGGTTTTGTTTCATGCAGAAATACCAGCTCATGGGCATGGCGATGCGCCAAGTCATTTGCATCGGCTCTGCCAAACACAAATTCCTCATAAAGGGAGTGTATCACAGCTTTGCGTTCATCCTGTGTCACACCGAGCACATCAGCCAATCCCCCGAAATAGCAATAGCTGCAATTGGCCATATTGTTGCCCATCGACACGATGGCATTCTCTGCCAAAGCATACGCCTTGGCTATCTGCTTACACTCCTCCAGCGTTTCTTCATCGGCCACGCTACCAAATGCTTGATTAAGGTATATGGGATGTTCTATAAATTAATCGATTGATAATCAATTATTTACTTGTATATCTCGCGAAAAAGTAGTAACTTGCAGTCAAAATCAGATAGATTTATGCAGAAA
>CAVKCP010000144.1:0-5206 GCA_963654815.1 Lachnospiraceae bacterium | reverse complement strand
CGCTCGCTATGCTCGCTCCACCAGCGGTTATGCACATTGGCCCTCTTCGAGGACCCGTTGTTTGCGCCTTTTACCGGACACCATTATAGCGAAATGGTTATTCATAACCCGTGAAAATGACGAATATTATAGGATAGAGGTTTGCCTCCTATCTACCTCAATGAATATTGATTTAGCACCATTCAGAGCCGGAATATGCCTTCGGGCCCTTCGTTGAAGAGCAAGTCGAGCACGCTGAGGTTGGGCAGGAAGCCGTGGCGGGCGGCATACACCTGATAGTAAGGCACGGGGGTGAAGCCCTCGTCGGGCAGCGGATGCTTGGGGCGTATGGCTTCGCGGAAATCGGCCACGGTGCTGCCCGTGGCGGCTGCAAGACTTTCGGCGTCGGCATACTCGGTGGTTAACGAGATGTCGGGGCGCACATCGAGCAACTCACAGAGCGTTTGCACAATGGCGTTGTTGAAGTCGAGAAGCCTCTCCCAACGCTTCTCGAAGAACGGGCGAAGGTCGTCGGCGTAATAATCGAAGAACGGACTCTCGCCGTAGGCCGACACCAAAGCGTTCCAGTGCAGGTGCCGCCACTCGCCGTGGTCGCTTATGCGCACGTCGCGCATGGCCACCTTGCCGCCCTCGCCCCGCTCGGTGGGCACGGTGAGAGCCTGCGTGCCGTTGGCCGTGGCAATGACGCAGCGGTTGCGGTAGGTTTGTTTCACGAAGTTGTCGTGCGTCTCGACGATGCATTTGCGCGCACGGTGCAGTTTCTGAAACCACTGCACCGGGGGAAAATAGGCCGACGAGAGCAGCACGGTGTCATATTGCTGTTGCGCCATGGGCTGCTACATTATTATATAATATCAATATCCGCAAAGCATTTAATACGACATTGCAATATATTGAACGTCCGTTTTTATACAATGTCTTCTATTTGCGGGCCTCTTTTTCATAAACGGAATTTACCGTCCACAGTCCCTGTAAGGGGCTCATATTATAGGATAGGGGCTTGCCCCTATCTCTCCCGGAATTTCTTCCTTTGCCCCTTACAGGGGCAATATTGTTGACACCAGCAAACGCAGGGGCAAGCCCCTGCGCTATAATATACCGTCCCTACGGGACTTACCCATTGCGACGACTTTAACAGATGCCGACATTATATAAAGGAGAAAAATTGTCGGGGAAACATACCGCCGCCAATATGTCACGGGTGTGTGCCGCCGTCAGCGGCGTTTCTGCCAGAACTGCACCGTAATCAGGTCGGCCACGCGGTAGAGGCGGGCCACTATGTGCTCCTCATGCAGCAGCACCCGTGCGCCGGCGGTGTCGATGAGGTAGCGGCGGCAATGTCCGCTGCCGCACAGGGGGCAACTCAAGAAGGGCGGAATGCGGTAGCGTCGGCCGCTGAGCGTCACGGTGTCGCCGGGCAGAGCCACGATGCGTCCCATGTGGTCGGAGCCGTGGAAGCGGTAGACCACTGCGTCGCCGCGTCCCGGTTCGGGCACGCACACCTTCACGCCCACCGCCCTCTCGCCCTGCCGCCACGGCTTGCCGAGGCTTGCGTCGGGCACGACGTAAAGGGTGATGACATAGGCGCGCAGCAGCAGCGTTGCGGCCACTGCCACTGCGATCGCGGCTGTGAGGTGCAGGGCGCGGCGCATTGTAGAGGGTGTCGGGGGCATTGCTGCCCCGTGGTTTTTACTTGATGTTGTCGACGAGGCGGAACAGTCGGCTCCACCTTATGCCCGAGAATCCCGAGCGGTCGGGGTCGTGGCTCCACCAGATGAATATGGGCTTGCCCACGATGTGGTCTTCGGGCACGAAGCCCCAGTAGCGCGAGTCGAGCGAGTTGTGGCGGTTGTCGCCCATCATCCAGTAGTAGTCCATCTTGAAGGTGTATTGGGTTGCCACCTTGCCGTTGATGTATATCTTGCCGCCGCGCACGTCGAGCGTGTTGCCTTCGTAGGTGCGTATGGGGCGTTCGTATATGGCAATGTTGTCCATGGTGAGCTTCACGCTCTTGCCTTTCTGCGGAATCCACACCGGACCGTAGTTGTCGCGTGTCCATCCGGTGTTGCCGTTGAGGGGATAGATGTCGTTGGTGGTGGCGTCGGTCACGGGTGTTATGCTCTCCACGAGGTCTTTGCGCGATTGCAGCGTGCGCACGGCGGCGGCGGTGAGGGGCATGTAGCCGTTTTGGTTAAGGCTTGTCATCTGCTCCATCGAGATACCGAGTTCCTCCATGAGTTCCATAGGCATCTGCGCGCGCAGCTTCACACGGTAGGCATACTGCACGTTGTCGGGCTCCTTGTTGGCGTGTCCGTCGAGGTAGACTATGCGGTTTTTTATCTGCAGAGTCTGTCCTGGCAGACCCACGCAGCGTTTCACATAGTTCTCGCGGCGGTCAACGGGGCGCGTTATTATGCTTCCGTATTCGGCCGGGTTCTGCGCAAGATATTCGCGTCCGAGGCCGTAGGCTTCGGCAAACACGTCGCGCACTTGCTGCTTGGTCATGGTGCTGAAGTCGAGCGGTGCGCCGGCGCGGCGTTCCATGTAGAGCTGTTCGCCTATGGAGTAGGCCATCTGATAGAAGTCGTTGGCCTGGTAGCGTTCGGCCGAGCAGAGCGTGTCGCCTGCGGGATAGTTGAACACCACGATGTCGTTCACCTTCACTTTGCCGAAACCCTTCACGCGCTCATATTTCCACTGGGGCCACTCCACATACGACTTGCAGCCGAACACGGGCAGAGTGTGCTGTGTGAGGGGCAGCGTGAGCGGTGTCTGCGGCTTGCGCGGGCCGTAGCTCATCTTCGACACGAAGAGGTAGTCGCCCGTGAGGAGCGATTTCTCGAGCGACGACGAGGGTATGACATAGTTCTGGAAGAAAAAAAGGTTGATGAAATACACCGCCACGAGGGCGAACACCAGAGCATCAACCCACGACATTATGAAGCGTGTGGGGCCTTCGGCATCGCGCCACCACTGCCATTTTATGCGCTTGGTGACATAGGCGTCGAATATGAACGGCAGCACTATTATGCCCATCCAGCTCTTCACCCACACGAGGAAAGCTATGTAGAGTGCGGCCACCACGGCGAATTTCGCAATCTGGCGGCGCGGGTTTGCTTGTTTCTTGTCCTTATTGGTCATTGTCTTTCGGTTTGTCTTGTTGCGTTAATGGCGGTTGGCTCAGAACTGGAACAGGTCGGATGTGGTGAGCAGTCCGCTGTGGTCTTTGGTGTATTCGGCGGCGAGCACAGCGCCCAGGGCGAAGCCTTCGCGCGAGTGTGCGTCGTGGGTTATGGTTATGCAGTCGGCCGGCGAGTCGTAAATCACGCTGTGTATGCCCGGCACTTCGTCGCGGCGTATGCTCTCAATGGGCAGCTCGTCGGGGCGGCAGTCGTTGCTTCCCTCCACTGTTCCGTCGGCGAGCACCTGGCGGCCCTTCACCCACGAGGTCTTGCGTCCGAGGCGGTCAACAATCTCCTCAGCAAGGGTTATGGCCGTGCCCGAGGGCGCGTCGAGCTTGTGTATGTGGTGGGTTTCCTCCATGCGCACGTCATACTGTGCGAAACCGTCCATTATCTTGGCCAGATAGCGGTTGACGGCCGAGAATATGGCCACGCCCACCGAGAAGTTTGAGGCCCAGAAAAGGGTCTTGCCCTCTTCGTTGCACATGCGGCGCACGTCGTCGCCGTGGTCTTTCATCCATCCGGTTGACCCGCTCACCACCTTTACTCCGGCCTCGAAGGCGCGCAGGTAGTTGCCGTAGGCAGCCGTGGGGTTGGTGAATTCTATGGCAACGTCGGCCGAGGCAAACTCGGGCGAGGCGAAGTCGGCCTGGTTGTCGATGTCGATAATGCTTACGATGTTGTGGCCACGGCTCTTTGCGACAGCCTCAATCATCCTGCCCATCTTGCCGTAGCCTATAAGTGCTATGTTCATTTTAAAAGTTTGTTAGAACGTGCCTGCCGCCCGTCGGCGGCACACATATTATATAATACTGCCCACAAAGGTAGTGGAAAAAGGCGGAACGGCGAAAAGGCATTTGCATTTTTTACAAATTACTTGCGCTGCGGGCTTGCCGCTCTGCGTTTTTTTTCGGAAATTTGCATTCCCGTGCGCGGCGCGGCCACAAGGGCAGTGCGGTGCGCACGCAAACTCAACAACAAGGAGAAAGAATATGGACAAGCGCAAGGTGATAGGCATCGGCGAGACGGTGCTCGACATTATTTTCAAGAACGACCGGCCCATTGAGGCCGTGCCGGGCGGAAGCACGTTCAACGGCATAGTGTCGCTGGGACGCGCCGGCGTTGACACGGTGTTCGTGTCGGAGGCGGGCAGCGACCGCGTGGGGGCACGCGTCATCGAGTTTCTGCGCGAAAACGGGGTCTCGACAGAGTGTGTCAACGTCTATCCCGACAGCAAGTCGCCGGTGTCGCTGGCATTCCTCGACAATCAGAACAATGCCGACTACATCTTCTACCGTGACGTGCCGCACGACCACATGGACTTCACCTATCCCGACATACAACCCGACGACATCGTGGTGTTCGGGTCGTTCTATGCCGTAAACCCGGCCCTGAGGCCGCAGGTGGCCGGACTTCTCGAACTGGCACGCGCCCGCGGGGCCATAGTCTACTACGACGTGAACTTCCGTCCGGCCCACCACAACGACGTGATGCGCATCACTCCCAACCTCATCGAGAACCTGGAGTATGCCGACATAGTGCGCGGCTCGACCGACGACTTCGCCGAACTCTACAAGACTGCCGATGCCGACCGCGTGTATGCATCGGAGATTTCGTTCTACTGCAAGCGTTTCATCTGCACCGACGGGGCACGCCCCGTGGTTGTACACTCCGACGGCGGAATGCGCAAGGAGTATGCCGTGCCGCCCACCCACACGGTGAGCACCATAGGAGCGGGCGACAATTTCAACGCGGGCTTCATATTCGGCATGCTGAAATATGGCGTTACGCGCGACCAACTGGAGCGCGGCCTCAGCCCCGAAATGTGGGACAAACTCGTGGAATGTGCGCAGGCTTTCTCGGCCGACTGCTGCAAAGACATCTACAACTACATCTCACGCGAGTTTGGCGCAAGCCTGCAATAGTTTCTCACCCAAGTTTCTGATTTGAAAATTATGTTTTAAAAATTGTCCCCGAAGGGGGCAAACTCTGCATAACCGCTGGTGACCGAAGGGAACCTGCGG
>CAVKCP010000143.1:0-5235 GCA_963654815.1 Lachnospiraceae bacterium | reverse complement strand
GGAACGTAGTGAAGCGGTGTAACCCTGGGTAAACGGTTGGTTTTCACGGCTGGCCATGAAAACCCAGGGTTACGTCCGTAGCTTCGCTCCGTCCTCACCCAGGGCTACGGTCGTGACGCCCTTTCAGGGCTTTAATTACCAAATTCTTCCTGATAATCAAATGATTATAAATTTATATAAATATAAAATTCTGCACATTTTTTAATCCGATTTTGAACGCTCTACCCAACGGGACGAACATTCTCATAAGGCATTTGTTTAACGTTTGTTCGCCCTCTTCGAGGACGTCCTTTGTTATGGCCGTATCTCCGCAGGTTCCGCTCGCTATGCTCGCTCCACCAGCGGTTATGCATATTGGCCGTCTTCGACGACCCGTCGCTTGTGGCTTTTACCGGACACAAATAATTTTTAACCACGAATATTTCGAATTCTCACGAATATGGCTTGGAGTTATAATTTGTTGGATTTGTCATATTGGCTTCGTGCCGAACTTTGTTTTGTGGTTCAATCTCTGCATAAAATCGTTTCTAACAATGTTTTCTGAAAGGATTAATATGCACGGATGTGCTGCCGTCAAGGGTCCTGCGCAGCTATGTATATAATGTTCGCGTACATTTAATAATATATACAGTCGATACTATTCATTGCATTTGCCGAGATAGACGATTGCTTTTGTCAACGCTTATATACGGATTTCACTTGCAATCGCTTGCGCCGGACATTACCTTTGCACCTGCTTGTAATGGCGGCGTTCTTTGACATTCTTACATTATATTTTGTCAATACCTATAAAAGCAATATGAGCCACTTACCAATGTATAGAGTTTGTTTGTGGCGTTTTCCAATTATGTATATTATAAAAACGAATACCGCCCAGTTTTCCGAAATTTCCTGCACGACAATCGTCCATTGGAAATGTTTCGGAAAACAGGGCGGATCCGCTTCTTGTTTCTATCCTTATTTCGTATCTACTCCGCTTGCATTCAGCCCCGGTCCGCCTCCGGCGGTATATCCACGGCTCTCACCTGATGTCCACGGCGATAACCAGTAGGCGTAGAGGTCGCCACGGGTGAGGTGGAACTTTATGCGCACGCGTTTGCCGGCGAGTTCCGACACATCTTTCTTCTTTTTCCAACAGATGAGTTGTTTTGTCTTGTCGGCAGATCTCATCACGATACATTCCTTCTTGGAATAACCGGGGATTATGTTGCCGTCGGCATCCAGGAGTTCCACACTTAGCGATGCACCCTTCGCCTTTACGTCTGCATTGACAAATAGATATTGGCCGTCAATGGTCACGGTGTCGGTTATGAACGTGCCAGATGCCGCGGCGTGCAACGAAACAAAACCGTCGCGGCGCAGCATGACCAAACCTGTGGCGAAGTTGGAGTCGTGTACAGGTTTACTGTTGTAGCGTCCCGAGCAATAGAAGTAGAGCGAGTCGCCCACTATGATTGGGCATCCTGCAACCGACTGCACATTACCGGCATTCCATGCTTTGCTGTTATCGCTTACAGGCAGGAAGGGTGTTTTGTATTCTCGGTTCCAGTGAAATCCGTCGTTAGCCCAACCTATGAGCACCTCGTTGCGCTTCTGTATGTATAGACTGTCGCAAGCGTCGTTCTCCGGTCCTTGCCATACTGTGAAGTAGCCGATCATGCTCTGCTCGTAGGCCATGGCCTCATGGTTGTAGATCTGCGGACGGATGTTTGGAAACTGCGGATGGTGCGGGTCGTCGTCTTCAGCGTTAAACCAGTAGCGTATGAACTTGTCGCTGCGGTTGTCGTACACCCTATGGGCAAGGCTCACCGCCATTTCCGGGTCGGCATCGGCAAGGTAGGCGCGCGAGCGACGGTACTTCTTTCCGTTGATAGTCTTCAGCGAAAGGACGTAGGTCTTGCGGAAGGGATCGTAGTAGGCAGCGCAACGGTCGTAGAGTTCGCCCGAGAGTGCTTGTGTTGCAGTCCAGTGAATGCCATCGGCAGAGTATTGGAGGTGCATGCTTACTGTGGAACGTCCGTTGAATACCACGGCAAACATCTTATACCGTTTCTCGGGGTCGCTCTCGTGCTTGTCGAGCAGTACCGACACGCAGTCGTGCTCAAGCGTATCGACGATATTGGTGCCGCTCACAGCGTCGAGCACAGGCTTATGCCACGACTTTCCGTCGGAAGATTCGGCATAGCACAACACCAGTCCTTCCTTCTTTCCGCCGCCAGCCGAATACCACATCTTGAATTTACCCTCTTGTTCGTCATACCATACGCCACCGCTGAACGGAGCGGCATAAGGGTCGCCCGCCGCGTTCAGTTCCCACGGTTGGTCAGCCTTCAGAATGGGGTTGAGTGGATAATAGGTGGGCGTGTGAAACACACGCTCCACCCCGTTGCAATTCTGAAAATCGGTGTATGCCACTAGGCGACGGCCCGGTTGCGCATGAAGGCTGACGGCCGTCAACGCCATGATGATTAGTGATGTTGTTCGCATGACTATTTCGTGTCTACTCCGCTTGCATTGAGTCCTGGTCCGCCTCCTGCCGTGTAACCTCTACTTTCGCCCGAAGTCCATGGCGATATCCAAAAGGCATAGAGGTCGCCACGAGTGAGATAAAATTTCATGCGTACAGTCTTGCCCGTGAGTTCCGAAACATCCTTTTTGTTCTTCCAAGTGATGAGTTGCTTGGTTTTGTCGGCGGAGCGCATGGCAATGCAATCGTTTTTGGAATATCCGGGGATAATGTTGCCGTCGGCATCGAGGAGTTCCACTTTCAGTAATGCGCCCTTTGCTTTTACGTCAGCGTTGACGAAAACGTATTTGCCGTCGAAAGTGATTTTTTCTGTTGTGATGTAGCCTTCCTGTTTGTCGGCGTGCAAGGAAACGAAACCGTCGCGGCGCAATGTCGCCAATCCGGTAGAAACACCGGCATCCCACCATACTCCGTTACGGCTGCGACCAGAAGAATAGATGTAGAGAGAGTCGCCCACAATGAGTGGTACGCCATTCACTGATTGCATATTGCCATAGTTCCATGCTCCGTCGGTTTCGTTTACTCCCATAAAAGGAATATGTGACGGACGAGCGAAATGGAAACCATCACGACTGTAGCCAAGCATGATTTCGTTGCGTTTGGGTATCATAAGTCCGCGTGCGATATGGTTTTCCGGCCCTTGCCACTGACTATAAAAGCCGAGCATGATGCTTTCGTAGGCGATAGCATCGAAATTGTAAATGCCCGGGTCTACATCGGGATATTTCTCATGGCGTTTTTCCTTGTCGTCAGGAGTAAACCAAAATACGATGTGCTTGTCAGTCACGCCTTCACGCAAGCGGTGTGCAAGGCTTACTGCTTCTTCAGGATCCTCGTGTTCGAGGTAGGCTCTTGACCGCCATGACACTTTGCAGTGATGTCGCATGCTCAACGCCCATTTCTTGATGAAGGGATTGTAGAAGGCTGTGCAACGGTCGGAAACGGCTCCCGACTGCGCCACTGGTTTTGACCAATGAATGCCGTCAGCCGAGTATTTCAGTACATACTGCCATTGTATGTAGTCGGGCTTGTATTCAACGTTGAAGAATTTCCAACGTTTTGCCGGGTCAGTCTCGTTGCGGTCGAGCCAAACGGTTGAGGCATCGCGGTTCATCGTATCGCAGACGTTAGTTCCGGGAACGATGTCAAGGGAAGGCTTTGTCCAGTGTTTTCCGTCCATTGATTCTGCGTAACAGGTGTACAAACTGTGTTTGAGCGTGTCAACGTAGCCTGCACCTGCAAGATACCACATCTTGAATTTTCCGTCTTTGTCGTCATACCAAATGCCGTCGGAGAATGGAGCAGCGTACTCATATCCTTCGGGTGTGAGTTCCCATTTACGGTCTGCCTTCAGTACGGGATTCATGTCATAGAAATTTGCCGTATGGTAAACCGGCTTTAGGTTGGTCTTGGAGATAAGGAAACTGTCTACGAACAGTTGACGGCCACGGTTGATGTTTATTACTTCCGGTTTTTCCTTCAGATAGGGTACGGGCATCTCTTTAGGTCCGGTTGGATCTGCTTGGCGTGGTGGCCATACTGCGGGCAATTTTATGCCGCTTTCAAGTGTTTGTGCACCCAGTGTCATGGCACTGAGGCATAATGTAAATACAATTGCTTGTTTTTTCATTGTTGTGATTGGTTTTTATGTTGTTAAGAAAAGGATGAAATGTGCATCTCTGCACACCTCATCCTTTATTAAACAAACTATGAATAGACGTGTTATTTTGTATCCACTCCACCCGCATTGAGTCCTGGTCCGCCTCCGGCCGTGAAGCCGCGGCTTTCGCCTGAAGTCCAGGGTGAAACCCAGAATGAGTATAGGTCGCCACGTGTGAGGTAGAACTTTATGCGCACGGGCTGTCCGGCGAGTTCGGCAACATCTTTCTTGTTTTTCCAAGTGATGAGCTGCTTGGTCTTGTCGGCGGAGTGCATCACGGTGCATTCCTTCTTGGAAAAGCCGGGGATGACGTTGCCGTCGGCGTCAAGAAGTTCAGCTCTTAACGATGCACCTTTCGCCTTCACGTCGGCATTGACGAAGAGGTATTTGCCGTCGAAGGTGAGTTTCTCTGTCGTGACATATCCTTCCTGTTTGTCGGCGTGGAGGGAAACAAATCCGTCGCGGCGCAACATGGCCAAACCTGTTGAGGTGTAACTGTCCCACATTATATTATTGAGACGACGGCCTGAACTGTAGAAGTAGAGCGAGTCGCCAACGATGAGCGGTGTTCCGTTGATAGACTGCATATTGCCCCAGTTCCATGCACCTTCGCTCTCGTTGACATCCATAAAGGCTTCATGCGAGGGACGTGCGAAATGGAAACCGTCGCGGCTATATCCCAGTTCCACAACATTGCGCTTCTGTATGCCGTCGCGCTTGCAGACATCGTTTTCGGGGCCGCACCATGCGGCATACTGTCCGAGCATGATGCTCTCGTAGGCGATGCAGTCGAAGTTGTAGATGCCGGGTTCTACCTCGGGGTACTTGGGGTGATGCAGTTCCTTGTCGTCGGGTGTGAACCAGAAACGAAGGTTGCGGTCGGCGGCATCCTTGCGCACACGATGGGTGAGGCTCACCAGCAGTTCGGGGTCAGCATTCTCGGCGTAGGCACGGGAACGTGACGATACGGGGGTAGACCAGCGCAAGCTCAGCGCCCAACGCTTTGTGAAGGGATTGTAGAAGGCGGTGGTACGGTCGTACACATCAC
>CAVKCP010000142.1:0-5307 GCA_963654815.1 Lachnospiraceae bacterium | reverse complement strand
ACGGTCGTGACGCCCTTTCAGGGCTTTAATTACCAAATCCTTCCTGATAATCAAATGATTATAAATTTATATCAATATAAAATTCTGCACATTTTTTAATCTTATTTTGAACACTTTACCCGTAGGGACGACAGATTATAGCGCAGGGGCTTGCCCCTGCGTTTAGGCATTTCAATAAATTTGCCCCTGAAAGGGGCGCATATTTCAAACTCACAATGAATTATGCGCCCCTTTCAGGGGCAAATTTATGTAACACTTGGGGAGATAGGGGTAAGCCCCTATCCTATAATATGCGCCCCTTTCAGGGGCAATGGATAGGAAACAATGCATTGGACAAAGCAATCCACACGTTTCGCAAAACATTATATGTGGGTTCTATAAAATCCCACCTATAGGCTGATTTTACTGTTTGAAGATGAACCGAGCCAATCCGTAGACATACCGGCGGAAGCCAGGACGATAGGCCAACATGCGGTCGAACCAACCGAGCCGGCGTCCTGCAACGCGCACCACTGCGCCCACATAAACCATTGCGAAGAGCGTGCCCACGCCCACTATGTTCCACTGCCATGCGCCGAAGAACACATAGCTGAACACCACGGCAAGCACAACGAGCGACACATCCACCACAATCTTCATCTTGGCAAACTCCACGCCTGTCACCTCGCACACGGCAACGGGAAATCCCTCGCCGGGCATTGTTACCGAACCGCAGCGCACTTCGAGCGCTATGCCCAGTCCGAGCACCGTGCATCCGGCCACCTGGGCGGCCACTTTGGTCCACAGAGTAGCGGGAACGAGCCACGAAGTGAGCGACATGTTGACGTCAATGAGCGTGCCGAACACGAAACCCACAAGCAGCTGGAAGAGCTGCACGGGCTCGAAACGGCTACGGAGCACGGCAATCTGGCCTATCACGAGCACGGCATTCATTATGTAGGTGTACTGACCTATGGTGAGCCGGGGAATGCCGTCAACGCCGGTCTTGCCCGCAGTTTCAAACACATAGGGCAGCGTGGAAATCACACTCGAACCCAACATGCTGCGCACGCACACCGCAACGCCCAATGTCATTATACACAACGAAACAAGCAGCAGCACATGCTGCCACATAAAGGAAACGATTTTGTCTTTTCTACTCATAAGCAAGTGTCATAAAAAAGCGTATCCGACTACAGCCCGACGGCCGTTCCTGCCAAAGAAAAAACACGGCACACCTGCCAGTCCTGATACAATCTTGCTGCAAAGTTACTAAAAAAATCGCGAAGAACGGCATTCTGCCCCGCCCTATGCCGCCCTGCGGCCTTACCGAAGCGTGCCTGGCAAACGCAAAAAAGAGCCGACTTCACAGCCGACTCTTCTGCTCTTATACAATAACATTATGAATTTTAATAGTGGCTATCTTACCGGCGTGCCCTTACAGACACGCCTACCCTCGGCCCTGCCATGTGCTCCCGCCCCCGGGAGCACGGGTAACGAACAATAAAACAATAAGATCTTAAACTATGAGCCAAATCTCTCCGGCGGCAGGGCGGGGTCTATCGTGTCAAAGTTTATCCTTGAAACTGTCGAGCCACGCGTCGATGCGCGCCTCGGTTTTGTCGCTCTCGTTCACGTCGTCGAGAGCCAGACCAACGAACTGTCCGTCCTCTACGGCCTCAGAATCGTCGAATGTGTAGCCGTCAACCGACACCTGGCCCACCACGGTGCAGCCCTTGTCCTTCACGGCATTGTATATCTCGGCCATGCCGCCGCAGAACGTGTCGCAGTAAGACTCGCAGTCGCCGCAGCCGAAAATGGCAACAGTCTTGCCCGAGAGGTCGGCAGCCTTTATCACGCCCAGGCCGTCATACCAGTCGTCCTGAAGCTCGCCTGCTCCCCATGTCGAAGTGCCGAGAAGAAGGTTTTCGGCCTCTTCCACCTGAGCGGCGTCCAAGTCGGCCACGTTTACAGCCTCAACACCGAGCTTGCCGGCGATGGTCTGAGCTATACTCTCGCATGTTCCTGTAGAGGAACCGTATGCTACCAATGTCTTTTTCATATCAACAGTTTTAGTCGTTTTCAATCATTTACGGCTGCAAAGTTAGCCACTCATGCGCACAGGCGCAATACCTAAAAGTAGGGTTTCGGCCTAATACCTAATAATGGTGAACCCCCTGACACTCGGCAAAAAGCGGCCGCAACACTTGCACGACAACGAAAAAATGTTGACCTTTGCACTGCGCCAGACCGCGCCCATGCGGCGCCCCCGTGCGCACAACCACGAAAAAGAAGGAGAACCACACATGGCTCAGAACAATAAAGGCGACGGGCTCACCCCGATGATGCGCCAGTTTTACACGCTGAAAGAAAAACATCCCGACGCGCTTCTGCTCTTCCGCTGCGGCGATTTCTACGAGACCTACGCCGACGATGCCGTCACTGCAGCGCGAATATTAGGCATAACGCTCACCAGACGCAACAACGGACGGCAGACAGGAACCACCGAAATGGCCGGATTTCCGCACCACGCGCTCGACACCTACCTGCCCAAGCTCATCCGTGCTGGCCGCCGCGTGGCCATTTGCGACCAGCTTGAAGACCCCAAGCTCACCAAGACGCTAGTGAAACGAGGCATCACCGAGCTCGTTACACCAGGCGTGGCCATGGGCGACAACGTGCTCAACTACAAGGAAAACAACTTTCTGGCCGCCGTGCACTTCACGCGCACGCAGTGCGGCATAGCCCTGCTCGACATCTCCACCGGCGAGTTTCTCACCGGCGAGGGCACGTTCGGCTATGTAGAAAAGCTGCTGGCCAGCTTCCAACCAAAGGAAATTCTCTACGACCGTGCCGCCAAACAAGACTTCGAGCGGCACTTCGGCACGCGGTGGTGCGTGTTCGAACTCGACGACTGGATGTTCACCCTGCAGAGTTCGCGGCAGAAACTTCTGCGCCATTTCGGCACCAAATCGCTCAAAGGCTTCGGCGTTGAGCACCTGCAACTGGGCGTGGTGGCATCGGGAGTGATACTGCAATATCTCGAAATGACGCAGCACACCCACATCGCACACATCACCTCTCTGGCGCGTATAGAGGAAGAACGCTACGTCCGACTCGACAACTTCACCATTCGTTCGCTCGAAATCCTGCTGCCAATGCAGGAGGGAGGATCCTCGCTTCTCGACGTAGCCGACCGCACCGTAACGCCCATGGGCGGACGCATGATGCGCCGTTGGATGGTGTTTCCCCTGCGCGACGTGGCCGCAGTGACGCGCCGCCTCGACATGGTGGATCGTTTCGCCGCCGACAGCGAACTCGCCTCCGTAACCGACGATCAACTGCATCTCATAGGCGACATGGAGCGCATAATATCAAAGGTGGCCGTAGGCCGCGTCACGCCACGCGAGGTTATGCAGCTCAACACGGCCCTCACGGCCCTCGGGCCGGTAAAGACGGCGTTCATGGCAGATGCCTGCGAACCGCTGCGCGACATGGGCGAGCGCATCAGTCTGTGCGAGAGTCTGAGCCAGCGCATCACCCGCGAGATACAGCCCGACCCTCCGCAGCTCGTGCAGAAGGGCGGCGTGATAGCCGACGGATACAACGCCGAACTCGACGAACTGCGCCGAATAGCCAGCGGAGGGCGCGACTTCCTCCTGCAGATACAGCAGCGCGAGATAGAGCGCACGGGCATACAGTCGCTCAAGGTGGGCTACAACAACGTGTTCGGCTACTATCTCGAGGTGCGCAACACCTACCGCGACAACGTTCCGGCCGACTGGGTGCGCAAGCAGACACTGGCCAACGCCGAACGATACATCACCCAGGAGCTCAAGGAGTATGAGGAAAAGATAATGGGAGCCGACGAGAAAATTCTCGCACTCGAGACGCGCCTCTTCGGCGAACTCGTGGCCGCCATGCAGGAATACATACCGCAGATTCAGGCCGATGCGGCCATCGTGGCTCGCGCCGACTGCCTGCTCTCCTTCGCCAAGACGGCTGCCGAGCACCATTACACACGCCCCGAGGTGTCCGACGACGACGTGCTCGACATAAAGGCAGGCCGGCATCCCGTGATAGAAACGCAGCTTCCGCCCGGCGAGAGCTACGTGCCCAACGACATTGAGCTCGACACCGAACGCCAGCAGATAATGATTATCACCGGACCGAACATGGCCGGAAAGTCGGCCCTGCTCCGTCAGACGGCCCTCATAGCACTCATGGCGCAGGCAGGAAGCTTCGTTCCGGCCGACAAGGCGCACATAGGTGTGGTTGACAAGATATTCACGCGCGTGGGGGCATCCGACAACATATCGCTCGGCGAGAGCACTTTCATGGTTGAAATGACCGAAGCCGCCGACATCTTGAACAACGTCACGCCGCGGTCGCTCGTGCTCTTCGACGAACTGGGGCGCGGAACATCCACCTACGACGGCATCTCCATAGCCTGGGCCATAGTCGAGCATCTGCACAACCACCCCAAAGCACGCGCACGCACGCTCTTCGCCACACACTACCACGAATTGAACGAGATGCAGAAGAGCTTCCCGCGCATCTGCAACTACAACGTGTCGGTGCGCGAAGTAGACGGTAAGGTGATATTCCTTCGCAAACTGGCCAAGGGCGGATCGGAACACAGTTTCGGAATACACGTGGCCGAAATAGCCGGAATGCCAAAGTCGATAGTGCGCCGCGCCAACTCGGTGCTCAAACAACTCGAAACCGACAACGCCCAGGTGGGCACACGCAAGAAACCCAAGGCCGAACGCATACAGACCGACGCAAGCGGCATGCAGCTGAGTTTCTTCCAGCTCGACGACCCCGTGCTCTGCCAGATACGCGACGAGATAATGGGGCTCGACATCGACAACCTCACTCCCGTGGAGGCCCTAAACAAGCTCAACGAGATAAAGAAAATCGTGAACGGAAGAAGCTGACGCACAACAACTTGCACAACCCATTGCGGCCCGCGCCGCAAACAAGGCTTCTTTACACTCGAAACAAGGCTTCTTTACACTCGAAACAAGGCTTCTTTACAACCTAAAGAAGGCTTCTTTGCGTTGCAAGGAAGCCTTCTTTTTTATTAGTGTCCGGTAAAAAATTTTGGTCTAACATAGTAAAACGCTGAATGGTTGTTCTTTATAAAGTAGTGGGAAACATAGGGCTTACTTTGTCTAATGTATAGCTTCCTATCTATTGCCCCTGAAAGGGGCGCATATTATAGGATAGGGGCTTGCCCCTATCTCACCAATTGTTACATTATTTTGGGGGCACTAGCATAATCCTGTGTCTAGGCATAGATGTTAGTTAGCCTAAATAGGAAGA
>CAVKCP010000141.1:0-5565 GCA_963654815.1 Lachnospiraceae bacterium | reverse complement strand
TGTCGGGGTTGTCGATGTATGCGCAGCAGCCGTCAATCACCTCGCCGAGGTTGTGCGTGGGGATGTTGGTGGCCATACCCACGGCTATACCGTTGGCTCCGTTCACCAGCAGGTTGGGTATCTTGGTAGGCATAACGGTGGGTTCAACGAGTGTGTCGTCGAAGTTGTTGGTCATGTCAACGGTGTCCTTGTCGAGGTCGTCCATGATGTGTTCGCCCATTTTCGAGAGGCGGCACTCGGTGTATCGCATGGCGGCAGGAGAGTCGCCGTCAACCGAACCGAAGTTGCCCTGTCCGTCAACGAGCATGTAGCGCATGTTCCAGTTCTGTCCCATGCGCACCAAAGCACCGTAAACCGAGCTGTCGCCGTGCGGGTGGTATTTACCCAGAACCTCACCCACGACGCGGGCGCATTTCTTGTATGGGCTTGTGCTCTTGTTGCCTATGCCAAGCATTCCGTAGAGTATGCGGCGGTGTACAGGCTTGAACCCGTCTCGCACATCGGGCAAGGCGCGGGCCACAATCACCGACATGCTATAGTCGATGTATGAGGATTTCATTTCTTCCTCAATGTTGACTTTCAGAATTCTGTCTTGGTCTATTGTCTGATTTTCGTCCATTTGTTGTTTGTTTTGTTCTCTTTTTCAAATGTTGTGGCCTGCTCTGCCTTTTCACGGCAATATTGTCTGTAATGCCGTTTTTTTGCGTTCTGGCGGACTTTGGCCTTGTTTTCAGCCCGTAAAATTACAAAAAAAATCGCGGAAAATGCGCCCCTTGCTTCACTTGTAGCAAATATTTAAGTATAATTAGCGTCATGCCATTGTCGTGTCGCGTATGTATGCAAAGAGCGGCAGCCCTATCTTGCGATTTGACTGCCGCTCTATCATGTTGTTCAGCGTGTTATTCCGACACTATTTCATATATGTCTGCCGTTCCGTTCAATTCCACTTTTGTGGCCTTGGGGTTGAGTTCCACGGTGAAGAAAGAGTTGTCTACCGGTGTGGTGCACAACACTTTCCCCTTCTTGTCATATTGCACGAATGTGGGGTTGCCTGCCTTGCTTGTGTCGAGCAGCATGGTGTAGGCTTTTGTGCCCTTGGCCACACCAAACGCCAAGCGTCCGTCGCTGGTGTAACGGGTGCACGGGTTCTTGTCGAAAGCCAGCATTGCGCCTTCGGTGTCGCCCGTTTCCACTTTGAAGCCGAGGCTCTCGGGAGTGGTGGGGTTCACTTCAAACGACCTCACGGCTATCCAGCTCTTCTTTTCCGAAGCCAATTTGCGTATTCTCACATAGCGTGCGTCTACGGGTTCTCCCTTCCAGTTTATCACATATTGCTTCTTGAGCTCGCCGCTCAGAGCTTTCCATGTCTTGCCGTCGACGGAATATTCGAGTATGGTGTTGTCGTAGTAGTCAACATCGTCGGTAGAGTTGCGGCCCTGAAGAATTCTTATCTCGCTCACCTTGCGTGTTTCGCCGAGGTCGGCACCCACCCAGTCGCCTGTCTTTTGGCTCACTCCTGAGTGATAGTAGGTGGTGGAGTCGTTGTCGAACATCAGCTTGTTCTGCGTGGTGCGCAGTGTGGGATAGGTGCCTATGCCCTTGTAGAATGCCGGTGTGGTGCCGGTGAGTGTCTTGAAGAATCCCGATGCCATGTCGTCCATGGAGGTTTCGTAGAACGGTTGCAGCACCATTGTGCCCGACTTGTGGGCCTCGTAAGCCTTGCGGTCGGCCATGCTCATCGAGTTGCCGATGTAGCCGTTCCAGAAGGCCTTCTTGTCGCCGCTCTTATAGAGCCTTATCAGGTCGAGCGTCTTCAAGCCGCGCTTGCCGAGCTTTTCAAACTCCACGAGCCAGGGGCGGAGTTCGTTGAGCAGAAGCGTGTTCTTGCAGTTTGCCTCCATCTGCGACGGGGCTTTCTCAACATTTTCAAATTCTTTGCGCAGCTTGTCGTATTGTGTCTGTGTGAAATTGTCCACGCTGAAAGTCTTTGTTTCCCACGATTCGGCGCGGCGGTAGCCCGTCTCGGTGTCGCACGAGTGTATGGCAAAGGTGCGGTAGGCATCGTGTGCTTCGGGAGTGAGGTCAACAAGTCCGCGTTCCCAGTTGTCTATCGGGTTGTAGGCCGACACGTTCCAGTTGTAGTCGGCCACTCCGTAGAGTGCGAGCTTCGATGCTTCGCCGTGCTCCATGGGGTTGCTCAGCACGCCGCAGGTCTGCTCTTCGGTCAGGTCGGTTTCCAATCCGTAGGCCGGCCCTTGCATTATAATGTGGCGGGCATAGTCGGTTACGGGGAAGTTCCACCAGTAGTAGGCGGGGCGTTTTATGCGCTGGTCAACGAAGTCGAGCGTTTCCTTGGTGAGGTCGCTGCACACCACCGAACCGGTCCAGAACACGTTTATCGACGGGTCGAGCTCGTTTCCGTAAATGGCGAGCGGACCGTCGGGACCGGGTTTTGCCCAGAGCTGCGAGTAGTCGGTGGGGCACACCACAAGCGGCGACACGTCGCCCTTCTGTTTCACAAACTCGTTGGTGAGGCGGTTGAGCAATGCCACCTGCTTCTTGGGGTTGGTGCCTTCGCCGTCGATGTCGTCGAAATGTATGGCAAAAGCCCTCACCCCGAGGTCGTACATAAGGTTGAACTTGTTCACGAGGTTGTTGTAGTCTTCCTCGTTCCACTTTATGTCTTTTCCGGGATGTATTGCCCACACGAAATCCACGCGGTTGCGGTTGCAGGCTTCAACGAGTTCGCGTATGTTCTTTGCCTGCTCGGGAGGGTAGGGCAGTCGCCAGTTGGGGCTGCTGTGGTAGGGGTCGTCTTTCGGACCGTACACATATACGTTCATCTTGTTGCGTCCGTAGTAGTCGATGAGCGACAGGCGCACTTGGTGCGACCACGGGTTGCCGTAGAATCCTTCAACCACTCCGCGCAGCGGAAGGTCGGGATAGTCGTTGCATGTAAGGTAGGGTAGCCTGCCTTTGGCGGCCGGGCTTTCGATAATCTGGCGCAGTGTTTGTATGGCATAGAATGCTCCGCGCTCGTCGTATCCGGTTATCTCGATGCCTTTCTTGTCGGCTTTGAGCAGATATGCGCCCGATGCCATTTTCTTCAGGCCGGCTTTCTTGGCTTCTTTTTCGCCAAATGTGACGGTGAGTTTTGTCCCCTTGGGATTTGAGGCGAGGAACTTCAGGTCGCCGGCAAACTTGCCCGACTTGTCGCGCAGGCATATTCCGCTGTGCAGGTCAATCCAGTTTTCGCGGTCGATGTCGAGGTTGTGCGGGGTGGGGTTGACCACGATTCCCTGGTGATCGATTTTTTTCCCGGGCACCATGTTCACGTCCTGTTTCTCCGAACGTTGCGAGTTGAGGTCGAACGTTTCGTCCTGTGCCAATGCACCCAGTGTGCATACCGACGAAACGAAAGCCGTCAATAGAAGTTTCTTGTCAATCATTTGTATTGTTGGTTTTAGGTTATTGCAAAAGAGTGTGGTGTGCATTTGCCTTGGCAACAATGCCGTCAGAGGTATGCCCCGTGCGCATCTTGCTTACAAAGTTAAGGATTTTATTGCACTCCCGTAATGGTTGGCCGAAAAAAGTTGTCATTGGTGCGTGTCTTGGGCATGCACATGCTGTGGCCTTACACGTTGAAATATTTTTCGAGTTCGGCTTCGGCTGCTCCGCCGTCGTTGGCAAGGTCGCTTATCAGCAAGCCGTGCTCAAGCAGCGCCACACGCGTCGATATCTCGATGGTGTGTTGCAGGTTGTGGCTCGACAGGAGTATTGTTGCGCCCGTCTGTGCGTGATATTCGGTGAGAATCTTCTTCAGCGCGTTCTGACTGCTGGGGTCGAGAAAGTTGAACGGTTCGTCGAGCACCACGAGTTCAGGACTTGTGATCAAGGCGGCTATGATGCCTATTTTTTGCTTGTTGCCTGCCGAAAAGTCGCGTATGTATTTCTTCTGGCCAAGAATTTCGCCGTTCATAAACTGCGTGAAATGGTCAAGACGTGCTGCAATGTCGCTTTTCGACATTCCCGACACCTGCCCCACGAAGTCGAAATATTCTTCGGGAGTGAGAAAGTCGATGAGAAAACCGTTGTCGATGTATGCGCCTGTAACGTGTTTCCATGCCTCGCTTTCAGCCGGGTTTATGGGTTCTCCGCCGCGTGGGGTGAGCGTAACGCAGCCCGTGTCGGCGCGCAGCAGGTCGAGCATGAGGCGAAACAGGGTGGTTTTTCCGGCTCCGTTGTTGCCAACAACTCCCAGTATGTCGCCGTGGTTCACCGTAAACTGGCTGATGTCTACTGCCGTGTGGTCGCCGAACGTTTTCTTGAGGTCGTTTATTTTAATCTCCATTCTTGCCTTGTTGTTAATGTGTGCACGAAGTTATACAAATTATTCTGCAGTGCCAAATTTTTGGCTCTGCTATTTGTTTTTGGTTATGGTGCAGTGTGCTTTTTGCGAAATGTTTTGTAATTTCGCACATGGTTGTGGCATGGCTTTTGCTTTTGCACATCTTATTACATCATAAAAAACAAATAGAAAACACATGGGAGCAGGAAAATGGATAGGCGGTTTTCTCGGGTTTATCTCGGGCACGGGGCCGCTTGGAATACTGGCCGGGTTTGCACTGGGCTGGCTTTTCGACAAGGGAATGGAAACACCGGGCGATGAAGGAGCATCACGCAGTGGCAACGACGGCGTGCACGGCGGCGACAACGGTTACAGGCAGAGGCAGGGACAGCGCAACTCGTTTCTGTTCTCGCTCCTTGTCCTTGCTTCTTATATCATACGCGCCGACGGACGCATTATGTACTCCGAGATGGAAACCGTGCGCAATTTCCTGCGCCGCAACTTCGGCGAAATGGCGGTGAGCCAGGGCGAAGAAATACTCTTGCGTCTTTTCGAACGGCAGAAGACCGTGGGCGAATTTGCTTTCCGCTCAACCATTGGCGATGCGTGCCGCGAGATGTATATGAATATGGACTATGCCCAGCGCTTGCAGCTGCTCGATTTTCTTGTGCTCATAGCCCGTGCCGACGGCGTGGTGGTGAAGCAGGAGATTGATGCCCTGCGTTTCGTGGCCTCGGGGCTCGGAATTTCAGAGGCCGACCTCAACTCCATACTCAATCTGAAAGGCGGAGCTTCTGACACCGATGCTGCCTATAAGGTGCTCGGCATAAGCCCTTCGGCCACCGACGAAGAGGTGAAGGCAGCCTACCGCAGCATGGCGTTGAAGCATCATCCCGACCGCGTGGCGGCCTTGGGCGAGGATGTGCGCAAGGCAGCAGAGCGCAAGTTCCAGGAAATAAACGAAGCGAAAGAAACCATATACAAGGCTCGCGGAATGCGTTGAAACGCCTTCTTCGGCACTATTCAGTGCTTGCCCACGGCGTGCATCGTATGCAGCACGAGCGTAAACCAAATGCCCGACAGACGTGCTTCGTCTGCCGGGCATTGTCGATTAAGTGACGATAAAAAAATAACTTGGTACGATTTGAACCCATATATAATATTATTGGTGTCCGGTAAACTTTTGATCTAACATAGTAAAACGTTGAATGGATGTT
>CAVKCP010000140.1:0-5698 GCA_963654815.1 Lachnospiraceae bacterium | reverse complement strand
ACAAACTTTTCTCCATACTTCACACATTATTTACACAGGATTATGCTGGTGCGCCATGATTGTCCGTCTCATCATTGGGCTGTTTTTGCCTCTCTCATCGTTCACATAGCCCTATATGATCCTTCTTCAAGAAACGAAAATATCTCAAAAATATAAGCCGCAAATCAGGGCGCAAATCACTTCAACAGTGAGGAAACCTTGTCTAAATAAAATGCTTGATAGCAGCCATTGGGTGGTATATAATCATTCTTGGCCCGGCCCAGCGCATTACCTCCCGTATGCGTTCTCTCATCTTGGGGCTATAGCAGTGCACAGGGCATTTCTTGCAAGTGGTTTTATTGTTTGAAAATCTGCATCGTTCAAGTCGGTTAATGGCATATTGCAGCAATTCGCTGCATGCAGGGCACAACGTCTCGTTGCCCTCTTTCTTGCAGCAGTAGAGTCTTATCATCTGTTCCACCACCCGTTGTTCTTCACTTATTCTGCTCATAAGCACTTTCTTTGTTGCCTTCGTGACGTTATAAAACTAAAAAAGCGGTAGGCAACGCAATTCGTTTGCCTACCGCCTTTACATTATGTTGTAGCCGTATTCTTTCTGCTTAGTCGGCTATTGACTGCTTCTTCTTGGCATCCTCCATTTTCTTGAGAATGTCCTTGGGAATGGCGTTCTTGTTCACCATATAGTCCATGGTGTTGGCAATGATGAAGTTCTTTGTCATATACCAGATGCCCTTGTAGTCGCCACTCTCGCCCCAAGAGTTCTTTACCATGTAATATTCCTTGCCGTTCTGGTCTTTGGCGATACCATAGATAAGCATTCCGTGGTCGTCGGTGAGTTCCCAGTTGTCGAATCTTTCCTGACGCTGTTCGGGCGTAGGTGTGAGCTCGGGAACTGTGCAGCCAAGAGAATCAACGAGGTTGGTGCGCTTTGTTGCCGACATTTTCAGCCATTTGGCCATATCGCTTCCTGAGAGGCTCTCCATTTTCTTTGTGTCGTAGAAATAGGCAAGACCCTTGCGTGTGAATCCCGGTTCGCTCACATCGCCGCCCCATGCCACGGTATAGCCGTTCATCACGGCATTGTCGATGATGCGTGCCATATCTTCCATAGGCAAGTTCCACGACAGAGGGTTGCGCCAATTGTCCTGCACCTCAACTGCATACTGGGTGTAGTAGGGATGATGCGAGAAGCTTGTCACCGACACATAGTTGTTCCAGTCGAGACCGAGGCTGGCGGCAAATGATTTCGGGGTGTAAGTTTTGCCGTTGTAGCTGAAACTTTCGGGGCACTTGCCAAGATATGCGTCGAGAATGCCCTGCATACCCACTTTCCACTGGTTTGATATTTTCTTCTCTTTGCTGCGTGCTATCCCGGCCACATAAGGCTCGAGCTGGCCGAAGAATTCGTTGAAGTTATTGAGCGAATCACCGTAGAGCGAACCCGGGAAAGGCATTGCATCTTCGGGGCATATACCGTAGTTCTTGAGCACATAAAGAACATCGTAGGCCGAACCGCCTTGCGAGAATTGGCAGTCACCGTGCAGGCGCACCACCTGAATGGCACGATCCATGTAGTTTTTGTTGGCCACGAAAGCCTCGCACAGGTCGTAGGTCTTGCCTGAAGCCTTGAGAATTTCGGCTTCAAAATAAGACAGTGTGGAGTAGTCCCAGCATGTACCGCTGCGGTTTTGGTCCTTGATGCTCGTAATGGGGTTCTCTTTCACCACCGTGAACACCGGCTTGTTCTTGTTCACCGAATCTTTTTTTTCTTCGGCATTTGCGCCGACTGCAATCATGGCAAGCAACGCAAGTGTTAGAATTTTTTTCATTTGGATGTTTTCGTTGTTATTGTTGTTTGTAAATTCTGTTGTTGCCGTTTGGCATATTTCGCATTTTTTTAGGCTCAGTTGTTGGCCATGAATGCTTCGATGTCGGCAGGATGATAGGGTATGCGGTCTTTGCCTATGAAGCGGCAACCATCCTTTGTTATCAGCACATCGTCCTCGATGCGTATTCCGCCGAAATCCTTGTAAGTCTCGAGCATGTCGAAATTGATGAATTCCTTGCAGTGTCCCGATGCCTTCCAGTCGTCGATGAGTGCCGGGATAAAATATATTCCAGGTTCGTCGGTTACTACAAATCCCTCTTCAAGACGGCGTCCCATGCGCAGACAATTAGTGCCGAACTGGTCGAGGCGCGGCCTCGTTTCCTCGTCGAATCCTACATTTATCTGGTCGAGGTTTTCCATGTCGTGCACGTCCATTCCCATCATGTGTCCCAATCCGTGCGGCAGGAACATGGCATGTGCACCGGCGGCCACGGCTTCTTCGGTGTCGCCCTTCATCAGACCAAGTTCTTTCAGGCGGTCGGTCATGAGTTTGCACACTGCAAGATGCACATCAAAATATTTTATTCCGGGCTTTGCCACCTTGAGCACATAGTCGTGGCAAGCCTCTACAATGCTGTAAATTTCAAGTTGGCGTTGGGTGAATTTGCCGCTTACAGGGTAGGTGCGTGTATTGTCAGAGCAGTAGTTGTTTATAGTCTCGGCTCCGGCGTCGCACAACGCGAGTCTTCCTGCTTCAAGCACTGCCATTGACGGGTTGCCGTGCATTATCTCGCCGTGTTGGCTGAATATTGTGGGGAAGCTCACCATTGCGCCGTATGAGTTGGCCACGCCGTCAACTTGTCCGCCCACATATTTCTCTGTTATACCGGGCTTGGTGAGGCGCATGGCAGTAGTGTGCATCTTGTAGCCTATTACTGCGGCGCGCTCGAGTTCCTCAATCTCTTGCGCTTCTTTGGTTGAGCGCATCTTCACGACTGCTTTTATCAGTTCCATGCTTGCTGCCTCTTTCTGCTGTACGGGATGTATGCCGAGCAAATCGAAAATCTGCAGCTTAATGTCGTGGCGGTAGGGGGGGAGGAAATGTATGCGGCGTTTTTGGCGCATGGCATCGTTGCATATAGTCTTGAGGCTCTTCATCGGTGCGGAGTTTTTCACTCCCACACGCTCGGCCATGTCGTGCACGCTGTCAACGCTGCCATACCACACGATGTCTTCAATGTCGATGTCGTTGCCGACAAGTGTTTCTATGTCGTTGTCAATATCGATGACTCCCACAAGACCATCACGGTTTTGGCCGAAATAATACAGAAATGAAGAGTCCTGACGGAATGGGTAGTAGCCGTTTGCCGGGAAATTGCAGGGCGATTCGTTATTGCCGAACAAGATTATAACTCCGTCTTTCACAAGCTTCTTGAGCTGGGCGCGGCGGTTGGCGTAGGTAGCTTTATCAAACATAGTGTTTCTGTTTTATGGCGTGTTGAGCAAACCCCACGCCTGTGTGTTTCATTCCTTTTGCAAAGATAATGCAAGCGAGTGCAATGAAAGCTTGCTTTCAGATAGCCGAGTGCAGCTTATCTTATGCAAAGATAATGCAAGCGAGTGCAATGAAAGTTTACTTTCAAATTGCCGAGTGCAACTTATCTTATGCAAAGATAGTGCAAATAAAGCACAACGCAAAACATTATAACTGTTTTGTAACATTGGTGCAATATGTTCTGACTAGCATACACCCGAAAGATGTGCACCGAATTCGCAACGGTTGTTGCCATTTCTTGCAGGCATTATACCGATGCAATATAGAGCATTACGTTTATTGTACTGCCGTGTTGTAGCCTCCCAGACATTTTTTCTTCCATACCATAAACCAAATACCGGTAAGCATTGCGCAAACGAAGCTTATGACATAAGACAGATTCCAGTTGAGATTGAAGCTGTATTGGTCGACACACAGATAGCATACACAAACTGCTACCATGAACATCCCCGGCAGGAGCGCAATGTAATAAGGTTTGTTGCGTTTTGCCAAATATATGGCAATGGTGAAGAATGTGAATATAGAGAATGTCTGGTTGAACCATGCGAAATAACGCCACAATACGTCGAATTTGACAAACAACAGGATAATGCTGATTACAAATACTGGCATGCAAATCAGAATGCGCATCAACACTTTGTCTTGCTTCATCTTGAGCATATCGGCCAATATCAAGCGTGCGCAACGTAATGCAGTGTCGCCGGTGGTTATAGGTGCAATGACCACACCGAGTATGGCCAGCACTGCACCAAACGACCCGAGCCAGCTGTTGCATATATTGTTTACGAAAATGGCCGGGTTTATGGCTCCGTTGCTGTCGAGCATGGCATTGTATATCTTTTCGTAGGGGGTGTTGCCGGCCACGTCGAGCTCGTTGGCAAACTGCAAAGCCGCTGCTGCCCATATCAATGCAACTACGCCTTCGGTTATCATCGCACCGTAGAACACACGTCTGCCGTAGCGTTCGTTTTTAATACAACGTGCCATAAGCGGACTTTGTGTGGCATGAAAACCGCTGACTGCACCGCAGGCAATGCAGATGCACATGCAGGGAAATACAGGAAGGGAGCCTCCGGGGTAGTGGTTTTCAAAAGCGTCGGTTATTTCAGGTATCGGCGTGCCGCTGTGCAGGAATACACCGACAAAGATGCACAGTGCCATAAAAATGAGCACAACGCCAAACACGGGATATATCTTTCCTATAATTTTATTGATTGGGAGAGTTGCGGCTATCAAATAATAAAGGAATATCACCACCACCCAAAACATGTAACTGTTGCCGGCAATGCCGGCGGTAAGGTTTGCAAGCAGTCCAGCCGGGGTCTTTACGAATACGGCTACAACAAGTATCATCAGGAACAGGGCGAGATAGCGTTGCGCAGTGCGTGCCCAATTGCCCATTTCGTCGCCCACAATTTCAGGAAGCGAGGCTCCGTTGCGTTTCAGCGAAATCATTGCAGCCATATAGTCGTGGGTGGCTCCACCGAAAATACATCCTAAGACAATCCAAAAATAAGCCGATGGCCCGAAGAGCAAACCTTGTATAGTTCCGAATATTGGCCCCGTTCCGGCAATGTTGAGGAATTGTATGAGAAACACCTTCCAGGTGGGCATCGGCGTGTAGTCAACTCCGTCTTGCATCGCGTAACACGGCGTGGCACGCTTTGCATCGGGTTGCATTATGCGTTCAACAACTTTCCCATATACGACATATCCCAAAACAAGACATATCAGACTTACAATAAATGTGTACATAACTGCTTTTGAAAAAATTTCTGCAAAATTACGTTTTTTTACCGAATAGGCAAAAGTTATTGGTGGATTTTACTTATTTGTAGTCCTTTTGCTTGCATATTATAACAATAAGGTGTTGTGTGGGTAATGAAATTTTATGCATAAAATGCATTTCAAGGCCAAAGTACCAATGTAAAAGGCTCAGTTGTGGAATAGCCAACTGAGCCTTTTCGGTGAAAGAAATTAATAATCTTACATCCACGCGCCGAACCTTGCGCTTGGCAAGGGGGCTGTGAAGTAGTAGTTCTGGTCGTTGCTGCTGTCGAGGAAGTTGACCTTCTTCATGCCGAAGAATGGGAGACCAGAGGGGAAGATGCGGGCGAAGTCGGTCACGCCACCAGAGAGAGCCGGACTGCCGTCCTGGAAGTTGAAGTCCCATGTCTTGTCATAAGCAAGGGGCGCACCCTTCTCCACATCATCCACCTCGCAGTTCACGTTCATCTTGCTGCTCTGAGTGAAACTCTTGAAGAGGGGATTGTACTCGCCAGCCACGAGACTCTTGATGTCGGTGTCGAACCAGA
>CAVKCP010000139.1:0-5784 GCA_963654815.1 Lachnospiraceae bacterium | reverse complement strand
ACCGTTTACCCAGGGTTACACCGCTTCACTACGTTCCGCGGTTCACCCTGGGCTGGGATTGTTACGCCCTTCCAGGGCTTAGTATGCGAAGCTACACAAAATTGTGACTACTTTTTTCTGAATTTTGAAAACTCTACCTGTAAGGGGCAAAATTATTAGAAACAATAAACGCAGGGGCAAGCCCCTGCGTTGTAATATGTCGTCCCTATGGGACTTGTCGGTTGTAAAGTCTTACTGGAAACCAATAAATATTTTTTCCCGGACACTAATAATTTCAGAAAATCTTTTTCCCGGCGTTGAATGCCGACACCTCAATTTGCGGATTGAGAGGTGTTTCTTCGTCGTCGAGCCATTCTATTTTCACCTCGCGGCGTTCGCCCGGCATGAGATGGAAATAGTTGTCTGAATAGAAAGCAGGCAGAATTTGCTGTCCGTTTCCGTCTATAAGGTTGAGTCGTGTCATCACCGCCGCGGTCGCACCAGTGTTTGATAGCGTAACGTCGAGGTTGCGTTTGCCGTGTTTCACGGTTGCGCCTATGGTGGTTTGGGGCAGTGCGGCAATCTGTGTGAGGTCGCCCTCGTTGCTTGCTATCGTGTAGGTGTTTTCCGATGCGGTGCTGCCGTCGGGACGCAGGAGCGTCAGGCGCATGAAATGCACGCTGTCGCTGTCGGCGAATGTGCTGTCGGTGTGCAGTGAGGCAAGCGTGAGTGTGCTGTCGGCAGGGCAGCTTACAGTTGTCTGTGCGGTGCTTATCAGGTTGCCACGGCAACCGAATATGTCGCGGCGGGCGGTGAGCTGCGGGTGCTGCGAGGGCAGGATGTTGACAATCTCCACGTCGTGTGTGAGTGCATTATACTGTATGTGCAGCGGTTCGCACGCTTTTTTGCAGGCGAAATAAGCCGCCGTCGGCTCCAACCAATAGTCGTAGCACTGCCAAACCATCGACGGCCAGCAGGGGTGACTCATCCAGATGAGCAATCCCTGGCGGTATTTCGACCCCGACTCGAACATGGCGCGGTAGCCGTCGTAGTTTATCCATTGCCCCCAGGTGGCAAATTGCTGCGCGTTGGTGGGAGTGCCGAAGGCGTGTTCAATGAGCGAGTTGAATGTGGCACCGCGCTGTGCTCCGCGCATGGTGAAGTCGTGCTGGCCCCACTGTTGGCTCTGCGGCCACAGGGCATCTGCCGTGAATGTGCGGCAAAGTCCCTCGTAGGTCATCACGGCAGGCATTCCGCGCTCGGTGTGCAGCTTGCCTGTTTGTGCGCCGAAATAGGTCTTGGCCGGTTCGGCCCAGTAAGGTCCGTGACCGCTAACACCCTCATCAGCCGAGCTCGAGATGTAGAG
Source organism: Lachnospiraceae bacterium (assembly GCA_963654815.1). Taxonomy (GTDB): domain Bacteria; phylum Bacteroidota; class Bacteroidia; order Bacteroidales; family Bacteroidaceae; genus Prevotella. The sequence continues at coordinate 4,439 of CAVKCP010000139.1, read as the reverse complement.
CATGCCCGGGTTCTGCTGCTTCACGAGAGTGCGCAGGGCACTGTCCAATGCGGCAGGCGGGTAGCCTTCGTTGCGTCCGCAGTAGAGCGCGATGCACGGATGTTTGCGCATTCGCGACGTGAAGTCGGCGGCGTTGCGCATGAACATAGTGTTGTCGTCGGGGTCGGGTCCGTCGGCCGGGTTGGCAAGCCAGAAGTCCTGCCACACCATAATGCCGTTGCGGTCGCACGCGTCGTAGAATTCCTCGTCGCCGGTTTGGCACACCCAGTTGCGTATCATGTTGAAGTTCATGAGCCTATGGTAGGCCACTGCGATGTCGTATTCGCGCTTGCGGTAGAGCAGGTTCTGCTCGCTGAATCCCCAGTTGCCGCCGAGCGGCACCACGCGCTTGCCGTTAACCTGCATCTGCAGACGTGTTGTTTCGCCGCTGTAAGTCACTTGTCTTATTCCGGCGCGGTAGTTTATGGACGTCTTCTGACCGTTGTCGGATGTGAATTCGAAGCCTGCCTCGTGCAGATACGGTTCGCCGTAGCCGTTGGGCCACCACAGACGCATTCTGCGGCCACGCAGTTGCCCGAACTCATCGGGACTGAACAATTCCTCGCTTTGGGCGTTTGCGGCCACTGTGACGCGTTTTTCAAACGATATGTCGCCTATCCATCCGCGCAGTGTTCCGCTCAACTCCCGGCTCTCGTTGTTGGCTATTATCACGCGAGGCGTAATGGTTGCGGCCGTGTCGGGCAGGTTGAGCGAGGTGGTAACGAGCGGGTCGGAGAGCGTAGCCTCGCCCTCGGCGCTGAGGAACACGTCGTTCCACAGTCCGGTTTCGCGCCCCCTTATGGTAGAAATCCAGTCCCATCCGATGCTTGCGTGGAACGTGGGGTTGTCGGCTCCGAGCATTCCCCCGTTTATGTCGGTGGTTTCAAGAGTCTTCTCTTTCAGTCCGCCCGGATGGGCTGGGCACTCCACCTTCACGGCCAACACGTTGCCGCCCTCTTTGAGCAGCGGCGTTATGTCGGTGCGCGACCGTGTGAACGCCCCTTCTATGCGTGTTGCCTTTGTTCCGTTCACATACACGTCGGCCTTCCAGTTTATTCCGTCGAAGCACAGGAAGACGTGTTTTCCCTGCCAATCGGCGGGCACGTTGAACGTGCGGCGATACCAGAAATCGCTGTTGAAGAATGATTCCGATGCTGCTTCCAAGTTGTCGGCCAGAGCCGGATCGGGCAGCGCGCCGATGTTTACATAACTCATAAGAGCCGTGCCCGGCACTGTGGCCGTTATCCACTGAGTGTCGGCAAAGCCCGGAAGCGATATTTCTGCGCCCCAGGCCTTTACCTCCGAGGCGCGCTGCAACTTCCAGTCGCCGCCCGAGAGCGGTTTGCGTGTGCCTTCGACGGCGGCTTCGGCGTGTGGCACGGCGTTGTAGCCTCCGTTGCCCATAACCTGCATTTCGCCTATGGCATAGCGGTTGGTGCTGCCCGGTCGGGTCATCACCACGCGCACATATCGTCCGTGTGCCTTCGGCGTGGCCACCCTTTCGTTGTTGCCTTTGCCGCCGTGCAGAGTGCCCACGGCAGTCCATTTCAGGCGGTCGTCGCTTGTTTCTATGCGCCCTTCGACGGCTTTCTCAACCCATTGCAGCCTTACCTCGCTGAATGTGGAGCTTCGCCCCAGATCCACCTCGGCCCACTGTTCGCCGCCATCTGCGCTCACCCATGCGCTGGCGAAGCGTGCCGACGAGAGCAGTTCCGACGTGATGCGACGGCCGCAGTTGTCCAGTTCTATGTCGTACACCGTCCAGTGGGCGGCCCCCGGCATCTTCAGTTCAACGCGCAGAGCCTGCATTGGGCACAGACGGTGCGACAAGGGCAGACGAAGCGTTATGTCGCGCGTGGGCAGCAAACTGCGGTCGGTTTGCTTGTTGGGGTCGCTATGCGCCTTGTATTGCGACTCCCGGCCCGGCAGAGTGTCGGTGTGGTGTTCGGCCACAAGACTCCATTTCCCGGCCTTGCCGCGTTTCTGTATCTCGCGGGCGAGCACCCTTATGGTGCATCCCTGCGTGGCAAGGGCGGCGTTGTAGGCCACGTTGCAGCGCAGAGCCACGGTGTCGGCCTCGAATTGTGCCCCCGTCCACTCATATTGCAGAAACGTGTCGTCGCCCATCAAGGTGTTGCGCGTGTACATTCCCCCGTCGATTGCCCACTCGCGCTCGCGTTTTGGCAGCATACCCGAGGGTGTGGTCACGGCGAGCGAGGGCAGAGTGCCGTTGAAGGCTATGCCGTCGGTGAGTAGCTGCGGCGTGAGGTTGTAGTCGAATGTGGATGAGGCTCGGCACGGGCGGTGCAGTGCTATGTTGCCCTGCGAGTGTGATGCCACGATTGTCGGGGCGAAGTTCTCGGTCTTGGCCGAGGGATAGCGCGTGGCCGCGACGTTGTTGCCGTCGTCGGCGTGGGCTGACGGAGCGGTGAGTAGAGCCGCTGCCGTTATGGCTGCTGTGTTTAGAAACATTTTCATTGCGGTAGTGATGTTATGGGGCGTGGTTAGGTTTTGGTGTAGGGAGATATGTTGAGTGTGGCAGAACGGGGTTTAAAGCATGAGGCGGCGGGCAAATTCCCACACCGCGATGCCTGCCGTAACGCTCACGTTGAGCGAGTGTTTTGTGCCGAACTGCGGTATTTCCAGGCATCCGTCGCTCATGTCAACCACCTCCTGATGCACCCCTTTCACCTCGTTGCCGAGCACTATGGCGTAGCGTTGCGAGGGCGAGGCGTCGAGGTGTTGCAGCTTTGTCGAACCCTCGGCCTGCTCCACGGCGAGCACCGTGTAGCCGTCGTCGTGGAGCGACTGCACCGCTTCGGTGGCCGTGGCAAAGTATCGCCATGCCACAGAGTCCTCGCCGCCCAGGGCGGTCTTGTGTATTTCGGGGTGGGGCGGAGTGGCGGTGATGCCGCAGAGGTAGACCGCCTCGACGCGGAATGCGTCGCACGATCGGAACACCGACCCCACGTTGTAGAGCGACCGCACGTCGTCGAGCACCACGACGAGCGGCATTTTCTCGGCCTCGCGGAACTCTTCAACCGTGAGGCGATGCATTTCTATTGTCCGTAACTTGCGCATGTATGTGTGTTGTTTTTTGTTTTTCGTGAAGGAGTGGGGGCGAGTCGTGTCAGCGTTCGTGGCACAGAGCGTTTACGAGGCTGAGCCCCATCACGCGGTAGGTGCCCGAGATGTCGGTGCCCGCATAGTCGGTCATTACTATGCCTGCGCCTTTGGTGCCGCCCTTCGATGCCTTGCGCAGCAGATGGGCGTTGGTTGCGGCGGCGTTGGCGCGGTAGCCGTCGGAGAGCGACACGGGTTCTGCTGCGCCTATGTCGGCCGTGAGTGCGTAGCCCGAGGCATGGTTTATTGTCCACACGGGTGCGCCGTTCTCGTTGTCGGCTGCCTTGCGTGCCGCCTTAATCATGCGGTCGATGGCGCGCAGTTTCTTCTTCATTGCGCCCGGAGCCGACGTGTCGTAGAAGTCCTGCACGGCCAGAGGGCACTGTCCGCCCTTGCCAGTCAAAGTGGCAAGAGGATGCAGCCAGAAGTCGGCATCGTGCCGCCAACCCTCGGCGTAGGCCCCGTGCAGCGGCCCTTCGTAGCGGTCGCGGCTTATGAGGAGTATCTTTCCGCGCATTTCGCCTACGGTAATCGAGGGCGAGAAGTCGGCAAGCACGGTGGCATGTCGTGCGAGAATGTCGCCCATGAGTGCCGGCCAACGGCTTTCGTCGCGCGAGGCCGATGCCTCGTGGCGCATCACCACTATGGCAAACTCGGTGGGGTGGGCGGCCAGCGAGTCGGCTATCAGGCTTAGGGCAGCATCCATTGTGAGCTGCGTGGCAAACTCGCCGTGGTAAATCTGCAACTGCTGTGTGCCGTCGGGCATAGTGCGCACGGCCGGGCGAAGGTCGAATGCGCGTACTCCGGCAGCCCACTGGCGCGACTGGGGCAGCTCCTGTGTTGTGGCTACAACGCGTGCCACGGCAGAGTCGGCGCAGGCGAAGCCGTCGCCGGTGGCCGCGTCGTGAGTGCCGGGAATGGTTATGCGGCACACGGGCGTACTGTCGGGCACGCGTGCCATCCAGTCGTCGGCGTGTGCCGTGACGGCGGTTGCGGCGGCAATGGCCGCGATGAGAAGTGCTTTCATTTGCTTGTTTGGGTTGGCAGTTGGGGTGTGCAGTGCAAAAGTAAGAAAAATAGTTGTAAAGTGACGATAAAAAAATAACTTGGTACGATTTGAACTCATATAAAATAAATATCAGAAAGGTTATCCGGCTCATCTTTTTGGCTGTTTTTGTATCTTTCTTCGGTCACATAGCCCGCTATGTTCCCTCTTCAAGAGGCAAAAACATCTCAAAAATATAAGCCGCAAATCATACCAACTTATTTTTTCACCG
>CAVKCP010000138.1:0-5908 GCA_963654815.1 Lachnospiraceae bacterium | reverse complement strand
CCCTATTTGCCTATTTATTGTTATAGATGTTTATCTATACTTATTTCACCTCCTCGAAATCGGCGTCTTGGATAGTATCGTCGGATTTCTGCTGTCCACCAGCTTGCTGGCTAGCACCTGCGCCATTGAAGCCTTGTGCACCGGCACCAGGCTGTGCGCCACCCTGGTACATCTGGGCACTGGCGGCCTGCATCACCTGGTTGAGGTTGTTGATGGCTGTGTCGATAGCAGCTACATTGGCGGCCTTGTGGGCATCCTTCAACTGTTGGAGAGCCTGCTCGATGCCGGGTTTCTGGTCGGCAGGAATCTTATCACCGTTGTCCTTCAGGAAATTCTCGGTGGTGAAAATCATCGAGTCGGCCTGATTGAGTTTGTCAATCTTCTCGCGCTCGGCCTTGTCAGAGGCAGCATTCTGCTCGGCCTCTGCCTTCATACGGTCGATTTCTTCCTTGCTCAGACCAGACGAAGCCTCGATGCGGATGGCCTGCTCCTTACCTGTGGCTTTGTCCTTGGCACTCACGTTGAGGATGCCGTTGGCATCGATATCGAATGTCACTTCAATCTGAGGAACACCGCGACGTGCCGGAGCAATGCCTTCGAGGTTGAACTGGCCTATTGACTTGTTCTGTGCGGCCATAGGACGTTCGCCCTGCAGCACATGTATGGTCACTGCGGTCTGGTTGTCAACAGCGGTCGAGAATGTCTCGCTTTTCTTGGCAGGAATAGTGGTGTTGGCATCAATCAGCTTTGTCATCACACCTCCCATAGTCTCGATACCGAGAGTCAGCGGAGTTACGTCGAGCAATACGATGTCGCCCACGCCACTTTCCTTGTTGAGGATAGCACCCTGAATTGAAGCACCTACGGCCACCACTTCGTCGGGGTTGACACCCTTTGACGGTTCTTTGCCGAAGTAGTTCTTCACGAGAGTCTGCACAGCGGGTATGCGGCTTGAACCACCCACGAGAATAACCTCGTCAATATCCGATGTGTTCAGTTTGGCATCGCGCATTGCATTCTGGCAAGGCACGAGACATGCCTGAATGAGGTTGTGTGCCAACTGCTCAAACTGCGAGCGGGTCAATGTCTTAACCAAGTGCTTGGGCACGCCGCCTTCGGCCGAGATGTAAGGCAGGTTGATTTCGGTGGATGTGGTGCTCGAAAGCTCTATCTTTGCTTTCTCTGCGGCTTCTTTCAAACGCTGCATTGCCATCGGGTCTTTGCTGAGGTCGATACCTTCGTCGGCCTTGAAGCCGTTGATAAGCCAGTCGATGATAACCTGGTCGAAATCGTCGCCGCCAAGGTGGGTATCGCCATTGGTGGAGAGCACTTCAAACACGCCACCGCCGAATTCGAGGATAGAGATATCGAAGGTACCACCACCGAGGTCGAACACGGCAATCTTCATATCCTTGTTTGCCTTGTCCACACCATAGGCAAGAGCTGCGGCAGTAGGCTCATTCACGATACGGCGAACATTCAAGCCTGCAATCTGTCCTGCCTCTTTTGTTGCCTGACGCTGTGAGTCAGAGAAATAAGCAGGTACTGTGATTACCGCGTCGGTTACTTCCTGACCAAGATAATCCTCGGCGGTTTTCTTCATCTTCTGAAGCACCATGGCCGAAATCTCCTGCGGAGTATATTTGCGGCCTTCGATGTCAACGCGCGGATAGCCGCCTTCATTAGCTACTGTAAACGGAACGCGTGTAACTTCCTTTGCACACTGCTCATAAGTCTCGCCCATGAAACGCTTTATCGAGTATACAGTGTTCTTAGGGTTGGTGATAGCCTGACGTTTTGCGGGGTCGCCCACTTTACGCTCGCCGTCCTTCACGAAACCAACCACCGAAGGTGTAGTGCGCTTACCTTCGCTGTTGGCGATAACAACCGGTTCGTTGCCTTCAAATACTGCAACACAAGAGTTTGTTGTTCCTAAGTCGATTCCAATAATCTTTCCCATGTCTTTATTCTTTTTTGTTTTTTGTTTTCTTATTAGTAATGTATAGAGTGTCTGTTCAAACCTTTTCTGCATGGACATCTGAACGATGCCGCATACTAGCGTTCTTGCAGGCATTCGCCTACATAATAACAAACGTTGTGCCAAGCAACGTTTACGTGCCAAGCCACGACTGACAGCATGACATTTTGTCATGTCTTATTTCTTTTACATGAAAAATATGGCAAACGCCATTGCTGACTTATGCGACAAAACAGAAGCGCCCTCCCCTACTCTTTCGCATACACTGGCACAGTCTTCTTCGTTTTCTTTCCGTTCTTCACCACCGTAACGTAGCATTGGCGATAGCCACTTTCGCGGAGGACAGTGAAGAACTTGGCATATTTGGCATTTTTCTCCTTTCCATATCGATCGAAGCCAATAACAAAATCCGGTTTATTCGCCCGCATAGCATTATAACGTTCCTCTTTTATATTCTCTCCCGAATTATACTGCAAAGCCCAGTATTTGCACGCAGGCAGGGCACGCACAAGAATTCCAAAGCCATAATCACCGGTCAAGACAAGTATCCGTGGCCGCTGTTTCCGTTGCATCACCAGTTGTATTTCGTCCCACCGTTCTTGGTCGGCCGACGGGAAAAACACAAAGTTCCACCAACGTGTGTTGTAAGCAGTGCCACCCAAGCATACAACAATCGCAATGGCTACAAATAGCGATTTCGGAAGTCTGCAAATAAGTCGGGAGCAACAACCGACGAGAAAAATCAAGAAGAACACATAGAACGGCATAACGATGGCGAAATAATAGAACCAAGATACTTGCAATTCGAGGAAAGCAATAAAAGGAATATAAGCCAACATCAGCCAATAAGACACATGGAAACGACGACAGAAAAAGTATATGCCTACAACTACACCGAGCAATATCACTGTATAATATACAGACATGGGCTCTGTCAGTAATGTATAGAACACTATATGACAGATTCTCTGGTCTTTGCCACCGCCCGTAATCTGAAACGTATTTACAAAATACTCCTGCACCATTGCCATAAAATTTCCTTTCCAAAGGAAATACACTGCGAAAGGCAATGTCACCACGGCAATTCCAAGCAAACCGAAGATCAGAGCGTCGGCACGTCTTCGGCTGAACGACACGCCCAAAACAACAAGGGCCATTCCGCACATCAACACAAACAAGTTCCACTTAATGAGCAGACACCACGCCATGCCAACACCCAATCCAAAGGCATATTTTCTAACCGAAGTGCCTTGCGGAGACATCAGCGCACGACAAGTGCAGTAAATGCCGATGCAAATTCCCGGCAGGCAAAAGTCTTCGGCCCTCACCTCTTCGTGAATTACACGATAGAACATCAAGGCCGGCATTAGAACAAGCACCATCAGCGACTCACGCCGCCCGACAAACAACCGCGCCGTGCGCCACAAAACAGAAAACGTAAAGGTGTATGCAAACACACTAAGCCAAAACACGCCAAGATAGGAAGTGGGAGAAAGCAGATAACCTATGCCATAAATGAGCCATAAGAGCGGCCCCTTGGAGTCGGCAAAGTCAACGTATGGTGTCATACCCTCCATCCAAGCCTTACCACAAGTAAAAAACCAAGCAGAATCACAACGGGAGGTACACAAATGGGTCAAAAAAGAATCGGGAGAGAGAAACGTCAGCAGAAAGAAAGAGAAGAGGAAAAGACCCGTCCAATAAAGAATTGTTACCCTACAGGGGGGGGGCAATTTGTAAATTGTTCATAAAATCACTATTATACAATAATATTATCACTTCACGGTCAACATCCCATACAGATGCGACCTTAACAGTATGCAAAGTTAGCAAAATATAACTACATTTCACAATTCCGATAGCCAATTGAATGCATTTACGAGAACATTTGCTATATTTGCATCTGCTTGCAGCAATTCCCGTTTATAAGTTTGCAGCCTAACCTTAACCATGCCTAAACAATGCCAATATACCTTAGAATAATTATCATGTTCTGCCTTGTAGCCGCCGGAACAAAATACGCCACGGCACAGACATTCATGCCCATCATTCTGCACTACTCCTCGCTCGACTACCGCAAAGGCTTGCAAAACTGGTCGTGCACGCAAGATGCCGCCGGCACAATGTTTTTCGGAAACAACGGCGGCCTCCTTTCCTACGACGGTTATTCATGGCAGAGTGCCATTACGACAAGCACAACGGACTGGGCAACAACACCGTGCTCGGACTTTTTGCCGACCGATCGGGCAATGTTTGGATGGCACTCGACAAAGGTCTGTCGGTGATTCACGCTTCGCTCCCCATAAAGGTGGCTCGTCTCGACGGCATAGGCATGGTTTACGGCATGGCCATGCAGGGCAATCTCATCTATCTTGCCACAAACCAAGCCGTGTGGCGATATGACCCTCATAGTGCAAGCGTGCCCCAAGTGACGGGTTGCGAAGGTCAGAACTGGTATGTGGAACGCTTCGGCCGACAAGTGCTGGCAGGCAACAATAAAGTTTGATTCTACTCCTTTATGCAAATTGAGGCCAATTCGTTAACGACTCTGTCCAATTCTTTTTTGTACAACAAGCCATCGACATATTCGGTCGGAATACTACCAAACCCATATTTCGCACCGAGAATGGCGCATGCTACTGCGGCATTTGTATCGGCATCACCTCCAGCGTTAACAACAGCCAATAATCCTTCCACGAATGACTCTGCATGCCAAAACGTCCATAGAGCAACAGAAAATGTAAGCAAAGTATATCCCATGCAGCTGTCATCCATAAGGTCTTTTATGTCGTTCGCGCAATGCGCCATTCTTATGCAATCAGCAATGCGGTCGTCATAAAACAATGCCGTGTTGACAATTTGTGTGTAGTTTGGAACAGGAAGGCCATACACCAATGCATGGATAATCTGACTCACTATAACACAGGTGCCAACACATCGAGGATCATAATGCGTGAGTTTGCAGATATTTTCAGCACACATCACAATGGCTTTGGGAAACAGACCGACCACAGACGTTCTCATTAGGCCTCCATTGGCAGCAGACTGGCAATGGCTCATCTCCCAAATCTTCTTTGACACTTCAAAGGGCTTTTCTACATAGTCGCCGATACTTAGAACCTTATAGGTGTTTTCGCCAATTCCCATAGGCATTCCATTGGCCCATTCCTTAAAGTGCCGTGCAATGTTTGTAAAATTTACACCTTTATCCTCAATCACAGCTTCGGCAATGCACAGCATCATATCGGTATCGTCTGTCCAGTCTCCAATCTTCCATCTCTTCCGATGTCTATCTTGGTAAATCTGATTATAATGTTGTATGCCGTTAGGATATTTCCATGCCATATCCTCATCCGTCATGCCTTCGGTTCCAAGCCCCAACGCATCGCCAATGGCTTGGCCGTAAAGTACGCCCTTAAAGCGATCGTATATGCTTATGTCATTTTCGTTCATAATCGAGATTTCTTCAATATATCTGGTTCTTGCGCCTTTTCAGCTTATCCACTACCGCTTCATCTGCAGGCAGCCACTTCACTGTATCGAGCATTTCCAAGCTGAGCCATTTGGCGGCTTCATGTTCAAGGAGTGTCAGTTTGCCTGTTTTCACCTTGCAGATGAAGCAGTGCATTGTGAGGTGAAACTTCGGATAGTCATACTCTACGGTAGTAATCAGTTGGCCCACCTCGATTTCTGTGGCAAGCTCCTCTCTTATTTCACGCCGAAGAGCATCCTGCGGACTTTCGCCCGATTCCATCTTTCCACCAGGAAATTCCCACCAGTCCTTCCATTCTCCATATCCGCGCTGTGTGGCAAACACCTTGTCGCCATCACAGATAATGGCAGCTACCACTTCTATTTTCTTCATTTCTTCCATGCTCTTATCCTATGGCTTTATACTGACTTGCAAAGGCGTAGGTAGCTTCCGACATG
>CAVKCP010000137.1:0-5974 GCA_963654815.1 Lachnospiraceae bacterium | reverse complement strand
ATCTCAAAAATATAAGCCGCAAATCATACCAACTTATTTTTTCACCGTCACTAACATAAAATTCTGCACATTTTTTACAGCATTTTGAAAACTCTACCTTGTGCGTGAATCGGTGCATGCCTGTGGCTGACTTTGCCCGTGCGTGCTGCGCGGCAGGGCCGTGGATGGTGACAGGGCAAACGAAATGCGGGCGGAAACGGTGTGTTGCACCGATCCGCCCGCATGGCTTTTATGGTGTGTGGAGGCTTATTTTGCCACCTTCACGCTCTGTGTTCCGGCCTTGACTACATACACTCCGTGTGCGTTTGCGGCGAGTGTTGCCTTGCCGCCGCGCACTGTGGCGCGTGCTGCGAGTGTGCCGTCGGCGGTGTAGAGGTTCACCTGTGTGCCGTCGGCAGCGGTCACTACGATGCCGCCCTCAACGGCGTGTGCCTTCAGTTTGGCTGTGGTTTCGGCTGAGGGAGTGTCGATTGCAGTGGCGATGTGCACGGGCAGCATCTCTGACATCTCGCTGTAGAAGGTGTAGGTGCGTGTTGCCCAGTAAACCTGGCGTTCGCCCACGGCCTGCACGCTGTGGTAGTAGTTGTGCGAAGCATAGTCGGCAGGAAGTTCAACGGTTACGCTGTTGGTGGTGATGCCGGGCTTGGCAATGGTGGGGTAGATAAGTGTTTCGCCGGCCTTGTATTTCTGCGTGAGGTGCAGGTTGTCTACATAAATGAAGCCCGGAGCGTCGGTGGCATATATCACTATCTTGGAGTTTTCGCTGCCCTTGGTGAAGTCGAGGGCATAAGTAGCCCACTCGGGTTTGAGGTTGACCAGTGTGTGTTCGGCCTCGGTATAGAGTCCGGTGGCGTAGTCGTAGTTGAGCAGAGCCACAACGGCATTGGCCTGATATTCGGGATAGTTGTTGGCCTTGTCCTGGTTGTCGGCAGCAATTTGTCCGTAGAGGCTTACGCTGAGATGGGCGTTGCCGTCGTTCTTCGAGAGGTCGAGTGCGGGCGACTCCAGCTTGGCGTAGTATTTCACGTCGGCATCGATGTTGGGGTCATACACGTTGCCCTTCACATCGTAGAAATAGTTCCAACCGTCGAGTGCAATGCATCCGTCGCTCAGAGGTGCCCAGAAGGTGGCGAGCCATCCGTTCATGGCAGTTCCGGAGGGGAAACCGCTGCGCTGTGTCTTCGGATCGTCGGGCTCGTTGCCCGGAGTCCACGACTGTTTGCCGCCGCCGTAGTCGGTAACGTTGTCGAAATTCTCGTTAATCACGTCGAATTCGCCGTCGGCCTGTGCCACGGTGTCGGTGTAGACGTAGTAGTTGTAGTACTTGGCTGCACCTATTACATCCCACGATGCGGTGTAGGTGTTGCCGCTGAAGTCGGTCACGTCGGCCATCATCGGAATGGGAAGGTCGCTCAGGTCGATGATGTCGGTGGGCAGAGACCGGTGCGTGCCGTCGCTTGCTGCCACGGTGTAGCGGTAGCTCTGTCCGGGCACGAGGCCGCGCACGGTGCAGATGGTGTCGCTGGTGGCGAGGTCGGTCACTACCTGTTCGCCGGCGTTGGTGTTGTCGTCGCTCTTGTAGACGTTGACGAAATATTGGGTTGCGCCCTCAACCTTGCGCCAGTTGGGGCGGAAACTCGTGCCCGTGTAGTTGCGGGCGTGGAGCACTTCGGGGGTGCTCACATACTGGTCGAGCTGCGATACGCGTATGTCGTCGACGAGAACCTTCACGGCGTGTTCCTCAACGAAGTTCACGAGCATGCTGCTTGTGCCTCCGTAGACGATGAGCTGGAAGTCTTGCCAACTGGTGGTCAAGCCCGGAACGGTGAGCATCTTGAGATAAGAACCGTTGCTCGGGTCTTTGGAGAAGTCGATGACGTGCACGCCTACACCCGTGTAGTTGGGCGTGTCCTGCATGAGGCGGGCGCGGAAATGTATTATGAACATGCCGCCGCGTGCCGATGCGTCGAACAGCGGGGTGTTGACATGGGCCGTGATGTCGGAGTCGCTCGAGTAGAGGCACATTGCCCCTCCGGCCTGATAGGCGTAGGCTGCGCCCCATCCCGGGGTGGAGGTGTAGGCTTGGTTGAGGTTGTGGAAATAGGCGGGAGTGCCTGTTGCCGTGCCGGTGATGTCGGTGTTGAAGTCGGGTGCGTTCTCGCTGCCCGACTGCATCTTCGAGAAATCGTCGCTCACGAGCGTCACTTCGGTGCCGTATTCGCTGAGGTCGATGGTGCCTTCGGTAGTGGCATTCACTGCGTTCTGTGCCCACATGGGTGTCGTCAGCGACATCGCGGCGGCCAGAACGGCTGTCTTGAGGAGAAAGGTTTTTTGCATAATCGTTGGTAAAACTATTGTTGTTGTAAATGTAATGTGGCGGTCAGGTAGTGCATAGGCATCATGCCATAAGGCGTTTCTGCATATATCTCACGGGTATCCATGCCGTGGCCCATCCCACGGCTATCACCGTGAGAAACACGGCGAGCACGTCGCCGTAGTGCACGCTCACGGGGTAGGCGTTGACAACAAACGTGCCCGAGCTGTCGCCCATGGGCACGAGGCCGAATTCCTGTTGCATCCAGCACAGCAACAGTCCTATGGCTATGCCCACGGCAGCACCTGCCGCCGATATGAGGCGGCCTTCGTGCAGAAACACGCGTGCCACCTGGCGGCTGCTTGCGCCCAGTGCCCGCAGCGTGCGTGCATCGTCTTTCTTCTCGATGATGAGCATCGAGAGCGAACCGATGATGTTGAAGCATGCCACGATGAGGATGAAGGTGAGGAAGATGTAGGCCAGAAATTTCTCCACTTGCATTATGCGGAACGTGTCGGCCTGCTGCTCGAAACGGTCGAGCACACGGTATTTTGCGCCGGCAATGCGCTGCATGCGCTGCTTCACGGCGGCTATGTCGGTTCCGGGATTGAGCCGGATCTTGAGCGACGACACCATGCCCTGCTGCCCGAATATGCGGCGGGCGAAGCCTATCGAGGTGATGATGTGGTCGCGGTCGTACTTGGCTTGGTTGACGGCGAACACCACTCCGGGCGACACAATGGAGTCGGCCACGAAGCCGTCGCGCGGGTCTTCGATATCGGTTATCTGCCCCTCGCGCATCGGGGCGTATATCTTCATCTCGCCGTCCCACCGTGCTCCAGTGCCGAGGGCCTGCGCAAGGCGTATGCCGATGATGCCGTATTCGAGGTTGGCAGCGTGCAGCGAGAACTCGCCGTTGCCGTAGAGGATGTCGTTAATGCGTGTGAGTTGCGCGAAATTGTCGTCAACTCCCATGACAGTCACCATTTGCTGGTGGCCGTCATACACGGCCAAGGCCTGGTCTTCCACGCATTCCGTGGCCACGGCCACCTCGGGCTGGTTGCGCAGCGACGTGAGCACCGGGTCGTCGGCAGGTGCTGTCTTGCCCTTGGCGGGCGTGATTTCGATCTGCGGGTCGAAGTTGGTGAAGAGCGAGGCAACGAGGTCGTGGAAACCGTTGAACACGCTGAGCACTATGACAAGTGCCATAGTGGCCACGGCCACCCCGGCTGCCGAGACGAGCGAGATGGCGTTGATGGCGTTGGTCGATTTCTTCGACACAAGGTAACGCCGCGCGATGAAGAACGTGAAATCCATTGTAGTGGGGGTTCTATAAATTGGCTTTGTTATAGAACCCGCCTTTACTTCTTCAGCAGTTCGTCAATGCGCTCGATGTAGTCGAGCGAGTCGTCGATGAAGAACCGCAGTTCGGGGATGATGCGCAACTGGTTGCGCACGCGTGTGCCGAGCTCGTAGCGAATGGTCTTCTCGTTTGCCTCCACGTTCTTTATAATCTCGTCGGCCTTCTCCGAAGGGAATATCGAGAGGTAGGCAGTGCAGATGCTCAGGTCGGGCGACACTCGGCAGCGCGTCACGCTCACCATAACGCCGTGCATCATGCGTGTCTGCGACTGGAAAATGAGGCTCAGTTCTTTCTGAAGGAGCCTTGCTATGCGGTTTTGTCTTGTCTCTTGCATTTTGTGAGAATGTGTTTCTTGTTGTTGTTTTGCGTGCCGGTAACACGCCGGCAATCATTGCAAAGTTACGGCAAAAAGGCGGCACGGCAAAGCATTTTATTCTTTTTTATATATAATGTGCATGCCGATGGCCACCGGGAACAATCCTGAAAATAAAACAATGCTTGCAAAAAACTTGAAAAACATTGTGCACTATGCCCAATATATGCCTAATTTTGCATTGTGGCGTGCCGCTGCTTTGCGGCGCGCACGGAAACAGTTACAACCAACAACAGGACAAGATTATGAGGAAAACCAAAATCAAGTGGTGGATGATAGCACTGGCCGTGGTGGCAGTTGCGCTCTTCTGGGGCGTGGGATGCTACAACGGAATGGTGGGAATGGATGAGGAAGTGGGCAACAAGTGGGCCAACGTAGAGACGCAATACCAGCGCCGTGCCGACCTCATACCCAATCTCGTGAACACCGTGAAGGGCTATGCCAAGCACGAACAGCAGACTCTTGAGAACGTGGTGAGCGCACGAAGCCGCGCCACACAGGTGACAATAGACCCCTCGAATGCCACTCCCGAACAGATAGCCGCCTTCCAGAAGGCGCAGGGCGAGGTGTCGCAGGCTCTCGGACGGTTGCTTGCCGTGACCGAGAACTATCCCGAACTGAAGGCCAACGAGAACTTCAAGGAGCTGCAGTCGCAGCTTGAAGGCACCGAAAACCGCATCACCGTGGCACGCAAGGACTTCAACGACGCTGCCCGGGCATACAACGTTGCCATACGACGCTTCCCCCGCAGCATCGTAGCCGGACTGTGCGGCTTTGAAAAGCGTGCCTATTTCGAGGCTGAAGCAGGGGCAGAGAAAGCTCCGAAGGTGGAATTCTGAAAAGCCGAACAATGCGACGACTGCTCATAGCAACGATCGTTTTCATGGCCGCCGTGTGGGCCGTGGCATCGGCAGAAAGCTCCGCCGCCTACACGGTGGAGACTGTGCCCAACGTGCATGTGGCCTCGGCGGCGCGCTACACGAGCGACCCCTCGGGCATACTCTCGGCACAGGCACGCGACAGCATCGATGCCATTTGTGCGCGGCTGGAGCGTGAAACGGGCATAGAGACGGCCGTGGTGATGCTGCCTTCGATAGGCGATGCCGCGCCGTTCGACTTTGCCCATCAGCTGTTCCGCCGTTGGGGCATAGGAAAGAAGAAACAGAACAACGGTCTTCTCGTGCTCTTCGTCATGGATCAAAGGCGGGTGCGCTTCCACACGGGCTACGGAATAGAGGGTTGGCTCACCGACGCGATGAGCAAACGCATACAAACCACGGTAATGGTTCCGGCTTTCCGCCGCAACGACTGGGACGGGGGCATGACGGCAGGAATGCGTGCCGTCTACTCGGTTTTGCAGGGTTCGATGCGTCCCGATGCCCAAAAAGGCAGCGGAAACACATCTGACCCGTTGTGGACGGTGCTCTTGGCCATAGCCATTGTGGTGGCGGTGATTGTGTTTGCAGGCCGCCGCCAACGCTGCGCAAGGTGCGGCAGCCGTGGAGTAAGGCTCGTTTCGCGCCAGACTTTGCGCGACAGTTACGGCCACCGCATAGTGCGCGAGACGTGGCAATGCCCACATTGCGGCAACATCACCACCCGCGACCGCGATGCCGACCATCCCGGCGGAGGCACGGCAGCAAACGTTGTCGATGCAATGTTGCTTGCCTCGATGTTGGGTCGGGGCCGGGGCGGAGGCGGATCAATGGGTGGCGGCAGCTTCGGCGGCGGCGATTCGGGCGGCGGCGGAGCCGACTCGGGATGGTGAACAGCACTTTCCGCATAAGTTTTAAAGACATGAAAATGCCGGTATACGGTTGCAACAGAAGTTGATCAACCGTATGCCGGCATTGTTTTTTATTGGTGTTCGGTAAAAACTTTGCAACGGGTGAGTCCCGTAGGGACGACAGAATATAGCGCAGGG
>CAVKCP010000136.1:0-6086 GCA_963654815.1 Lachnospiraceae bacterium | reverse complement strand
TGCTATCTCACATTTTGTGCATAATACTTTTACATTCTGTCACCCATTTTTGTTGCAAACGGGCAAGCTTATTGCAAAAATACGAATTTTGTTTGGATTACACGTCGCCATTTACCTTTTTCTGCATGTGGTTACAGCAAAAGCCTCCCAAAAATATCATTCTAAATTCAAGTTCCGGATTTGGAGCTTATGCCTGAATATACGTCCCCGAAGGGGACACCTGCTAAATAACAAATCCGAAACTTGAATTTAGAATATTATCTCTGTTAGGGATAAGTAAGTCACAAGATATCGAGCAAGTCACCCAAAGTCCATCATCCTCGGGACACGCGACTTCACATAGATCCATCAAGGCATATCACTCGTTCGATGCGAAGGGCGAACATGCCGACATACCACATATTTGAATAACATTCAATCATCATTCAATACCCGCATGAACAACGCATTTCACATCGTCATCATTATCTTCCTTGTCGCGTGCACCATAAGGAATACATGCGTATCGCAGACAGACAACACTCGTATCGCAGCCGCCATAAGCACCGACACCGCCTCCGCCACAGCTTCTTCCTTCGCAAATTTCGCCGAGCACTACGACCGCAAATCCATGTCACGGCACTGGTCTTTCGGCCTCAATACCGACAAGAAGAAACATCACTCAAGTTCCTGATTTGGAAATTATGATTGAAAAATTGTCCCCGAAGGGTAGGCGTTCAAAATTAAGAAGTATCCCAAAAGAGGTGGTGGGGCAAATTCATCACAAACGTTTTCATTACAAAAAGAATAATGCAACAATACAATTTGGATAAAGACAAGCGAATAAAATGAAGTGATAATAACGGTAGGAATCGAACCTACGATATGCGCTCCGAAGAGCGCTCGGCTACCTACTGCCATCATCGCTATTATCACTTTCTCAACAAAAGTAACTATATTATTTTTAACTTACAAACATTATATACAAAATTTTCAGAATAAACAAAAGAAAGAAAGCAAAACAAAATCGCTCAATAGCATTGATATACGATCATATATGCTTATTTTCTTTGGATTTTCTGACCAATATTTTCATGGTCTCAAACCAATACTTCGTGGGTTTTTATCACTTTATATAACTTGTAATCTCAGGAACTTTGCTATATTTTGCGCTTCAATATAACCGCAAAAACTACAGGGGCACCGATTACCGGTGTTATGAAATTTATGGGGAAACAGCCACCTTCCGATGGAAGGTAACAACACAAGCAACACAGAAGCGACAATGCGCCACCCACAAGTGCCGACGCTGGCAGCAACGTTCTGAAATCGTCGCACCGCAAAGCCATGCGGGTTATGTGCGGCACAGCAAGCCCAAGGAATGTCACCGGACCGCAATAGGCTGTGGTGACAGCCGACAGAAGGCCGGCCACAACAAGCACCTTGTTGCGCAGACGACGTGTGCCGATGCCAAGATTTTCGGCATAGTTTGTGCCCAGCAAGGTTGCGTTGAGTGGTTTTACAAGCATCATGCACAAGGCGATACCTGCCAATATAATAGCAGAAAACAACGGGAGCTGGCTTGACGACACATTGTCGAAACTTCCCATACCCCATACTACAAACGACTGCAAGCCATCTTTCGAGGCAAAGAAATCGAGCAGGAGGATTACCGACGAGGCCAAATAGCTTATGATTATGCCGAAGATGAGCAACACGACATTGCTTCTCACAACAGAAGCGAGCGAGAACATAAGAAAAGCCACAGCAGCAGCTCCGGCAAAGGCTGCCACAAGCACTGCCAATGTGCCTCCCATGCTGAGCGCACCGACGCTTATGCTGCCTCCAAACAGAAGCATGACAAAAGCCACACCGATGCCCGCACCGCTGCTTATGCCGAGCAACGACGTGTCGGCAAGGGGATTGTGGAAGATAGTCTGGAGCATGAAACCGCACACCGACAGTGCGCTACCGCACAATAGCGCGACTACTGCCCTGGGGAAACGCGACTGAAGAACTATGAACGACAGACTGCCGTCGTCGTGTCCGTCCGAGACAAGCACACGCAACACATCGCCTATGGGGATATGCACTGCCCCATAGACTATGTTCAACACAAACAATGCTAGTGTGAGAAGAACAAGTACAGGCCAAAACACCAACCTGTCACGCATAAATAAACGTAATTTTGCAAACGGCTAATGTGCAACGTGCTGTTCCAAGATGCCGTTGGCATGACACAGCACACATTGCGTTGCACAGCAATTCTAAATCTTCAATGTCTTCAAAATGTCTGACATTTTCTGCAAAGTAGTTATGCGTGTCGGAACAAGCGGCAGACGCAACACGTTTTCAATAAATCCCATCTCGTGCAACAGAGCCTTCACACCGGCCGGATTACCATCGACAAACAGCAAAGTGTAAAGCTCGGTGAACTTGTGGTGTATCTTGCGTGCAGCCTCATATTCGCCGTTAAACTCAAGACGTATCATACGCGAGAACTCTTTGGGCAAGGCGTTGCCAATAACCGAAATAACTCCTGCCGCGCCACTTGCCACCATTGAGAATGTCAACGCATCGTCGCCACTTATCACATCAAAACGCGACGGCTTGTTCTTTATTATTTCGTCAACCTGCTCAAGGCTTCCGCTTGCTTCTTTTATGGCTATGATGTTTTCGCAATCGGTAGCGAGCCTTACGGTTGTTTCGGGCTTAAGATTGACACCTGTACGGCCCGGAACATTATAAAGCACTATCGGCAGGGGGCTCGACTCGGCTATGGCCTTGAAATGTTGGTAAAGTCCTTCCTGCGAAGGTTTGTTATAGTAAGGGCAAACGCTGAGTATGCCCGCGATGCCATTCCAGTCGGTTTCACGTATTTCTTCGATAACGGCACGCGTGTTATTGCCTCCACATCCCATTAGGATGGGCACGCGCTCATGATTTACCGAAACCACCAAATCTTTTATCTTGACCTTTTCGTCCTTTGTAAGGCAAGGAGTCTCGCCAGTAGTAGCAAGTATGCACAGAAAATCAGCACCGTTCTGTATCTGATATTCTACCAAGCGTGAAAGTGCTTTATAGTCAACATCTCCTTCCGAAGTGAAAGGAGTTATCAGCGCAATGCCTAAGCCTCTAAAAATATTTTGTGCCATAATATATCAATAAATGAAAAACGCGATGTTGACACACGCATTAAAATGTTACCCGTTAGTTTACAAGAAGAAACCGCTAATGCACCTTTCCTTCCATTACAGACAAGGCTTTCTTTTGTTTACAAAGTTAATACTTAAAATTGAAAACATGAATATTTGCCAAAGAAATTATTTCAGCCTTGTTAAGTTATGTTCGAAAAACAACTTGAGCAAGTTTGTAAAGCATTACAAAAGTTTGGCAATTACATGCGGACAACTTTAAGTATTCGCCCACTTGCACCGAAGAGAGAATCCATGCGAGCCTATATATATAGGTGTAGACACAATCTTTCACTTCCACGGCAGACAAAAAAAAACATCAGCAGAAGCCTTTTGTGGGCAACAGGCAACCACTTGTTAAAATAGTATTAGTCTTAATTGAAATTTATGTGTATCTTTGCGGAAAATCTCCAACCGACAGCACAAAGCCTTAAACGGTTTTTGTCAAACAATCAAACAAAATGAAAAATAACTGGAAACACTTAATCTTTGCATTGCTTGCCTTGCCATTAAGCACAACGGCACAAGCAGAAAAGCTGAGTTTGTCTACGCCGACGACATCAATTGTTGTCGATGCCACAAAGGGCGAACCACTGAAATTCGTCTATTACGGTTGCCGTCTGTCGGCATCAGACATTGACAACCTGTCGTTCGGCAACCCCACTACACACGATGCCTACCCCGTGTTCGGATTGAGCGGAGCGTCAGAAGCGGCATTGTCGGTGCGTCATGCCGACGGAAATCTTACGCTAAAACTTGGGGTAGAAAGCATCGACCGTACACAGGACGGCCATTCGCAGACGCTGCGCATAAAGATGAAAGACTTGGCTTATCCGCTTTATGTCACCGTGTGCTACCGCGCCTACTCTGATGTAGACATCATCGAGAGCTGGTCGGAAATATCAAACGAAGAAAACAAGGTTGTCACCCTGCGGCAGTTTGCCTCGTCATATCTCCCCATCCGACGTGGCAATGTATGGGTTTCGCACCTTTACGGGTCGTGGGCCAACGAGGCTCAGGTGAGCGAAGAACCGTTAAAACCCGGCACACTTGTGATTGAAAACCGCGACGGAACACGAAATGCTCACACCTCGCACGCCGAAGTGATGTTTTCGCTTGACGGCAAAGCCCACGAAAACGAAGGCAGTGTAATAGGTGCAGCATTATGCTACAGTGGCAATTACAAACTCCGCATAAACACCAACGACAGCGAATATCATCAGTTCTTTGCAGGCATAGACGAGTATAACTCCGAATACCGTCTACGCAAAGGCGAGAAATTCGTCACTCCCCCCACAGCATTTTCATACAGCGACCAGGGTTTGAGCGGTGTGAGCCGCAATTTCCACAAATGGGGACGCGAATATATGCTGGCTCATGGAGACAAGCAAAGAAGCATACTTCTGAACAGTTGGGAAGGCGTGTACTTCAACATAACAGAAGAAGGAATGTCGCAGATGATGGGCGACATAGCCTCAATGGGCGGCGAACTGTTTGTGATGGACGACGGATGGTTTGGCGACAAGTATAAAAGAAACAGCGACAATTCGTCGCTCGGCGACTGGGTTGTTGACGCCCAGAAATTGCCCAACGGCATTGACGGCCTGATTTCGGAAGCCAAGAAGAAAGGCGTAAAATTCGGTATATGGCTCGAGCCCGAAATGACCAACACCACGAGCGAACTGTTTGAGAAACATCCCGACTGGGTGATAAGGGCTCCGCGCCGCGAACTTGTGCTTGGACGTGGCGGCACGCAATTGGTGCTCGACCTGTCGAACCCGAAAGTACAGGATTTTGTATTCGGTGTTGTAGACGACATGATGAGCAAACATCCCGGTATTGACTACATAAAATGGGATGCAAACATGGACATGAGCAGCTATGGATCACAATATCTGTCGGCCGACGACCAAAGCCATCTCAACATAGACTATCATCGCGGATTCATAAACGTGTGCAAGAAAATCAGGGAGAAATATCCCGACCTCACGATACAGGCATGCGCGAGCGGTGGCGGCAGGGCCAACTGGGGCATTCTGCCCTACTTCGACGAGTTCTGGGTAAGCGACAACACAGACGCTCTGCAACGCATTTACATGCAGTGGGGCACATCTTATTTCTACCCGGCAATAGCCATGGGATCGCACATAAGTGCTGCACCCAACCACCAGACATTCCGCACCATACCGCTTAAGTTCCGCATTGATGTCGCAATGAGCGGCAGACTCGGCATGGAAATACAACCCAAAAACATGACCGACGACGAAAAAGAGTTGTGCAAGCGCGCCATTTCTGCCTATAAACAGATACGCCCTGTGGTGCAGTTCGGCAACATCTACCGTCTTCTGTCGCCTTACGACCATCTCGGAGCAGCATCGCTCATGTATGTAGACGACGCAAAGTCGAAAGCAGTGTTCTATTGGTGGAAGACAGAAACGTTTGTAAACCAGCACATACCGCGCGTAAAGATGGCCGGACTCGACCCCAACAAGCAGTACACCGTGAGCGAACTGGTGCGCATCGACAACAAGCCGTTAAGCTTTGAGGGCAAGACGTTCAGCGGAGAATATCTCATGAGCA
This sequence comes from Lachnospiraceae bacterium, assembly GCA_963654815.1. Taxonomy (GTDB): domain Bacteria; phylum Bacteroidota; class Bacteroidia; order Bacteroidales; family Bacteroidaceae; genus Prevotella. Next base: position 333 of record CAVKCP010000136.1, on the reverse strand, counting down.
ACGGTTTGGAAATACCCTACACACACGATGTAGACTACAACAAACTCAACGACTATTCAAGCAGAGTGCTTTTGATTGAAGCAAAATAATAAAGGGGCAACATCCTAAAAGAGCCGACAATGCAATGATGCATTGTCGGCTCTTTTGTTTTATATTGTAAAATTGAATTATCCAAGGACAATGGCCAAAGTTTGCCAAACTCCATAAACAAACATGTTGCGCGAATCCTGACTTCATCACTTTCTTACGCCATTACATAGCGCACATTGAAAATCAGTGAGTTAGATGTTTAAATTGGGTGACTCAGGGTGACGCAAACATAAAAATGCCTAC
>CAVKCP010000135.1:0-6164 GCA_963654815.1 Lachnospiraceae bacterium | reverse complement strand
TAGCGGGCTATACGACTGAACGAGCAGACGGATTGGACCGAAAAGAGACCGCAAAATGACAAAACGCAACCCGTTATATTAACTCTTGTTTGCGGTGGGAATTTACAGAACCCACCTTTACATAATCCTTGGGCAACACGCCGTAATGCTGTTTGAAACATTTTGTGAAATATGATGCCGAGCTGAACCCCACCTTCACCGACACTTCGGCCACGCTGTAACCTTCGGTCAGCAATACTGCGGCACGCTTAATGCGCTGTGCCTTGAGAAAATCAACCGGCGACTGCCCCGTGAGCGATTTCAGTTTGCGGTAGAAACTCGACCGGCTCATGTTCATCATGCCTGCCATTGAGTCGATGGAGAAGCCCTCGTCGCCAATGTTTTCGTTGAGAATGCGCTGCACACCCTCAACAAACTGCAGGTTTTGCCGCGTGAGTCCATACTCCGAAGGCTGCACCGCCGCCACGTCGCCGTCAAGTTCAAGCATGCGCTTGTGAAACTCCTGCCGCATGCGCAGCAGGTTGTTTATCTGCAAGTGGAGTTGCTGCATTGAGAAAGGCTTTTCCATATACACATCGGCCCCGTTCTCCATTCCCTCCACCTTGGCTTCTATCGTCGTCTTGGCGGTGAGCAGAATCACCGGGATGTGCGAGTAAATCATGTCGCCCTTCACACGCCGGCACAGTTCTATGCCGTCCATTACGGGCATCATCACGTCGCTCACCACCACATCAACGGTTTCTCCGGCGAGCACATTGAGGGCCTCAACGCCGTTGGAAGCACGCAGCACCCTATACCAATCGTGCAGAGCTTCGCACACCATCGACAGAAGTTCGGCATTGTCTTCCACCACCAGCACGCTGAAATTGCGTGTCTTGCTGTCGTCGGCAGTTGCCGACGCATTTTCCACAATGGCCGGTTCGGCCTCAACCGCATTGTCGGCAGGCGCGCTGCCCACCCGTTCCACAGGCAGAAGAAGCTCGAAACACGACCCGCCACCGGGCGCATCGCTCACCGAGAGTAGTCCGCCGTGTGCCGTAGCGAGAGTCTTGGCATAGGCCAGTCCAAGCCCCGTGCCGAGCATGCTCGCTATCCTGTCGCCGCCCACCTGGTAGAACGACGCGAAAATCTTAGTCTTTTCGGCATCGGGAATGCCCGGTCCGTCGTCGCTCACGCGCACCGCCACGTTGCCGTCGCCGGTGTCGGCCATGCTTATCACGATGCGAGTGCGAGCATATTTCAAGGCATTGCTCATGAGGTTCATGAGTATCTTCTTTATGCAGTCGCGGTCGATTGCAGTCACCACGTCTTCTTCGGGCAAGTCGGTCTCCACCCGCTTGCGTTCCAAATCGCCATAAGCCTCAAAATAGTTGCACACATCCTGCAGCATTTCCTTCATCGAGGTGTCGGTCTTGCAAAGCTGCTTTGTGCCGCTTTCGAGCTTCTGGAAATCTAGCAGCTGGTTGGTTATGCCGAGCAGATAGTTCATGTTGCGGCGTATCACCTCCATATACAGGCGGTCGGTGTCGCTGCGTTTTGTCTGTTCGAGACGCTCCAAGGGAAGCGAGATAAGGCTCAGCGGCGTGCGTATCTCGTGCACGAGGTTTATGAAGAAGCGTATTTTCTCTTCAAACGACCTCTTCTCCTGGTCGCGGCGCATGCGGATCAGACGCTTGTCGTAGCGGTGGCGCAGCACGAGTTTGGCCCTCCTTGTGGCAAACCACGCCAAGGCTATGGCGGCAAGCACATAAAGCAGATAGGCAATGGTGGTGCGATACCACGGCGGGAGCACCTCCACCTCGATAGCGGTAACGTTGTTGCCGTCTCCGGCCTCGCGCAGCAAGAACATGTAATGCCCCGGCGGCACGTTGGCATAAGTAGCCTCGCGGTTGTCGGTGCCGTGTGCCCACTGCTTGTCAAAGCCCTGAAGCATGTATTCGTAGCGCACGCTGCGCGACGCGGCGGCACGCGGCGACGAGAAATGCAGTGTGAAACTGTTGTCGCGGTAGGGCAACCTAACCTTGCGCGTGACATAAAGCAGGCGGTCGAGACCGATGTTGCGCAGTTCAGACTTGGAGTCGGCCACATAGGGAAGGCTCACCGACAGCACATAGACTGGCGCATGCTGCCGCACAGCCGAGAGTTTGTCGGGATTAACGCAATAGAAACCGTTCTCGCTGCCGAGCAGCATCTGCCCGTCGGCAAGGTTGAGCGTGGCCGACTGCATGAGGCGGCCTTGCCACAAGTCGGTCTGACTTGCCATGAGCACCACGGCATCGCCGCGCCCGCCCACAATCTTCATAAGTCCGGCATCGGTTGCCGCCCAGATGTTGTGGCGGCGGTCTTCGGCCACGAAATGTACGTTGTCGTCGATGCCCTGTATGCGCGTGAAGGCCGACGAGGCATTGTCGTAACGGCACAGTCCGCCGCCCTTGGTGGCGAGCCACACCCGTCCACGGCTGTCGCACATCACGCTGCGCAACGAATTACTGGTCAATGAGTTTGGGTTGCGGCCGTCGCAGGCATAAGAGTCAATCTCGTCGCTCTTGGGCCAGTAGCGAAACGCGCCACGGTTGTCGGATGCCGCCCACAGACATCCGCTAAAATCTTCGCAAAGCGACACATAGTCGGTCATCGAGTTGAGTATTCTGAACGGCAGGAAATGCTCCGAACGGCGGTCGAAACGGCATATACCCCAGTTGGTGGCCACATATATGTGGCCGGCACGGTTTTTGAAAATGCACCTTATGGTGTTGCTCGTGACGGTGTAGGGCTGTTTCTCTGAATACACAAACGACTTCACTCGCCCCGTGGCAAGGTCGATAGCCTTGAGTCCGTTCAGTTCGGTGCCCACCCAAAGTGTGCCGCCGTCGGCCATGAGCGACGTTACCGGCACGTTGCCTATGCCGCCGAAACGTTGCAGAGTGCCGCTGCGCAGGTTGTAGCGGTAAAGTCCGCCTGTGGTGCCCACGAATGCTGCATCGGCACCGCCCGGGCAGAAGCTGGTGACAAGCGATTTCTCGCCGTAGCCCACGTCGGGCAGACTTATGAAGCGGGCAAACACGGGGCGTTTGGGCAAGCAGCACAAACCGGAATGGTTTGTCATAAGCCACAGTGTGCCGTCGCGGTCGAGCAACAGTCCGTTCAGGTTCTGGTCGGCAAGCCCCGAAATGCCGTCGGCCCCGTCGAGACGGCTGAATTGCTGCGAAACGGTGTCGAAACGGTAGAGACCCGTACTTGTGGCAAGGAGCAGCGAACGGTTGCTCTCGCTCACAATGCCGTTTATAGGTCCGGTAATGGCGGGCGTGGCATAGCGGAAGAACGTGCCGCTGCGCGTGTCGAGCCGGTAGAGCCCGGCATCGGTGCCCACCCAGATGCCGCCATTTAGACTATAAACCCCGAGCCTGTTTTTGTCGTTGACATAGCCGGGGATGTAGAACGAGCGCAAATGGCGGCCGCCCTCGGTGAACACGTTGACGCGCCCGTCGATGTTTGCCACATACACGTTGCCGTCGCTGCCCTGTGCCGCGCCGCATGCGAAGCCGCCGTTGCGGGAGTCTTGCACGAGCTTGCCCGTAGAAGGCGAATAAACAAACACGCCCTGTCCGAGCGTGCATATCCACACCAGTCCGCCGCGCGTGAGCATCATCTTCTGCACCAGACTGCTCACCACCACGCCATACTGCGTGGCCACCGAGAAGCGCGAAAAGCTGTTGTCGGCACGGTTGAACACATAAAGCCCCACGGTGCCGCCCACAAGAATGTTGTCGCCGTGCTCGAGCAGCGACATCACCACATTGTTGCCGAAGGATGTGCTGCCGGTGTTGAAATTGCGGTAGACAATAGACGACACCCCGTCGAAGCAGTTGAGTCCGTTGGATGTGCCGAGCCACAGGAAACCGTAGCGGTCGCGCAGACCGCAGTTGACGGTGTTGTCGGAAAGGCCCTCGGCGGTGGTGAAGCTGCGCAGCACGTTGCGTGCATCAAGGGTTGCCGCACGGCAAAGCGCCGGCAGTGCCACGGCCATGCCCACGGCTGCCGCCAAACGGCAAATGCCAAGCATCATGCGGCGCGGGAAGTGCGCCACGCCATGCTTGGGTGCATACGGTTTTTTGTGGGTTGTTGCAGACATATTGTTGTCGGTCACGCCGGCGGCACGGGGCACTGCCGCCGGCAATGTGTTTCTCTTTGCGTGAAAACCCGTGCCTACCGGCGCGCGCTGAGCAGCAAGTCAACCTTGCCTTCGTTGACGAGTTTTAACACAAGTTCGCCGAAAAGGGTGTTCTGCCAGGCAAACCACGCACGCGTGAACTTGCTCGAATCGTTCACGTCGAACGACTCGTGCATGAAGCCCGTGCCTGCATCGGTACGCTGGAGAAGTTCAAGGCAGCGGCGTATCTCGGCATCGTCGGTGCTTGTGAATGCCTTCATCATTATCGACATGGGCCAGGCCATGTCGCGGCCCACATGCGGTCCGCCTATGCCCTCGCCTTCCTTGCCGCTGAAGAAATAGGGATTGTCATTGCTCCACACGAAACGCCGCGTGTTTTGGTATATTGGGTCGTCAACAGGCACATCGCCGAGATAGGGCATGGCAAGCAGACTGGGCACGTTGGCATCGTCCATCATGTAGTGGTTGCCGTAGCCGTCAACCTCGAAAGCGTATATCTTGCCGTATTTGGGATGATACACCACGGCGTGTTTCTGCAATGCCACGGCCACCTCGTCGGCCAGTGCGGTGCACTCCGAAGCCGTGGCCGCATCGCCGTTGACCTTGGTGAGTATTTCTGCGGCCTTGCGCAGCGACGTGACGGCCATGAAATTCGACGGCACGAGAAACAGGAATGTGGTGGCATCGTCGGACGGACGGAACTCGGAGGCAATCAGTCCGACGGGGTTCACGGGGCTGCCGTAGCCGCCGTTGCACTGCGAGTCGGTGGGATTTTGGTCTACCCTCTGGAAGTGGTAAGGCCCGAGCCCGTTCTTGCGCTGCTGTTCGCGGAACGTCTTGAGAATGTTCTTTATGGCCGTAATCCATTCGCTGCCGAACACCGAAGCGTCGCCCGTGACCTGCCAGTAGTGGTAGGCAAGGCGGAGCGGATAGCAAAGCGAGTCGATCTCATACTTGCGTTCGTGCAGTTCAGGCTTCATGTCGGTAAGGTCGTCCATCCATCCGCCCTCATATATGGGTTCACGGTTGAAGGCATTGGCATAGGGGTCGATGTTGATGCACTTGAACTGGCGCAGGATAACGCCGCGAAGCATCTTCTTGAGCTTCGGGTCGCTGTTGGCAAACTGCACATAAGGCCACACCTGTGCGCCCGAATCGCGCAACCACATGGCGTGTATGTCGCCCGTGTAGACAAAAGTGTCGTCGGCACCGTCGAAGTGTACGGTGGTGTCGAGCGTGTTGGGAAAGCAGTTTTCAAACATCCACGCAAGATAGGCATTGCTGCGCAGCAGGCGTTTCACCTCGCGTATCTTCTTCTCAACGGCATCCGACACAAACAGTCGGTCGGCTTCTGCCGGACGGCGTGTGACATATTTCGTGTTGTCCTGCACGGCCACCGTGGGCGTGCCTGTGACTTCTGCCGCAGTGGCGGAGACTTTTGTGGTGGCGGCCAATAGCACAACGGCGGCAGCAACCATCATCCGGTGTTTTTTCATCGCGTTTGTTTCAGTATGGTTATAGCATCCCGACGGCACGGCACAAGCGGCGCACTGTCGGGCATGGAGCTTCAATTTAGGTTTAGCAAAGTTAGCAATTTATTCCGTGACACACAAATTATGCGCCGTCATTAACACGCCGTCTACCGCCGGGGAATACTTGAAAACCACGTCGCACCAAACGCAGCACACGCGTGCAGCACATGAAACACACACGCACCGCAACCGCAACACGCGCTTTTGCCATGCGCAGCACGCCGCGACAGAAGCCTGTTTTGCGCGGCAAAAAGCCTTACTTGCACAGGCAAACTTCACATTAATAATGCCAACAACCCAACGTCTCGCATTTTTTTATTAACTTTGCGATTTGAAAGTAACAGTGAAGGCGGGTTCTATAAATTACCTTTGTTGGATTTTTGAATTTTAGCCGAGCAGATTTTTCTTTCTTTCTGAAGGAGCATAGCGGGCTATGCGACTAAAGAAGAAAGGAAAAGATG
>CAVKCP010000134.1:0-6183 GCA_963654815.1 Lachnospiraceae bacterium | reverse complement strand
GTAGGCATTTTTATGTTTGCGTCACCCTGAGTCACCCAATTTAAACATCTAACTCGCTGATTTTCAATGTGCGCTATGTAATGGCGTAAGAAAGTGATGAAGTCAGGAGTTCGACAACAAAGAAGGCTTGTTCGCACACCGGGCAAGCCTTCTTTGCGTTTGCCCGGCACGTTTCGGCACGCCAATGCCCATATTGACGGCTCAGAAACACCACGATAAAAAAACGCGCAAAAAAAACGTATGTTGCCAAAATTGACTAACTTTGCACTCTGACAAACGCCTCCGCAGCACCGCACGGCAACAACCATGCGCGGCACGCAGGCCGCACTCAAAGCAACGACAACAATGGCCCAGAAACTCATACAGACACAGGATCAGCGCCTGCAGCAGGTGCAGCGTCTTTCGGCGCAGCAGATGCTTCAGGTGAGGATGCTCGAGATGCCTCTGCGCGAGCTTGAGGAGAACGTCAAGGCCGAGCTCGACGACAACCCCGCGCTCGATGCCGCAGCTCCCGACGATGCCCTGAGCCACACCGGAGAGGGCGGCGACAGCGACAGCGCAAGCGATGCCCCAACGGGCGATGCCGACGACTTCGACACCATGAACGAGCGCGAAGAACGCCACGACGCACTCAACGACGCGCTCGAAGGCATAGGCCGCGACGACGAAATGCCCGTGGCTTCCTACCGCACGGCACAAGACGGAGGGTCGGCCGACTACGAGGAAATGGTGTGGGGCGACACCACCTCGTTCTACGACAAGCTGAAAGAACAGATGGGCGAGACCGACCTAACCCCCGACGAGGCCGAGATAATGGCCTACCTAATAGGTTCGCTCGACAGCGACGGACTGCTCAGGCGCGACACCGAAGAGATAGCCGAAGAGCTGGCAATATACCAGAACATGTATACCACGAAGGAAGAAGTGGACGAAGTGCTGCACAAGCTGCAGACATTCGACCCTCCCGGCATCGGTGCGCACGACCTGCGCGAGTGCCTTCTGCTGCAAATCGACCGCCGGCGCGACGACGACATGAAGCCGCTCATGCGCCGCGTGATAGCGCAGTGCTTCGACGATTTCACCAAGAAACACTGGAGCCGCATAGCACAAACGCTCGGCATAGGCGAAGACAAGGCCGAACGTCTGCGCGGCGAACTGCGCAGGCTCAACCCGAAACCCGGTGCTTCGCTCGGCGAGGCCGAAGGGCGCAGCCTGCAACAGATTACGCCCGACTTCATAGTTGACACCGACGACGACGGACGCGTGACCTTCACGCTCAACAGCGGCGACGTGCCCGAACTCACAGTGTCGCCATCGTTCATGGCAATGGCCGACGCATGGCGCAACAACCGCAAGTCGATGAGCCGCCGCGACCGCGAGGCTCTGCTCTATGCCAAGGAGAAAGTGGAGCGCGCGCAAGGCTACATTGAAAGCATAAAGCAGCGCCGCCGCACCCTGTGCGCCACCATGCAGGCCATAATCGACTGGCAGCTGCGCTTCTTCCAGGACGGCGACGAGGCCGACCTGAAACCCATGATACTCAAAAACATCGCCGACCGCACCGGGCTCGACATCTCAACGGTGTCGCGGGTGAGCAACGTGAAGTGGGCACAAACCAACTGGGGCACCTTCCCCCTGCGCTTCTTCTTCAGCGACGGCTACGACACCGGCGACGGCGAAACACTATCCACACGCAAGATAAAGCTCGCGCTCAAAGAGATAGTGGGGGCAGAAGACAAGCGCAAACCGCTCTCCGACGACGCCATAACACGCGCCCTGGCCGACAGGGGATTTCCCATAGCACGCCGCACCGTGGCAAAATACCGCGAACAAATGGGCATTCCCGTGGCACGGCTGCGCCGCTGAACACGACGCAAACACCGCAAAGACAACATCACCGACAACAGCAAATGAACGAGAAGAACATTATCCTGGCCGCACGCATACTGAGCATGGCATTCACACCGTTCTACCTGCCCATGCTCGGGCTGCTCGCGCTCTTCACACTGAGCTACCTCAGCCAGCTGCCCTTCGCCTACAAGGCAAGCGTCATGGGCCTCGTCTACCTTTTCACCATCCTCATGCCCACGCTCATCATACACTTCTACCGGCGCAGCCAGGGATGGAACCTCACCGAAATGGGACGCAAGGAAAGGCGCATCGTGCCCTACATCATCTCCATACTGTGCTATTTCGCGTGCTACTACGTGATGCACCGCTTCAACATTCCCCACTTCATGAGCAACATTCTCATGGCCGCACTCGTCATTCAGATAGTGTGCGCCCTCATCAACATCTGGTGGAAAATATCCACCCACACCGCCGCCATAGGTGGCGTGGCAGGTGCGCTCATGGCATTCTCGGCACTCTTCCTCTTCAATCCCGTGGGGTGGCTCTGCGTGGTGACGGTGCTCGGGGGCATGGTGGGCACCAGCCGCATGGTGCTGCGGCAACACACCCTGGCGCAGGTGTGCGCCGGTTATATCGTGGGATGGCTCTCGTCCATCGTCGTAATACCGTTCATGTAAACGGCAACGGCAACCGTTCACAATACACTGACAACGTAAAACAATATCATATATGAAACCAATAGTTAGCATCATCATGGGCAGCACAAGCGATATGCCCGTTATGGAAAAGGCATGCAAGTTCTTGAACGACATGCAAGTGCCCTTCGAGGTGAACGCACTGTCGGCACACCGCACGCCCGACGCAGTGGAAGACTTCGCCAAAAGCGCCGCACAGCGCGGCATAAAGGTGATTATTGCCGGAGCCGGAATGGCCGCAGCACTGCCCGGAGTGATAGCCGCCAGCACCACGCTGCCCGTTATCGGAGTGCCCATCAAGGGCATGCTCGACGGGCTCGACGCCATGCTCTCAATCATACAGATGCCTCCCGGCATACCGGTGGCCACCGTTGGAGTGAACGGAGCCATGAACGCCGCTATCCTGGCAACCGAAATGCTCGCACTGGGCGACGCTGCAATAGCCGCACGCCTGGGCGACTACAAGGCCACTCTGGGCGAGAAAATAGAGAAGGCCAACCGCGACTTGGCCGAGGTGAAATACGATTACAAGACCAACTGAAAAGACTCCCGCGCGGCGGCAGGCCGAAGCCTTCGGGCAACTGCCGCCACGCAGGATTAAAACCCTTAACCACATGGTTGACTTATTCAACTACCGCCGCCGCGAAACCACCGCCGTACAGGTGGGAGAAACGGCAATAGGAGGCGGCAACCCGGTGCGCGTGCAGTCGATGACAACCACCAACACCAACGACACCGAAGCTTGCGTGCAGCAGGCCGAAGCCATAATAAAGGCCGGAGGAGATCTCGTGCGACTCACCACGCAGGGCCGCCGCGAGGCCGAAAACCTGAAGAACATCAACGCACAACTGCGTGCCGACGGCTACAACACACCCCTCGTGGCCGACGTACACTTCAACGCCAACGTGGCCGACGTGGCTGCTCTCTATGCCGAGAAGGTGAGAGTGAACCCCGGCAACTACGTCGATCCGGCGCGGGTGTTCAAGAAAATAGAATATACCGACGAGGAATACGCCGACGAAATAAAGAAGATTGAAGCGCGCTTCGTGCCCTTCCTCAACATCTGCAAGCAAAACCACACGGCAGTGCGCATCGGTGTGAACCACGGTTCGCTCTCCGACCGCATCATGTCGCGCTATGGCGACACGCCCGAAGGCATCGTGGAGAGCTGCATGGAGTTTCTGCGCATCTGCCGACGCGAACAGTTCCATAACGTGGTGATAAGCATAAAGGCATCAAACACCGTGGTGATGGTGCGGTCGGTAAGGCTCCTCACCGCCGAAATGGAGCGCGAAGGCATGCACTATCCGCTTCACCTCGGCGTGACCGAAGCCGGAGAAGGCGAAGACGGACGCATAAAGAGCGCAGTGGGCATAGGCGCACTGCTGGCCGACGGAGTGGGCGACACCATACGCGTGAGCCTCAGCGAAGCCCCCGAAGCCGAAATTCCCGTGGCCAAACACCTCGCCTCCTACATGGCGGCACACGAAGGCCATCTCGTAATCCCGGCCGAAGCCGCACCCGACTTCGACTGGCTGCGACCCTCACGGCGCCCCACCCGCGCCTCGGGAGGCATAGGCGGAAGCAACGTGCCCGTGGTGATAGTGTCGGAAAACGGCAACGGTGCAGCGGCGAAAGCCACAGAGTTCAACCCCGACCTCACCCCCGACTACATCTACTGCGGACAGAACCTGCCGCAAGAAAGACCTGCCGGACAACGCTACATCGTGGATTTCAACGTGTGGAAAGGCGAGAAAGACACCTACCCCATATTCCCCACCAACGCAATGCCGTTCATGGCAGCCGTCAAGGCCGACGTGAAATTCCTCGTGTTGAAGTATGGCACGCCCACCGAAGAATACACCGCATGCCTCAGACAGCACCCCGAAGCCGTCGTCATCTGCCCAAGCAACCACCAGAACAGGCTCGGCGACCAGCGCGCCCTGGTGCACGAGATGTGGCGCAACGGCCTCTACAACCCCGTGGTGTTTGCCGAGATGTACCGCCACGAAGCCGGGGCCAAGGCCGATTTCCAGCTTGAAGCCGCCGCCGACACCGGCGCACTTATGATTGACGGACTTGCCGACGGACTCTGGCTAATGGACGACGGCGGCATAAGCACGCGCGACATTGCCGAGACAACATTCGCCATTCTGCAGGCAGCAAGGCTACGCACGTCGAAAACCGAGTATATTTCGTGCCCCGGATGCGGCCGCACTCTCTACGACCTGCGATCAACCATCGCACGCATAAAGGCCGCAACGGCACACATGAAGGGCCTGAAGATAGGCATAATGGGCTGCATTGTGAACGGACCGGGCGAGATGGCCGACGCCGACTACGGCTACGTTGGAGCCGGACCCGGACGAGTTTCGCTCTACAAGCAGAAAACTTGCGTTGAGAAGGCCATTCCCGAAGCCGACGCAGTGGAGCACCTGCTGCGCCTGATAGAGACCGACACGCAAAAAAAACAGTGAATATGACAACATTCAAAGCAAACCCTCAGCGTTACGACAACGCCGCGTTCCGCCGCTGCGGAAATTCGGGCGTGATGCTGCCCGAGGTATCGCTCGGCCTGTGGCACAACTTCGGCGCGTCAGACCCCTACACCCGCAGCCGCGAAATAGTGCTCCACGCATTCGACAGGGGCATCACACACTTCGACCTTGCCAACAACTACGGCACACCGGCAGGTTCTGCCGAGGAGACAATGGGACGCTTGCTGCACGACGATCTGCACCACTACCGCGACGAACTCTTCATCTCCACCAAGGCAGGCTACGACATGTGGCCCGGCCCCTACGGCAACTGGGGGTCGCGAAAATCGCTCATGGCAAGCCTCGACCAGAGCTTGAAGCGCATGAATCTGGACTATGTTGACCTGTTCTACAGCCACCGCTACGACCCCGACACGCCGTTGGACGAAACCCTTCAGGCACTGGTAGACATCGTGCGAAGCGGAAAAGCCCTGTATGTGGGCATATCGCGGTGGCCTCTGCACGCGCTGAAACACGCCGTGGAATATCTGCGCCGCCGCGACACGCCGCCCCTCATCTATCAGGGACGGCTCAACCTTCTCGACCGATCGCCGCAGCAGGAGGGCATAATTGACTATTGCCGCGATCAGGGCATGGGCTTCATCTCGTTCTCGCCGCTTGCCCAAGGACTTCTAACCGACCGTTATCTCGACGGCATCCCGGCCGACAGCCGCATAGCAAAGGGCGGACATCTGAAGCGCGAGTCACTCACTCCCGAACTGCTCGACAGCATAAGGCAACTCAACGGCAAGGCCGCCGACCGCGGCGAAAAGCTCGCCTCAATGGCTCTGGCGTGGGTTCTGCAGCAGCAAGGGGTCACGTCGGTGCTCGTGGGAGCAAGCAGCGTGCAGCAGCTCGACCTCAATATGAAATGCACCGAAGCACAGCCCGTGGGCTTGCTTTAATTACGATAAAAGATTTTTAGTGTCCAGTAAAAAACATTACAACCTACAAGTCCCGTAGGGTAGGGTGTTCAAAATTCAGAAAAAATTGGTAGCATTTTTAGTTGGTTTTTGCATACCAAGCCTTGAAAGGGCGTAACGACTGTAGCCCAGGGTGAACCGCGGAACGTAGTGAAGCGGTGTAACCCTGGGTAAACG
>CAVKCP010000133.1:0-6226 GCA_963654815.1 Lachnospiraceae bacterium | reverse complement strand
ACAAACTTTTCTCCATACTTCACACATTATTTACACAGGATTATGCTGGTGCGCCAAAAATATTATGTCTTTTATTGTCAATAGCATTTCTCGCCTCGTGTGCCAACAAGAAATGGGAATACAAAACCGTCAGTATCAATGGCTGTTTTGCTGGAGAAACTGCCAGTCCTACATTTTGCGACCCTTCTTCAATGCTTAACGAACTTGGCAAAGAAGGTTGGGAACTTGTGGGAACATATACTGAAATTAAAACGGTTTTCCCGAATTTTGGAAGAGAAGAATATGTTACGGGAATACGCACCAATACTGCAACAAACATTGTGAACTTTGTGCTCAAACGTGAAGTAGGTATGGTAAATAACCATAGTGAAGAATAAAAAGCATGGGGGTGGAAATTACTTCTGTCACCACACAAAAAAGTCTATTATGAAAATAGTTGTAATATTGTTATACATATTGATTGCTGCATTTGGAGTTATGTTTCTATATGGTAGTGGCTTGTTTGTCATCGATTTCTTTGGGTCGATGTATGACATTATCACTGGAACAAATACATACTTTATGTGGTCTTTTAGTTGAACATTATAATGCAACAATTAAAGTTTCCCCCTTGACTTAGAAACGTATATAAGTCAAGGGGGAAACTTTGGTTTTATAATTTTGCAGTGTAGAAAACAATGTCGTTTTTGCAAAAAAAAATACATACCTATATGCAATAAATAACCGCTTTTGGCATTATCCTTATGTAAGGAAGCTCCACGGACACCCTTAAAACAACCCCCGCAACGCTTCCGCACCATAAATTATGAGCAAAACACTATCAGCAGTTTTACTGGCATTGGCCGTAGTCATCACCTTTGCAGCATGCAGTCCTAACTCCGACGGCAGCGTGGAAACTGTATACAGTTCGCCGTCACAGTCTGTGGATTATTACGGACAGTGGACGGTAAACGGCGAGAACGGCATACAGTCGAAGGTGAAAGTTACCGACAACGCTTTCGTGTTCGAAACTATGCCGTTTGCAGGCATCGCGAAATGTCTGTTTCCCAACCAACAGACAGTAATCGAAAACCCTTATGGCTACATTGTGCCGTGTGACGGCATAGCCTATACCGACCGCACCGTCATCTACACGCTCACCCCGAGCAACTGGACTTTCGATGTCGTTGTCGGCGGCGTGCCCAAGCGTGTTGACATATCGTTTCTGTCGGCTTACGACGGCTCCAACGGTTCGTGGGGTACTCTGTCGCGCCAAAGCGGTGTCTACACGGTGTTTCTGTGGGCCACATCGGCTACGGTGACCGATATTGATTCCGGGCAGAAAACAAATCAAAACATTTCAGTAAAGTTACAATTCACCACAACAAAACGGGTTAAGTGACATCGATAAACACAGAGGAACGTCTTGTTGACGACATAAAAAGGGGCGACCGCAAGGCAATGCGGCAGCTCTTCGACACCTATTCGGGATATGCCATGGCGATAGGGTTGCGCTATGTGCCCGACCGCGACGACGTGCTCGACATCATGCAAGACAGCTTCATCAAGATATTCCAGTCTATCAGCACCTTCACCTACCGTGGTGAGGGCACGTTGAAAGCCTGGATTTCGCGCATTGTGGCCAATGAGGCACTCGGGTTTCTGCGTCGCAACAAGCGCATCGTGTTCACCGATGAGATACCCGAATGCTCCGACGAAGACGACCCCGACACAACACGCATCACCGATGACGCGCTCGCCGAACTGATAGGGCAGCTCCCCGACGGCTACCGCGTGGTGCTCAACCTTTACGTCTTCGGCGAATTGAGCCACAAGGAAATTGCTGCCAAGCTCGGGATAAGCGCGAGCACGTCGGCATCGCAATTCTTTCACGCCAAGAAGATGCTTGCCCGCCTTATAAACGAATACAACAAAAAGCAAAACTCATGAAACATAACGACTGGACACAGCAACTGCACGACCGCCTGAGCGACCACAAGGCAAGTGTGCCCGACGGTTTGTGGGACAACATAGAAAGCGAACTCGACATGCCTGCCAAGAAGCGCAGCAGTGTATTCACCGTGCACCTGGCCAAATGGATTGGTGCGGCAGCGGCAATACTGTTGATTGTTGTTGGGGCTTACCAAATAAACCGCGACACAATAAACACACTCAACCATCAACCCACTGCCGCAGCCGTGCAGAAAAACTCCGCAATGCCGGCAACGGGCGAAACCACCGGCACTACTGAAAACCTCGCCTGTGCGGTCAAGGTCAGCTTGGCCAAAGCTGCAAAGGCAATTGCTGGCAGCCCCGACATGGCAAAAGACAATACCTATGGGGAAGTTCTCGCGCAGAATGCCATCGTAGCCACCTCGCTGGAGTCAACAACCGAAGCCACCGATGTGTCTGTGCCGCAACCCGATGCCGCATCAACAGAAAGTAAAACGGCAACCAATGACCCACAGGCTGCGCAGCCGCACACACAGTCGAGCCGTGGCAACGGTTCAGAACTGGCAATGCCACCGACATATTCTTCACGGCAAACGGTGCGTGGCAAGGACACGCGATGGAGTTTCGGCGTGCACACCGGAAACGCTATCGCCGAAAGCCGTCAGTCGTCGGCATCCATTCCCATGCAACGCAACTACACGGTGAAGGCCGCCGATGCCGATGGCCTGCTTATGAGCAGTTATCCGCTGCAACTCGCCAATTATCGCGAAGCACACCATCACAACATTCCCGTGTCAGTAGGTGCCACCGCAAGCTATGGTCTTGGCAAGCGTCTCGCGCTCACCACAGGTTTGGTATACACCTACGCCACGTCTGACTTCACCCAGTCATCGGGCTCCGACGAAATCTGCGAAACCCAAACGCTGCACTACATAGGTGTGCCTTTGGCCGCAAGCTACAAGTTGTTCAGCACTGGCCGTCTGTATGCTTATGTCACCGCCGGGGCACAAGCCGATTTCAATGTGTCGGCCACGCTGAAAACCAACGACGTGAGTGTTGACATAAAGAAAGACCGTCCGCAGTTCTCGGTCAATGCCGCTGCCGGTGTTGAATACGACATCATTCCGCAACTCGGCCTCTATGCCGAGCCGGGTGTGCGCTACTACATCGACAACAAAAGCTCCATTGACAATGTTTTCAAGGACAAGCCGTGCAATTTCAGCTTGCAGGTGGGTATTCGTTTCAACGTTAAATAATTTAAAAACGCATATTGTTTCATTCTTCACAGAAACCGTTTTCTTTCATAATATTGTTACTTTTGCACAAGTTTAGAAATCATAGAGGATGAACTTGTAACATTATGAAAATAGGTCTGTTTATACCTTGCTATGTCGATGCACTTTATCCCGAAGTGGGAGTGGCGACATACAAGTTGCTGAAAAGCCTGCAGCTCGATGTGGAATATCCGCCCAACCAGACGTGCTGCGGGCAGCCCATGGCCAATGCGGGTTTTGAAAAAATGGCCGACAAAACCGCCACACGCTTTGACGAGTTGTTCAAAGATTATGATTATGTGGTTGCTCCGTCGGCATCGTGCGCCGCATTCGTTAAATTATATCACCCCCGACTCACCCAAGGCCGTCACGAGTGTCTCACGTCAAAGAAGATAATGGATGTCGTAGAGTTTCTGCACGATGTCGTGAAAGTGCAGTCATTGCCTTCCTCTTTCCCCCATGTGGTGAGCGTGCACAACTCTTGCCACGGCGTGCGCGAGCTTGGACTCTCGTCGCCTTCCGAGCGCAACATACAGCAATTCAACAAGATTGTCGATTTGCTGCGCCTTGTAAAGGGCATAACAATAAAGGAGCCGGAGCGCAAGGATGAGTGTTGCGGTTTCGGTGGAATGTTTGCAATTGAAGAACCCGACGTGTCGGCCCGTATGGGCGAAGACAAGATAAATCGTCACATCGACACCGGAGCCGAGTATGTCACCGGTCCCGACTCGTCGTGCCTTATGCACATGCAGGGCATAGCAAAGCGCCTTGGCAAACCTATAAAGTTCATCCATGTCGTACAGATATTAGCAGCAGGACTATGAGCACACTACATTCCGAAGCGGCACGGCGCTTCAACCAAAATAAAGAAAAAACCACATGGCACGACGCCACGTTTTGGGCAGTGCGCCAAAAGCGCGACGACATGGCGCGCGGACTGCCCGAATGGGAAGCATTGCGCGATCATGCCAGCCAGATAAAACGCCACACCATAACACATCTTGCCGACTATCTCGACACCTTCAGCCGTCAGCTTGAGAGCCGTGGGGTAGTGGTGCATTGGGCAAAGGATGCCGAGGCATTCAATGAAGCGGTGCTCCAGATACTCCGCGATCACCATGTGGAAAAGATGGTGAAGAGCAAGTCGATGCTCACCGAAGAGTGCGGCATGAATGCGTTTCTCGAACAAAACGGCATCGACGTGGTTGAAACCGACCTCGGCGAGCGCATCCTGCAGCTCCTGAAGCAGAAACCCAGCCACATTGTCATGCCCGCGATACACCTTAAACGCGAAGAGGTGGGACGCATGTTCGAGCAAAAAGGCATCAGCAAAGAGCCTGGCAACTACGACCCCACCTATCTCACGCGCTGCGCACGCGAGCATCTGCGCAACCAGTTCATGGAAGCCGGAGCCGGCATGACGGGCTGCAATTTCGGTGTGGCCGAAACCGGCGACGTGGTGGTGTGCACCAACGAGGGCAACGCCGACATGTCGACATCAATGCCCAAGCTGCACATCGTGGCTATGGGCATAGAGAAAATCGTGCCCGACTACCGTTCGCTTGCCGTATTCCAGCGGCTTCTCTGCCGTTCGGCCACCGGCCAGCCCACCACATCGTTCACCTCGCATTTCAGACAGGCACGCCCAGGAGCCGAGATGCATGTGGTGTTGGTAGACAACGGGCGCAGCGACATCCTCGCCGACGAAGATCATTGGGAAACGCTGAAGTGCATACGCTGCGGTTCGTGCATGAACACCTGCCCCGTCTACCGGCGTTCGGGCGGATATTCCTACACCTATTTCATCCCCGGTCCCATAGGTGTCAATCTCGGCATGCTGCGCGATGCGCGCCGCTATTCCGACAATGTTTCGGCATGCACCCTGTGTCTCTCGTGCGACAATGTGTGTCCGTCGAAGGTGAACCCCGGTTCGCAGATTTATCTCTGGCGGCAGCAACTCGACGCGATAGGCCGCGCCAGCAGCATGAAGAAGATGATGTCTGAAGGCATGACGACCATGTTCAACCACCCGTGGCTTTACAACACCGCCACGGCCATGGCTCCGCTTGCCAACCTCGTGCCCGACAAAATCACCCATGTGCGTGCGGTTAACCCTTGGGGCGTTGGGCACTCCATGCCCGAATTTGCAAAAGAATCGTTCCACACGATGTGGAAAAAGGGCAAAGTGAAATAAAAAACGACACTGATATGAGCTATAAAGAAGAACTGTTGGCCAAGCTGCGTGCCAACACACGCACACAATACGACATGCCGTCAACCGAAGTCGAGGGCATAACCTATGCCGACACCGTGGCGCAATTCATTGAAATGAGCAAAACTGTGGGTGGCAATGTTGTGGTGGCCGCCCCCGGCGAAAGTCTCGACGACATTGTGCGCCGTGCCTATCCCGATGCCAAGACCGTGGCATCCAACCTGCCGCAGATAACCATAGCCACAAAAAATCCCGACACGGTGGCCGAGGCGCAAGACCTCAACGGTACCGACGTGGGCGTGGTGAGTGGCCGCATTGGCGTGGCCGAGAACGGGTGTGTGTGGATTCCGCAGACAATGAAGGAGAAAGCGGTGTGTTTCATAAGCGAGTATCTCGTTATTGTGTTGCCCAAGAGCGGCATAGTGAACAACATGCACGAGGCTTATGCACGGCTTGAAATGACCGACTATGGTTTTGGAACGTTCATCAGTGGCCCTTCGAAGACAGCCGACATAGAGCAGGCTCTCGTAATGGGAGCGCAGGCTGCACGCGGTGTGACCGTGGTCATAATGCCCGACTGACGGCTTTTATCCTGACAAATATTGGCGGGAAACCCCGACTGCAATATCTTTTTAACGAGGTTGTGCCTATTTGGGCGCAGCCTCGTTTTTCGTAGAAATTCACGGAGTCTACGGTATGCATAAAATGTACGGACCTGACTTCGTCAATGCGTCACCCAAATCAGAAATTGCTTGTTGTTAGTCAGAAAAGAGGTTTGATGGCAAGGTGTTTCTTGGTTAGGAATAGA
>CAVKCP010000132.1:0-6277 GCA_963654815.1 Lachnospiraceae bacterium | reverse complement strand
TTGCACGGTTTGCAATCCATTGCCCCTGAAAGGGGCGCATATTATAGGATAGGGGCTTGTCCCTATCTATTATGTATTACCGTATTTTGCCCCTGTAAGGGGCGTATATTTCAATATTACAATGAATTATGCGCCCCTTACAGGGGCAATTTTGTAGATAAACACAAACGCAGGGGCAAGCCCCTGCGCTATAATCTGTCGTCCCTACAGGACTTGCCATTTGCAAAGTTTTTTACCGGACACTAATTAAAAAATTTAGTAGCATTTTTAGTTGGGTTTTGCATACTAAGCCCTGCAAGGGCGTAACGACCGTAGCCCAGGGTGAACCGCAGAACGTAGTGAAGCGGTGTAACCCTGGGTAAACGGTTGTTTTCACGGCTGGCCTGCAAGGTCAGCACAAGCAATTAGGTGTGCGTGTGTTGACCTTACAGGCCAACCATTGCTATGGTCATGGAAACCCAGGGTTACGGATGTCGCTTCGCTCCGTCCTCACCCTGGGCTACGGTCGTTACGCCCTTGCAGGGCTTTAATTACCAAATTCTTCCTGATAATCAAATGATTATAAATTTACGCAAGTTTCCGATTTGTAAATTATGATTGAAAAAATGTCCCCGAAGGGGACATAGGACAAATGGCAAATACGGAACGCGAGTAAAATAAAGCTTATTCGCAACGTAAAGAAGGCTTATTCGCAACGTAACAAAGCCTTCTTTGCATTATAAAGAAGCCTTTGTTGGAGCGCAAATAAGCCTTGTTTGCATTGCAAACAAGGCTTATTTGAAACACGACCCACATATCCGTCACAATGCGGTGCCGCTGCTATTGCCGTCAAGGCTTTTTCCGGAACGCTGCAGGCATCATGCCTGTCATACGCTTGAAGAACTTCACGAAGTAGGAAGGGTCGTCAAAACCAAGCATATAACCTATCTCCTTCACGCTCACCGACGTGTGCTGCAACTGCCGCTTGGCTTCGAGAATGATGCGGTCGTTGATAATCTGCAAAGGCGTGCGGTAGGTGCTTTGGCCTACATATTTCGTGAGTGTGCGCGACGAGATGTTAAGCATGTCGGCATATTGCTGCACGGTGTGCACGCTGCAGAAGTTCTGTTCGAGCAGTTGCCTGAAATGCACGAAGGTGCGGTTGGCCACACTCGAGATGTAGAGCGTGGGTATTGCCTTGCGCTCGCCGCATCGCTGCACCCTTATGAGGAAGAGGCGCACAAGATATTGCATGTAGTCTTTGTGGGCGAAAGCTCCCGTGAGCGAATACTCGCGGTTCATCTCGCCAACCAGAAGCATAAGCCTCTCGGCCTCTTCTTCAGACACCTTGTAATAAGGCAACGAGTCGTAGGCATTGAACACGTTGTATTTCAGGAATATGCTCTCGCTCGACTCCTCGTCAACCAGGAAACTTGCATTGAAAAGGATTATAACACCCTCGAAATTCTCGTTGCCGTCGAAGGCATGTATCTGCCCCGGAGCTATGAAGAATATGGTGTTGTCGGTAACGGGGTGGTCGATGAAATCCACGCGGTGGGTGCCGCGTCCACGGCGAAACCATATTATCTGATAAAATTCGTGCACATGCGGCGGCATCGATCCGCATCCGTTCTCGTGGAAAAACTTGGGCATGAAGTGGAGTTCAAACTCCAAGCCCGAATGTCGGTTTTCTTCTATACGGTAAGTATCGACGTTTTCTCCTTTCATGTGTAATGGCAGATTAGGTATTTGCAATGGTAAAATTACGCACTGTTTTTTATATTTGCAAGCGATTTTCCGGTTTTTACCATTTCCATGTGCGAATTTACACATGACGCGCAGCGGCAAAGTCTTAATTTTGCAACCGTCAATAAGACACATACAACATTCACTGAACAATTTAAAATAAAAGAAAAATGGAAAATACAAAAGCTTTTCTTCAGATTACGATGAAGATTAAAGAGAGCGACCGTGCCAATGCCGCCAAGGTTTATTTCGACTATCGTCAGCCGTTCCTCGACACCATCGAGGGCGCAGTGAGCAAGAATCTGCTCGTGCGCGACGAGGACGTGCAGGTGCTGCACGGCTTCGACAGCGTGGAGCACGCTGCTGCCTATCTGCAGTCGGCAATGTTCACCAACGACGTGGTGACTGGTCTGTCGCCCTATTTCCAGGCAGAGCCGGAAGTGCGCATCTTCACCGTGGCAGGCTAATAGCCGCGTGAACGAAAAAAAGAAGGACAATCCCTTGGGAGTTACCCTCCGGGATTGTCCTTCTTTGCTTTATGGCAGGATTTGTTCTTGCGGCATCATGCCTTGACGATGCCGCAAGAACGCAAGCCCTGCTCTAATATTATTTTCTGCGCATGTGCAAGACTGTGCTTACTTCACGACAACCTTGCGGCCGTCAACGATGTAGAGTCCGGGCTGCAAGCCTTCGGTGCCTGAGCCGGAGCGGCGCACCGTGCGTCCGTCGATTGAGTGGATGCCGTTGCTGCGCACTTTGTCGGTCACGATGGTGCTGATAGCGTCGTTTATGTTCTCTTCAATGCTGAATTTGGTGATGTAGAGCGATCCCTGCGCCTTTTCGCTGGTCACGTGGAAGCCAACGCTGAGGAGCATGTCACTCTCGGGTATCACGTCGAACGAGTATTCGGCCTCTTCCTTGGCTGTTACCTCTATCGTGTTGTCGAATGCGGCGGTTGACATTGCCTCGGCAGTGCTGCCCTCGCCATATTTCACGTCAAGAAGGTTGGTGTATTTGGCGTTGCTCTCCTTCACGCTGAACTTCACATTGTAGCTCTTTCCGCCCACAACCTTGGCCGGGGGTGTGATGAGCCAGTCGTCGGCTGCATAGTTGTAGCTTGCGCTGTATTGTGCCGATTTCGGGGTGTAGCTGTAATATTTCCACGATGTGTTGTCGGCGTTGCCGTCAACCACGGTGAACACATTGAAATCGGTGTCGGCAGAGAATTCGGTGGAGTATGGCACGCTTACATGGTCGCCAAGCACTACGGCGTTTGACTTGCCCGACACTTTCTTGGTGCCGCACTGTGCCTCTATCTTGTAGTAGTATGAAGCCATGTCGGCATCGGTAGGCAGCACCTCGCTGAAAGCAGTCTCGGTGAGACCTGTGGCCACGGTGTCAACGGCATTGCGCAGCACTGCATAGGTCACGTCGCCCACATATCCGCCGTGCGAACCTGCAAGCTCGTCCCACGAGAGGCTCAGTTCGCCCGTTTCCTTGTCGGCTGCAAGGCTCACGTTGGTAAGCGTGTAAGAGGGAGTGTCAAGCCCCACATACACCGAAACCTCTTTCTTGGGGCCTGCTCCTGTGGCATTGGCTGCCCACACGGTATAGGTGTTTGTAGCCTTTTCGGTGCCTGTTACTGGCACGCTCACCTTTGTTCCGGGTGCTTCGGTGCCGTGTGCGATAGTGTCGTTGCCGGCAACAACATAGTATTCAACGTTGTCTTCAAGCAGTTCGCCTGCGAAAGTCACGGCAGGTGTCTTGAAGCTAACAGTGCCTTCGGTGCTCTCTCCCTCAAACACTGCCTTGAGGTTGGTTACGCTCGAAGGGGCGTTGTCCTCGGCAATAGGATAAGGCACGGTGAGGGCATATACGCGCTCGCCTGCGGGGAACTGCGACTGCAGGGTGGCAGCACCCGTTGTAAGGTCAACGGTGTAAAGGCCGGAATTGCCTTCAGAGTCGGTAGCAGCCCAATAGAATGTGTTGTCGCGCTGGTCGATTTCGCCGCTCTGCACATAGGTCTCGCCGTCGGCATTGAGCAATGTAAGGCCTGTTGCGCCGACAAGTGTCTCAGTTCCGTCGGTGGTGGAGATGCTGTAAAGGTTGCCGTCGGTGGCTACGCCATACATAACGAGGTCTGACGTGAGGCCAATTGCAACATATTTGTGGGTGGCAGTGCCTATGGTTGTGCGAGTGAGAGCATCATAATCGGCTACACCGAACTCCATCTCGCTGAGCGACTGGTCTTTGTAGAACTCACCGTATACCATTCCTGTCTGACGGTCGAATGCGGTTTCCACGCCAAGCATATTCACCGACACCGATTTGTGCTTGCCTGATGAGGTCCAAACGTCGTTGTCGCCCACAGAATAATCAAAGAGGTTGGCCGAAATGGAGCCCTGGGCTGCATAAGTATAATCGGCATTGATGAAACGGAAACGCTCGTTGTAGTAAACGCTTCCTGCATTGGCAACAAACTTGCTCGATGTCACCATTGCCTTGGGGTCGATGCTTGTCACACCGAACTTGTACATACCGTTGTTTGTGGGAGTTGACTCGCTAACTACATTTCCCCACAACTCGCGACCGCTCTGGGTGCGCAACATCACTTGCTTTGCGCCTGTCACGTCTTGGGCCACAACACGCGGCATCGACATGGCAGCCAGACAAGCAGCCAGACCAAGATAAAATTTTCTCATAAATAATTTCTTGAAATTACAATAAACTTAATTTTTTACGTTGTAAAATTACACAAAAAAGACAATATTGCACAATTATTTGACAAATTTCGTCGCATTTCACTTACATTTTGCCGCCAAAACACCATTCAATGACGTGCTTATACATTTTGTATGCACGCAACCTGGTTACAGAATTTAGCCTTCTCCACGCAACATTTCGCCCAAACTTTCATGTACTCGACCAACTTGAAGCCATATCGTCGTGAACAAAAATAATTTATTGGGACAAAAAAAAGTCTGCCGACACGAATGTCGGCAGACTCTATTTTCTTCGGGAAATCTATCCCTTTATTATTCAGCCTTTGCCTCCTCAGCAGCAGGTGCTTCTGCAGCTGGAGTTTCAGCAACAGTCTCCTCAGCCTTTGTTGCCTTGCGACTACGGCGAGTCTTCTTGGCAGCCTTGGGAGTCTTAGCCATGTTCTCGTCAAAGTCTACAAGCTCGATGAATGCTATCGAAGCTGCGTCGCCCTGACGTGTACCCAGCTTAATCACACGGGTGTAGCCACCGGGACGGTCGGCCACCTTAGCGGCAACAGTTCCAAAAAGCTCCTTCAAAGCCTCCTTGTTCTGCAGGTAGCGGAACACTACACGGCGAGAATTTGTGGAGTCGTCCTTTGAACGGGTGATAAGCGGCTCAACATAAGTCTTAAGAGCCTTTGCCTTTGCGAGGGTCGTAGTGATTCTTTTGTGCATAATCAGCGAGATTGCCATGTTTGCAAGCATAGCGTGACGATGAGATGCAGTACGACCTAAGTGGTTGAATTTTTTATTGTGTCTCATTTTTTGTTATTCTTTATCTAATTTGTATTGAGAAATGTCTGTTCCAAACGACAGATTCAGACCTTCGAGCAAATCATCAAGCTCAGAAAGCGATTTCTTACCGAAGTTGCGGAACTTGAGAAGATCGGTCTTGTTGTACTGCACGAGGTCGCCGAGTGTCTCGACATCGGCTGCCTTCAAGCAGTTCAAGGCACGAACAGAGAGGTTCATGTCAACAAGCTTGGTCTTCAGAAGCTGGCGCATGTGCAGCACTTCCTCGTCGAACTCCTGGTTGGCCTCGTGCTCGGGGCTTTCGAGAGTAATCTTCTCGTCAGAGAACAACATGAAATGCTGGATGAGGATCTTGGCAGCTTCCTTAAGCGCATCCTTCGGGTGTATGGAACCGTCCGTAGAAACTTCAAGTACGAGCTTGTCGTAGTCGGTCTTCTGTTCAACACGATACGGCTCAACTGCATACTTTACGTTGCGGATAGGGGTGTAGATGGAATCGATTGGAATTACGTTGACATCGGTGCAGTACTGACGGTTCTCATCGGCGGTGATATAACCACGGCCTTTGTTTATCGTCAGGTCAATCTGCATCGAAGCTTTGGCATCTAAATGACATATCACCAAATCAGGGTTTAACACTTCAAATCCAGTCAGATACTTGCCTATATCACCTGCTTTGAATTCGGTGGAATTCTCTACGGTGATACTAACTTTTTCGTTCTCGAATTCTTCTACTACTTGCTTGAATCTTACTTGTTTCAAATTCAAGATAATGTTAGTTACATCCTCCTTGACGCCGGGAACTGAAGAGAACTCATGCTCAACACCGCCAATCTTGATGGTGTTGATGGCATAACCCTCCAGTGACGAAAGAAGAATGCGGCGCAGGGCGTTGCCGATGGTAACGCCAAATCCTGGCTCCAACGGACGGAACTCGAACTTGCCGAACTTGTCGTTGGACTCCAACATTACAACTTTGTCAGGTTTTTGAAATGCTAATATCGCCATTAATTTAATGATTATTTAGAGTACAACTC
>CAVKCP010000131.1:0-6329 GCA_963654815.1 Lachnospiraceae bacterium | reverse complement strand
GATTGCAAACCGTGCAATGCGCAAAAGTAAGCCCCGGGGTTTTCATAACCTTATAGGTGGGTTCTATATGTTTATTCTTTGAAGATTTCTGACGTTTACAGACTTAAAAGTGTATCGGTAAGAGCCTAAACCTACGACTTAAAACTTGGCTAATCAGCCGATAATCATTAACTTTGCAATCAGGACACTTTCCCGAAAGGAGTAACGGCATGGATTTACTGACAAGAAAACTACCCGTAGGCCTGCAGTCGTTTGAGGAAATCAGACGCGAAGGCTTTTTGTATGTTGACAAGACCGCACTTGTGTGGCAACTCGTCAACAGCAATGTAAAATTCAATTACCTGAGCCGCCCACGGCGGTTCGGAAAGTCGATTCTTGTCGATACGCTCGAATGTTATTTCTCAGGCAAGAAGCATCTCTTCGAAGGACTTGCTATCATGCAGTTGGAAAAGAATTGGCTGCAACGCCCCGTAATAAGGTTCGACATGAGCTGTGCAGGTGCCACAAAACACGAAATGGAGTCGTATTTGAGCAATGTCTTCGACCAATACGAAAGCATTTACTCCATTGACGTGAAGCCAACGGCATCGCTCACCACCCGTTTCGGCAATATCATCACCGCCGCCTACATGAAGACTGGACTGCAAGTGGCAATACTCATCGACGAATACGACTCACCATTGCAACATTCATGGAAGTCATCGCACCACGAGGAGTGCACAGAGCTTTACCGCAGTGTGTTTGCCGTGTTGAAGAGTTGCGACAAATACGAGAAGTTCGTGTTCATCACGGGCATCACGAAATTCACCCAAATATCGCTTTTCTCGGTATTGAACAACCTCAGCAACATCAGTTTCTATCCCGAATATGCCCCATTGTGCGGAATAACCGAAGACGAGATTGAACAGAACTTCACGCCCGAACTTGAGCGAATGTCCCAAGCCAACAAGTGGACGATGCAGCAGACACACGACAAGCTGAAAGAATACTACGACGGCTACCACTTCAGCGAAGACAACATGACCGACATCTACAATCCGTTCAGCCTCATCAACGCCCTCAACACATGCAAGTTGGGCAACTACTGGGCTGCATCAGGATCGACATCGCTGTTGCCTAAATTTGTCGAGGACATGGAGTTGCGGCTGGAACATTTTGACAAATGCTATGTTGATGCCGACACACTGCAAACGTCAGACGTAACAGGTGGCGGTGCCGAACTGTTTCTCTACCAATCGGGCTACCTCACGATAAAAGGTTATGAGTACGGAACTTACATACTGGGATTTCCCAATCAAGAAGTGCATCAGGCACTGAGCAAGGTCGTCATGCCGGCGCTCACGATGCGCAATCTATCAGAAACGGTGTCTATACAGTCTTTGTTGCGACTGCAGATGAACCGTGGCGATGTGGACGAATCGATGAAATGCCTGCGATCGCTCATCGCCGACGTGCCATACAGCAACAAAAAGCTGGCTTCAATGGACATGGAAGAACGCTACCGACTCATCATCAGCACCATACTCAACGCCATCGGCCTACGCGTTGAAGTGGAGCGCATGCTCGCAGGTGGCCGCATCGACCTCGTGGCATGGACATCGCGCTACATCTATGTCATTGAACTGAAACTGAAAAACAACGGTGGCATGACGGCAGCAGCCAACCAAATCACCTCACGCGACTATCTCGCACCATTCAAAGGTGACAGCCGCCAAGTCGTTGGGCTTGCCTTGGAACTCGACAACCAAGGCAAAGGACTTATTGACTGGCAGGTGGTGACGGAACAATAAAGCCAAACATATACAAACATCACATTGTTTCTGCCCGAGGATTTCACCTTATCAGAAAATTATTAGTAATTTTGTATAAGTGACGATTTCACCGTCACTAAAAAACAACTACAAGATGAAATCACTAAAAGAATTATACCGTATAGGCAAAGGCCCATCGAGCAGCCACACGATGGGGCCGCAGAAGGCGGCGCAGATATTTGCCGCACACAATCAAGATGCAAAGAGTTTCGAGGTGACACTCTACGGAAGCCTCGCCGCAACAGGACGCGGCCACATGACCGACGTGGCCATAACCGAGGTGCTGCGCCCCATTGCACCGCTGCGCATCGACTGGCAACCTGCGGTGTTTCTGCCCTTCCACCCCAACGGAATGCGCTTCGTGGCACGCGACGAGCATGGCAGCGAAAGCGACGAGTGGACGGTGTACAGCGTAGGCGGAGGTGCTTTGTCTGAGGGTCCGCATACACGTTGGATCGACGACAAGCGCGACGTTTATCCCAAGAACACATTGCTCGAGATAATGAAATGGTGCGAGAACCATGGCCGCAACTACTGGGAATATGTTGACGAATGCGAGGACAACGATATATGGGATTATCTGCTCGAGGTGTGGAACGTGATGAAGGAGTCGGTTGAACGCGGTCTCGACCATGAAGGCGCACTGCCCGGACCGCTCAACCTGCCGCGCAAGGGTCCCACCTATTATGTAAAGGCAAGCGGCTACAAGCAGCACCTGCAGTCGCGCGCCCTCGTTTACGCCTATGCCCTGTCGGTGAGCGAGGAGAATGCGTCGGGCGGAACGATAGTCACCGCGCCCACCTGCGGTTCGTGCGGAGTGCTGCCCGGAGTGCTCTACCACCTTGCCAAGGGACATAATTTCAGCGACAGACGCATTCTGCATGCCCTCGCCACAGCCGGAATATTCGGCAATGTGGTGAAACAGAACGCCTCAATATCGGGTGCCGACGTGGGATGCCAGGGCGAAGTGGGCGTGGCCTGCGCAATGGCCTCAGCCGCAGCGTGCCAGCTCTTCGGCGGAAGTCCATCGCAAATAGAATATGCCGCCGAGATGGGACTTGAACACCACCTCGGCATGACGTGCGACCCGGTGTGCGGACTGGTGCAGATACCGTGCATAGAGCGCAATGCCTTTGCCGCCACGCGAGCCCTCGATGCCAACCTTTATGCGTCGTTCTCCGACGGAACACACACGGTGTCGTTCGACCGCGTGGTGAATGTGATGAAACAAACGGGGCATGACCTGCCCTCGCTCTACAAGGAAACGAGCGAAGGCGGACTGGCGCGCGCCTACATGCACAGCATGGCCAAGAGCGACGGCGCGAAATAAAAACCGCCTATTTCATTACCGTAGCCCGGAGTATGCGCACGTCGTCAACGGGGCGGTCGGCCTTGTCGGTGGGCACCCATTGAATGTCGCGCACCACATCAAGACCTTCAACCACTTCGCCAAACACGGTGTACTGCCCGTCCAAGTGCGGGGTGCCGCCATAACGGCGGTAAGCCTCGCGCACCTCGGGGGTGAGCTTCACGCCCGTGCCGCGCTCGTCGAGCCGCTGCTGCACCTTGTCGAGCATGGCATCGTCAAACCTGCGCCCGTAGACGATGTAAAACTGCATCGACGACGAACTGCGTTCAGGGTTGACATCGTCGCCCTCGCGGGCGGCGGCAAGCGAACCGCGCTTGTGGAAAATGGTCGGATAGCGTATCTCGGCAGGCACGGTGAACGCCTCGGGCGAGTCGCCTAACTCCTCGCCGGGGCGTGCATGGCGGCTTGCAGTGTCGCCGGTCTGAATCATAAAGTTGCTTATAACGCGGTGAAACAGCACACCGTCGTAGACCTTGTTGCGCACATTGGCAAGGAAATTGTCGCGGTGCAGCGGCGTTTCATTATAAAGTGCAACGCGAATGTTGCCCATTGTTGTTTCAAAAAGCACCTCATGGCGCACTGTGTCCTGCGCCGAAACCTGCGACGGCAAGGCCAAAAACATAATCACAAGGCACGCCATAAACACGCGGCGCAGTCTTTTCTTGCATTCTTTCATAAGTCTTTTTTTTTGTAAACACTTCACCGCACGGCAAACCTGTCGGCGTGCGGCATCTGCAAAAATACCAATAATGTGCGGAATAAGCCTGCAACACGCCGCACAAAATGCGGCTTTCTCGGTTTTTATTCCTACCTTTGCCCAAGACATTTAAATGCCCGATACCAGGGAAACAAGCAAACCTACAACAATGACAAACCTACGTTACACGTTGACAACAGCCGCCCTCACGCTGTTGTTCGCGCCGCTCGGCGCACAAAGTCTGCTGCCGAAGCCACAGAGCATGGCCGCAAGTAAGGGATTTTTCAACACTGCCGACAAAGCCGTAAAGGTGGACAACGAGGCTGGCAACGATGCCATAAACATCTATTCCCGCCAGTTAATTGAGCAGGGCACTGCCCAAGGCCGGCGCGTGGCACGCTTCACCGCGTTGCGCGGAGCACAATCGCCCGAGGCTTACAGAATACATGTCACACCCGACACACTGCTCGTGAGCGCGGCATCGGCCGAAGGATTCCTTCGGGCATGGCAGACAATAAACCAACTCTCCACGAAAAAAGGCATAGGATGCTGCGACATAACCGACGAACCGGCCTACAAATGGCGCGGAATAATGCTCGACGTGTCGCGCCATTTCTTCCCTCTCAGCCACATAAAGAAGCAAATCGACGTAATGGCACGCTACAAGTTCAACCGCCTGCACCTGCACCTCACCGATGCAGCAGGATGGCGCATGGAGATAAAACGCTACCCCAGGCTCACCAGCTTCGCTGCATGGCGGCCCGAACAAACATGGAAGGAATGGACCAACAACGGTGCACGCTACTGCGACGAAGGTTCTGCCGGAGCGCAGGGAGGCTACTACACGCAGGACGAACTGCGATCGTTGGTGGCCTATGCAGCCGAACGCGGCATAACGATAGTGCCCGAAATAGAGATGCCGGGACACTCTGAAGAGGTGCTCACAGCCTATCCCGAATTGTCGTGCACGCACGAACCCTACAAACAGGCCGACTTCTGTCCGGGCAGCGTGGCCACCTACGACTTTCTAGAGAACGTGCTCAAAGAGGTGATGGATGTGTTCCCCTCGCACTACATACATGTGGGCGGCGACGAGGCCGCCAAGAAATCGTGGCCCACATGCCCGCTCTGCCAGAAGAAGATGAAAGAGCTCGGCATCGACAATGTTGACGGACTGCAAGCATATCTCATTGCCCACATGGGCAAATTCCTCAGCGCACACGGCAGACAGCTCGTGGGATGGGACGAGGTGATAGCCGGCAACCTTGCCAAGAACACCACAGTGATGGTGTGGCGCGGCACCGAATATGCACACGAAGCCATAAAACACGGCTACGACGTGGTGCTCTCGCCCGGAGCCTACTGCTATATTGACGGCTACCAGGACGACCCTCACACCCAGCGCGAGGCAATAGGCGGCTACCTTCCGCTCGAAAAAGTCTACTCCTATGTGCCGGGTAGCGACCTGCCCGAAAACGAACGGCAGCTGATAACGGGCGTACAGGCCAACCTGTGGGCCGAATACATACCCACATGCGAGCACGCCGAAACCATGCTCTACCCGCGCGCTCTAGCCATAGCCGAGATTGGTTGGAACGGCACAAAGACCAAAGACTATCCCGAATTCAGGCAACGCGCACTGCAACAAATTGAACTGCTGCGCAAAGACGGTGTAAACACATTCGACCTAAAGAACGAGGCCGGCGAGCGCAAACTAGCAAAAACGGGCATTGCCAACAAGGCGAAAGGCGCGAAAGTGACCTACAACAAACCCTACAACGACAAATACTGCGCGGCAGGCGACGCTTCGCTCGTCGATGGCAAGTGCGGCGGTTGGGCCTTCGGCGACGGCGGTTGGCAGGGATTCATAGGCGACGACTGCTTCGACGTTACAATCGACCTCGGCAAACCTACAAAGATTTCGTCGGTGGCGGCCGACTTCATGCAGTGCTGCGGACCCGAGATTTTCTTCCCGTCAAGATACACCGTGCAGCTCAGCACCGACGGAACAAACTTCACCAACGCCATTGACAAAGAATATGTATCGACAAAAACCGATCTGCCTGAGATTGAGATGTACACGTGGAAAGGATCGGCCACAGCCCGCTACATACGCGTAAAGGCCAAGCCAAGCACTTTCGGCGGATGGATTTTCTGCGACGAAATCGTGGTGAAATAATCTTAAGGTGGGTTCTATAAATTCCCACCGCAAAACATAAAATTAATATTACGGGTTGCGTTTTGTCATCTTGCGGTCTCTTTTCGGTCCAATCCGTCTGCTCGTTCAGTCGTATAGCCCGCTATACTCCTTCACTCGCAGACAAATTGTCCTCGAAAACAGCCTCGCATTCTGACAAAGCCAATTTATAGAACCCACCTTAAAACATATAAGATTTGCTATCCATTGCCCCTGAAAGGGGCGCATATTATAGGATAGGGGCTTGCCCCTATC
>CAVKCP010000130.1:0-6405 GCA_963654815.1 Lachnospiraceae bacterium | reverse complement strand
GCTATAATCTGTCGTCCCTACGGGACTTGATGGTTGCAAAGTTTTTACCGGACATCAATAATTTTCAATATCCGAACGCATTTGTGCCTAATCCGAAAGTGTTCCGATTTTGAAAAGTAGTGTGCGCCAATGGTCATGCCCTTTGTGCCGGTTGCTTCTTAACTTTGCACCGACAAAAAAAGCAATAGATATGATGATTTCCAAAAGATTGTTTTTACGCATGGGCCTTTGCCTTTGCGTAGTATGTGGCATATCCTCATGCCATCAGAAAAAACAGGAACAGCAAGCACAGAATTCTTTCAAGACGATGAAGGTGTCAAAGCAAGATCTCTCGCTTTCCACCTCCTATTCGGCCTCCATCCAGGGCCGTCAGGACATCGACATCTATCCCCAGGTGTCGGGCAAGATACAGCGTCTGTGCGTGAAGGAAGGCGACAAGGTGGCCAAGGGACAGCTACTTTTCGTAATCGACCAAGTGCCCTACCGCGCCGCGCTGGCCACTGCGCTTGCCAACGAACGCTCGGCAAAGGCCGCACTTGCCACCGCCCAGCTCACTTATGACAGCAACCGCGAGCTGCACACACAGAAAGTGGTGTCCGACTACACACTCAACACGTCGGCCAATGCCCTCCGCACCGCCCAGGCGCAGGTGGCTCAGGCCGCAGCGCAGGTGGTGGATGCCCGCAACAACCTCTCCTACACCGAGGTGCGCAGTCCGGCCGACGGCGTGGTGGGCGTGTTGCCCTACCGTGTGGGCACGCTCGTTGGGCCGAGCATGGCCAAGCCCCTCACTTCGGTTTCCGACAATTCCGAGATGTATGTGTATTTCTCGATGACCGAGAAGCAGCTCCTCTCCTTCGTGCGCCAGTACGGGTCGAAGGATGCCGCCATAAAGAACATGCCCGAAATATCGCTCCAACTCGGCGACCAGTCGATGTACGGCCACACGGGTAGGGTAGAGAGCATCAGCGGAGTAATCGACACCCAGACCGGAGCCGTAACCCTGCGCGCAGTGTTTCCCAACCCCGAGCGTCTGCTCAACAGCGGCGGTTCGGGCAACGTCATCATCCCCGTTGACCGCAAGGCGTGCATCGTAATCCCGCAGGCAGCTACGGTGCAGCAGCAAGACAAGCGCATCGTATATAAGGTGGTGGGCGGAAAGGCCGTGTCGCAGCTCGTCAGTGTCGAGAACATCGACGACGGACGCAGCTATATCGTAACATCAGGCCTCGGCGTGGGCGACGAGATTGTGGCCGACGGTGCAGGACTTGTGCACGAAGGCGAGACTGTTAAATCACAAAAGTAAGCGCACATGAAAGGCAACATATTCATTAAACGCCCGGTGATGGCCATTTGCGTCGCCGTGCTTATAGTAATGGTGGGCATGATTTCGCTGTTCAGCCTCTCGGTTGAGCAGTATCCCGACATCGCCCCGCCCACCGTGCGCGTCGAGGCAACCTACACCGGTGCCGATGCCGACGCCGTGATGAAGAGCGTCATAATGCCTTTGGAGGAGAGCATAAACGGTGTTGAGAACATGCTCTACATCACCTCCACGGCCACCAACTCGGGCACGGCGCAGATAAATGTATATTTCAAGCAGGGCACCGACCCCGACATGGCCACCGTGAATGTGCAGAACCGCGTGTCGAAGGCGCAGGGACTTCTGCCTTCCGAGGTTACTAAGATTGGTGTAACCACGCAGAAACAGCAGAACAGCTTCCTGCAAATTGGTGCGCTCGTGAGCAAGGACGACAAATACGACGAGACCTTCCTTGCCAACTATCTCGACATCAATGTTGTGCCCGAGATAAAGCGTATCAACGGAGTGGGCGAGGTGCTCGAGCTGGGCGACACCTACAGCATGCGCATCTGGCTCAAACCCGACATCATGGCACAGTATCGTCTGCAACCGTCAGACGTCACCCAGGTGCTCGGCGAGCAGAACATCGAAGCCCCCACGGGCGCTTTGGGCGAGAATTCGAAGAACACTTTCCAGTACACCCTCAAATATCACGGCCGCTTGAAGAGCGTCGAAGAGTTCAAGAACATGGTTATACGCAGCGGCGACGACGGCACCGTGCTCCGGCTGAAAGATGTGGCCGAGGTTGAGCTTGGCCGCGTGTCTTACAGTTTCCACGGCGAGGTTGACAAGCACCCCGGCGTTACCTTCATGACATTCCAGGTGGCCGGAGCCAACGCCACCGAGGTGAACGAGGCCATAACGGCCAAGCTCGACGAGATGTCGAAGGCCTTGCCCAAGGGCTGCGAGTTCATCCAGATGCACAGTTCCAACGACTTCCTCTTCGCATCCATACACGAGGTGGTAGAAACTCTGGTCATAGCCATCATCCTCGTGATACTTGTTGTCTACTTCTTCCTGCACGATTTCAAGAGCACGCTCATCCCCTCCATTTCAATCATTGTCTCTCTCATTGGCACGTTTGCATGCCTTGTGGTGGCCGGATTCAGCATCAACATCCTCACGCTCTTTGCCCTTGTGCTCGCCATCGGTACAGTGGTCGACGATGCCATTGTGGTGGTCGAGGCCGTGCAGGCCAAGTTCGACGTGGGCTACCGTTCGCCCTACCTCGCCACACGCGATGCCCTGCACGACGTGAGCATGGCCGTTGTCTCCTGCACCCTCGTGTTTATGGCCGTGTTCATCCCCGTGTCGTTCATGGGCGGCACCTCGGGCATCTTCTACACGCAGTTCGGCATCACCATGGCCACGTCGGTGGGCCTCTCCATGATTTCGGCCCTCACGCTCTGCCCGGCACTCTGCGCCATGCTTATGAAGCCCGGAGCCGAGGGCGGACAAGGCGGTTCCGAACCTTCAAACGGCCGAAAGAAAGGCTTCAACGCCCGCCTGAGTGCCGCCTACAACGCCGCCTTCGGTGCGCTCATGGGCAAATACCGCCGTGGCGTGATGTTCTTCTTCCACCACCGTTGGCTGTCGTGGGCAGGCTTGGCAGTGTCGGTAGTGCTGCTCGTGTTCCTCTTGCGCACCACCAAGACGGGTTTCGTGCCCCAGGAAGACCAGGGCGTGATGATGCTCAACGTGAGCACCTCGCCCGGCAACACGCTCGAAGAAACCAACAAGGTTATGGAGCAGGTGGCCGACATTCTGCAAGCCCAGCCCGAAGTGCAGCACTTTAGTATGGTGGCCGGCTACGGCATGCTCTCCGGCCAGGGCACGTCCTACGGCACGGTGATTGCCAAACTCAAGAGTTGGGAGGAACGCAAGGGCAAAGAACACTCCATTGAGAGCGTCATGGCGCGCTGCAATGCCTCCTTCGAGAAGATAAAAGAAGCCCAGGTGTTCTGTTTCCAGCCGGCCATGATTCCGGGCTACGGCATGGGCAACTCCATTGAGCTCAACATGCAGGACAAGACCGGCGGCGAGAAGAAGGTGTTCTACCAGTATGTGATGAAATTCATCGCCGCCCTTAACCAACGCCCCGAAATTGCCGTGGCCTACACCTCCTACGACATGAACTTCCCACAGATTGCCGTCGATGTCGATGCTGCCAAGTGCAAGCGTGCCGGCATCTCGCCTTCAACCATTCTCGATGCTCTGGGAAGCTACTGCGGCGGATCGTATGTGAGCAACTACAACGAGTTTGGTAAGGTCTACCGTGTGATGATACAGTCGTCGCCGCAATACCGCCTCGACAAGCACTCGCTCGACAACATGTTTGTGCGCAACGGCGACGGCATGGCTCCGCTCAGCGAGTTTGTCACCCTCACCGACGGCGTAGGCCCGCAGGTGTCAAACCGCTTCAACCTCTACAGTTCAATCACTGTCAACGTCAACGCCGCCGACGGCTACTCCTCGGGCGAGGCACAGAAAGCCATAAAAGAGGTGTCGGAGCAGACCCTCCCCTCGGGCTACGGCTACGAATACGGCGGCATGGCGCGTGAGGAAGGCAACAGCGGCGGCGGAAAGACGCTCTTCATCTACGGCATCTGCATCGTGCTCATCTACATCATCATGGCTTGCCTCTACGAGAGTTTCCTCATTCCGTGGGCAGTTATCCTCTCGGTGCCGTTCGGTCTGATGGGCAGTTTCCTCTTCGCCAAACTCTTCGGACTTGAAAACAACATCTATCTGCAAACCGGTATCATCATGCTCATCGGCCTTCTGGCCAAGACGGCAATCCTCATCACCGAGTATGCGGTAGAACGCCGGCGCGCCGGCATGGGCATCATTGCCTCGGCATTCTCGGCAGCCCAGGCCCGTCTGCGCCCCATTCTCATGACCGTGCTCTGCATGGTGTTCGGCATGCTGCCGCTCATGTTCTCCACCGGAGCAGGCGCCAACGGCAACAGTTCGCTCGGAACGGGCGTGGTGGGAGGCCTCCTTGTGGGGTCGATAGCACTCGTCTTCGTGGTGCCGGTGTTCTTCGTGGTGTTCGAGTATCTGCAAGAGAAGGTGCGCAAACCCTATCACGAAGACCCCGACTACGAACTGCAGCTCGAGATAGTAAAGACACAGAAAGAGAAGGCCGATGCCGGAAAACTGTGAAAACATAAACACTCCATAAGCTAAAAGAAATGAAGAATACAATATTTTTTGCAGCCTTCGCCCTCACGCTGGGCAGCTGCGGAATATACAGCAAATACCATCCGTCGCAGGTGGATGCGGCGCAATACTGCGGCGACTCGGTGCTCGGCCGACCCATAAGCAGCTACGGGGCCGACTGCACCGCCTCGGCCGACTCAATCGAGGGCTTTGCCGCCGACACAGCCTCTACTGCGGGCCTCGACTGGCGCGACCTCTTCACCGACCCGCTCCTGCAACAACTTATCGACCGGGGATTGCAGCAGAACACCGACTACCAGTCGGCTCAGCTGCGCATAGATGAGGCCCGCGCCACGCTCAAGGCCGCAAGGCTCGCCTTCCTGCCCTCGTTTGCAATAGCACCGCAGGGTTCGGTGAGCAGCTTCGACGGGGCTAAGGCCACCAAAACCTACTCCATTCCGCTCACCATGAGCTGGGAAATCGACATCTTCGGGCGCATGCGCAACGCCAAGGAGCAGGCCAAGGCACTCTATGCCAAGAGTGGCGACTACCGCCAGGCAGTGCGTTCGCAGCTCATAGCCAACGTGGCCAACGCCTACTACACCCTCGCCACGCTGCGGTCGCAACTCACCATAACCCAGCAAACCGAGGATGCGTGGCGCGAAACGCTCACCACCGTCAAGGCTCTGATGAAGGCCGGACGCTACAACGAGGCCGGAGTGTCGCAAATGGAGGCCACGCTGCACTCGGTGCACACCTCGGTGCTTGAACTGCAGTCGCAGGAGGCGCAAACCGAAAACGCCCTCGCCACCATGATGGGCGAAACGCCGCGCCACTACGCCACGGCCGACCTCGATGCCGCGCCGCTGCCCAGTCTGCCGCAATCGGGAGTGCCTCTGTGCCGGTTGGCCGCGCGTCCCGACGTGCGCATGGCCCAGCATGCCGTCGAGGCAGCATTCTATGGCGTGGGCCAGGCACGCTCGGCATTCTATCCCTCGCTCGTGCTCAGCGGCAGCATAGGGTGGACCAACTCGATCGGGTCGCTCGTTGTCAACCCCGGCAAGTGGCTCGCCACGGCTCTCGGGTCGCTCACCGCGCCGCTCTTCACACGCGGACAAAACGAGGCGCAGCTGCGCATTGCCAAGGCACAGATGCAGGAGGCCAACCTCGCCTTCACGCAGACGCTGCTCAACGCAGGCAAGGAGGTGAACGACGCGCTCACCCAATGCCAGACAGCGCGCGACAAAGAGGCATCGATAACCGCCGAGATTGAGGCTCTGCAAAAGGCCCTGCGCAGCACCACGCTGCTCATGCAGCACGGCGACAACACCTATCTCGAGGTGCTCACCGCACGGCAGTCGCTCCTCTCGGCGCAACTCACACAAACTTCCAACCGCCTTTCGCTCTTGCAAGGCACTGTTAACCTATACCAAGCCTTGGGCGGTGGCGGCGACGTCGCCGACCGAGACACGCCGCAAACAACGGCACATGAATAAACGCAGAGCATCATAAAAGCCTTATGAATAAAGACGATTACGCCTCATAACAATTTCATACCTATTGCGTAATCACCCGAATGGAGCAACCTGTGAAGCGATTTCACGGGTTGCTCCGCCTTTTTGTTGTGGCGGTGACATACAATGCCGGCACGACATTGGCAAATTATTGGTGTACTAAAAAACAAAGTTTTAATGCGCACGGGTCGTCGAAGACGGCCAATGTGCATAACCGCGGGTGACCGAAGGGAACCTGCGGACTCGAAAAGGTAATTATGGAGGCATCCTCAAAGAGGGCGAACATTCTCATAAGGCATAAAGTTTGCGATTGTTCGCCCTCTTCGAGGACGATTCTATAATCCGATACAAAATCCGCAGGTTCCC
>CAVKCP010000129.1:0-6437 GCA_963654815.1 Lachnospiraceae bacterium | reverse complement strand
CCGTTTACCCAGGGTTACACCGCTTCACTACGTTCCGCGGTTCACCCTGGGCTAGGATCGTTATGCCCTTTCAGGGCTTAGTATGCAAAACACCACAAAATTGCGACTACTTTTTTATGAATTTTGAACACCCTGCCCTACGGGACTTGCGTGTTGCGAATCTTGACTTGCGCATTGCGAATTTCTACACCCGAAACCAAATGATTTCGGGTAGTCATCCTGCGCCGTGGGCGCGAAAAGTGTGCTGCCGAGCGCAAAAAGAGCGCAAAAAGCCGCAATGGTGCGGTTGCTCGCGATATTTTAATTAACTTTGCATAAATCATACCTATCATAAAAATAGACACGACAGACACATGAAGAAACTGTTCATAGAGACATACGGCTGCCAGATGAACGTGGCCGACTCAGAAGTGGTGGCATCGATAATGCAGATGGCCGGCTACGAACTGTGCGACAACGAAGCCGAAGCCGAGGCCATATTCCTCAATACCTGCTCCATTCGCGAGAACGCTGAAAACAAGATATACAACCGCCTCGACACCCTGCATGCCGAACAGAAGAAGGGACGCAACCTCATTCTGGGCGTGCTGGGCTGCATGGCCGAGCGCGTGAGAGAAGACCTTATCGACAATCACCACGCCAACCTCGTGTGCGGCCCCGACTCCTATCTCAACCTGCCCGACATGATTGCGCAGTGCGAGAACGGACGCAACGCCTGCAACATTGAGCTGAGCACCACCGAAACCTACCGCGACGTGGTGCCGCAGCGCATAGGCACCAACCGCGTGAGCGGCTTCGTGTCGATAATGCGAGGCTGCAACAACTTCTGCCACTACTGCATCGTGCCCTACACACGAGGCCGCGAACGGTCGCGCGACGTGGAGAGCATACTGCGCGAGGTGGCCGACTTGCGCGACCGGGGCTTCAAGGAGGTGACGCTACTGGGGCAGAACGTGAACAGCTATGGGCTCACCCCGGCCGGAAAGCGCATCGAGGGCGGAGTGTCGTTTGCCGAACTCCTGAGAAAGGTGGCACGCAGCGTGCCCGAAATGCGCGTGCG
Organism: Lachnospiraceae bacterium; assembly: GCA_963654815.1. Classification (GTDB taxonomy): domain Bacteria; phylum Bacteroidota; class Bacteroidia; order Bacteroidales; family Bacteroidaceae; genus Prevotella. Next base: position 5,377 of record CAVKCP010000129.1, on the reverse strand, counting down.
CTTCACCACGTCGAACCCCGAGGACATGACCGAAGACATTCTGTATGCCGTGGCCGAAGAGCCCAATCTGTGCAAGCACATACACTTCCCGGCGCAGAGCGGATCGTCGAAAATCCTCAAACTGATGAACCGCAAGTACACACGCGAGGAATATCTGAAGAAGGTGGAAGACATCCGCCGCATCATTCCCGGGTGCGGACTGACAACCGACATATTCGTGGGCTACCACGACGAAACGCCCGAAGACCACGCACTCACGCTCTCGCTCGTGCGCGAATGCCGCTTCGACTCGGCCTTCATGTTCAAATACAGCGAGCGTCCGGGCACCTACGCCGCCAAGCATCTGCCAGACAACGTGCCCGAAGAGGTGAAGATTTCACGCCTGAACGAGCTTATAAAGCTGCAGACCGAAGTGTCGGCCGAACAGAACCGACTTGACGAGGGCAAAACCTTCGAGGTGCTCGTGGAGGGATTCTCAAAGCGTTCGCGCGATCAGCTCATGGGACGCACCGAGCAAAACAAGGCCGTGGTGTTTGCCAAGAACGGCCACCACATAGGCCAACGCGTAATGGTGAAGATTACGGGCAGCACAAGTGCAACGCTGCTCGGCGAATGTGTTGACTGAAAGAAAACAACCCTACCATGAAAGAATTCCTGCAAGTGCTCAGGCGGTTTGTGCCGCCCTACAAGAAATACATAGTGCTCTCGGTGGTGTTCAATGTGCTCTCCGCCGTGCTCAACATCTTCTCGTTTGCCGCGCTCATACCCATCCTGCAGATACTCTTCCGCACCGAGGGCACGGCAACGGCCACAAAGCTCGTGCCGTGGAGCGTGGAACACTTCAAGGAGGCACTCTCCAACAATGCCGACTACTATGTGTCGCGACTCATAGCCGACACGGGTGCCACAACAACGCTGCTGCTCATCGGACTGTTTCTGGCCTTCGCCACATTTCTGAAAACGGCGGCCTACTTCCTCTCCTCGGCCTCGATAATACCCATACGCACCGGCGTTGTGCGCGACATACGCCAGCAACTCTACCGCAAGATAACGTCGCTGCCGCTGGGATTCTTCTCAGAGGAGCGCAAGGGCGACATAATAGCGCGCATGACAGGCGACGTGCAGGAAATAGAAAGCTCGATAATGTCGTCGCTCGACATGCTGTTCAAAAACCCCATACTCATCATCTCCTACTTCGTGGCACTGCTGGTGATTTCGTGGCAGCTCACGGTGTTCACGCTGGTGTTCGTTCCCGTGTTCGGATGGTTCATGGGTTTCGTGGGCCGCAAGCTCAAACAACGGTCGATAAAGGCGCAGGGACTGTGGAGCGACACGATGTCGCAGGTGGAGGAAACGCTCGGCGGACTGCGCATAGTGAAGGCATTCTGCGCCGAAGAAAAGATGAACGCGCGCTTTGCACGCACCAATACTGCCTACCGCGATGCCGTGCAACGCGTGAACATTCGCCAGCAAATGGCCCACCCCATGAGCGAGTTTCTGGGCACGGTGCTCATAGTTATCGTGCTGTGGGTGGGCGGAGTGCTCGTGCTCGACAGGCAGATGCTCTCGGGAGCAACGTTCATCTACTATCTCGTGATGCTCTACTCCATAATCAATCCCCTGAAAGAATTCTCGAAGGCAGGCTACAACATTCCCAAAGGACTGGCCTCGATGGAGCGCGTAGACAAGATACTCATGGCCGAAAACACCATTAAGGAGAAGGAAAAGCCGGTGCACATACACTCGTTTGAGAGGCAGATTGAGTTCCGCCACGTATCGTTCCGCTACGGCGAGAAATGGGTGCTGCGCGACATCAACCTCGTGATTGAGAAAGGGCGCACCGTGGCCTTGGTGGGACAAAGCGGTTCGGGCAAATCGACGCTCGTTGATTTGATACCGCGCTACTACGACGTGCAGGAGGGACAGGTGCTCATCGACGGCACCGACGTGAGAGACCTCGGCATAAACGACCTGCGCCAGCTCATCGGAAACGTAAACCAGGAGGCCATACTCTTCAACGACTCGTTCCGCGGCAACATCACCTTCGGCGTGGAAAGCGCCACCGACGACGAGGTGGAGCAGGCCGCACGCATTGCCAACGCACACGACTTCATCATGCAGTCGGAACATGGCTACGACACCAACATAGGCGACCGGGGAGGAAGACTCTCGGGAGGTCAGCGGCAAAGGGTGAGCATCGCAAGGGCAATATTGAAGAATCCGCCCATACTTATACTCGACGAGGCCACCTCGGCACTCGATACCGAGAGCGAAAGACTGGTGCAGGACGCGCTCGAAAGGCTCATGAAGACGCGCACCACAGTGGCCATAGCCCACCGGCTCAGCACAATCAAAAACGCCGACGAGATATGCGTCATGCACGAGGGACGCATCGTGGAGCGCGGCACTCACCAAGAACTGATCGCCCTGGGCGGATATTACAAGAAACTGCACGACATGCAGAAATAACAAGCAACATCCCGAAAAATGTACAAGATACTGCGTTTCATCTTCTGCGCACTGTCGCTCCTGCCCATGAGGCTGCTCTACTGCCTGGCCGACTGCGGCTTCGTGATTGTATATCATGTGGTGCGCTACCGCCGGGGGGTGGTGAGGCGCAACCTCGCCACGTCGTTCCCCGAAAAGAGCGAAGCCGAACTGCGCAGCATTGAGCGCAAGTTCTACCGGTGGTTCTGCGACTATCTGGTTGAGGCCGTGAAGTTGCTCACCATAAGCGAGGCCGAACTGCGGCGGCGGTTCACCGTAGTAGGGGCCGGCGAGGTGGAACGGTTCTTTGCCGAAGGACGCGACTGCGCCGCCATTCTGGGCCACTACTGCAACTGGGAGTGGCTCTCGTGCGTGGGCATCGCCTTCGGGCCGGGACACAAGTTCGGACTCATCTATCACCCGCTGCGCAACGAAGCGTTCGACCGTCTGTTCCGCGACATCCGCTCACGACTGGCTTCTTCAATCACAGTTCCAAAGAAAGACATCCTGCGCCATCTCATCACTCTGCGCCGGGAAGGCACGCGAAGCCTCTTCGGATATATCTCCGACCAGGGCCCGAAGTGGGCAAACATACACCTTTGGCTGCCGTTTCTGGGCCACGACACGCCCGTGTTCACCGGCGGCGAGCGCATAATGCACAAAATGGGCAACGCCGTTTTCTACGTGGAAATGCAGCGCCCGTGCCGGGGAAAATACACCTGCACGTTCAAGCTCATCACGCCCGATGCCTCGAAAGAGGAAGAGAATTTCGTGACGAAGCGTTTCTTCGAAATGCTCGAACAGACAATACGCCGCAATCCGCAGTATTATCTGTGGACACACAACCGATGGAAACGCACCCACGAGGAGTTTGACCGACGCTTCAAGGTGGAGAACGGCAAGGTGATAGAACGCAAATGAAAGGCACAACACAATGAAAGACTTGATTATAGGCTACGACGCCAAACGCATAGCACGCAATGCCACGGGGCTGGGCAACTACTGCCGCACGCTCGTGGCCGACATGTCGGCATTGCTTCCGCAGTGCCGTCTGCGTCTGTACATGCCCGACTTGGGGCGCGCACAACTCCTAGCTCAGCTGCCCGAAGCCCAAAACATAGAGTTTGCACTGCCACTGCATGCACGCACGGCGGCGGCAAAGGCTCTGTGGCGAAGCTGGGGCGTGACGCGACAACTCGCCAACGACGGCGTGAAACTCTACCACGGATTGTCGGGCGAACTGCCCTTCGGGCTTCGTAAGGCCGGAATTCCGGCCGTGGCCACGGTGCACGACATCATCTTCATGCGTCATCCCGAATACTACAATCCCATTGATGTGGCCTTCTATCGGCTCAAATTCCGCGCCATGTGCCGCGAGGCGGATCGCATAATAGCCATTAGCGAGTGCACAAAACGCGACATCATGGATCTCGGGGGAGTGGAGGAATCGCGCATCGACGTGGTTTACCAAAGCTGCGCACCGCGATTTACGCCCCATGTGGCCGACGAATTGTGCCGCCGCGCACGCCTCGAACTGCAGCTTCCACCGCGCTACATCCTCAACGTGGGCACGGTGGAGCAGCGCAAGAACGCCATGATCGCGCTCGACGCACTCACACATTTGCCCGCCGACATGCACCTTGTGGTGGTGGGACGCCCCACCGCCTATGCCGAAAAACTGCGCCAACGCGCCGCAAAACTCGGTGTTGTGCCGCGCCTGCACCTGCTCAGCGGCGTGGGCAACGACCTCCTTCCGGCCGTATATCACATGGCCGAGACCTTTGTCTACCCCTCGCGCTACGAGGGATTCGGCCTGCCCATAGTCGAAGCCATACAAAGCGGTCTGCCGGTGGTGGCCTGCACGGGGTCGTGTCTGGAAGAGGCCGGAGGGCCCGACAGCCTTTATGTCAACCCCGACGACGTGAACGGCATGGCCGAGGCAATAAAGATTACGCTGCAAAAAGGCGCAGAACGCACCGCACGCATAAATCGTAGCCGCGAGTGGGTGCGCCGGTTTGAAAACACAAACACGGCTGCCAAGGTGGCCGGGGTATATGAAAAACTGCTTGGAGAATGAGTAAGAAAACAACAATATATCCTGCTTATGCCGCAATCGGCGGCTTCCTCGAGTCGGTGCCCGAACTTATGCTCACGCAGGGCGAGACTTTGCACGCAGGGCGCAACCTCATAAAGGTGCTGCGCGCACCCGATGGACGGCTCTTCAACGTGAAGCGTTACCACTGCCCGTCGCCGCTCAATGCACTCGTATATTCGCTCGGTCTGCGCCAACCAAAAGGCAGGCGCGCCGCAATCTATCCCGCATTGCTCGCCAAGGCAGGCATAGAAACGCCCGAAGTGGCGGCATATATCGAAGAACGCCGCTGCGGACTGCTGCGCTTTTCGTGGCTCGTCACGGTGCAATGTCCCTACGAACGCCGCCTTTACGAGGTTGTCGACGATGCACCCGAGGTGTACTTGCCGCTCGCCGAAGCCCTCGGCCGCATGACAGCACGCATGCACGAGGCGAAAATGCTGCACCGCGACTACTCGCCGGGCAACATTCTGTGGCGCGAGGAGCACGGCGAATACCGCTTCTCGGTGGTGGATATAAACCGCATGCGCTTTGGCTATGTGCCGTTGGAGACCGGATGCGCCAATTTCGCGCGCCTTTGGGGTCCAAAGGATTTCTTCGTCGCAATGGCGCGGAGCTATGCCTCGTGCCGGGGCTTCGACATTCAGCAGTGCATAGAAGCCACCATGCGCCACCGCCGCGCCTTCTGGACGCGCTATGCACGCCGACACAACGTGTCGTTCAAGCTCGATCTGTAATAGTTTTAGGTGGGTTCTATAAATTGGCTTTGTCAGATTGCGAGGCTATTTTCGAGGACAA
>CAVKCP010000128.1:0-6496 GCA_963654815.1 Lachnospiraceae bacterium | reverse complement strand
ACTCGTGACCTCCTGCGTGACAGGCAGGCATTCTAACCAACTGAACTAACGCACCAGTTGCAAACGCCTCGTTTTTTCTTAGCGAGTGCAAAAGTACAAATTTTATTCCATTCCCTAAAATTTTCAGACCTATTTTTTACAAAAAACTTTGCAATAATATTGCATCCCGGTATTCAACCCCGTCGTAGAGCCAGTCTTTAAGGCGGTTTTCATCGATGAAACCAAGACTTCTGAACAATGCGAGCGAGGCTTCGTTGTTGTCGGCAACGATAGCATACAGCTGCCTGAGATGCAGTATTTTCACTGCATACTCCATTATAAGGTGCATTGTCGAAACCGCATATCCTTTACGGCGGAAATCCCTTTTCACGGCAATGCTCACTTCGGCGCGGCGGTGCTGCGGGTTGAAATTCACCAAATCAACCACTCCTACTATTGTTTTCTCGTCGTTGTCAACCACGAGCCTCACCTGCCGGTCGGCATATATGTCGTTGGTTGCGCTTGCAATGTATTCATGCAGCACATAACGAGAGTAGGGCACGCTTGTGTTGCTCACTCCCCAACAGTCGCGGTCGTTCTCCATTTCATAGAGAAAGTCGAGGTCTTCGGGCTCCATTGCCCTTATGTGCAGTTTTGGAAGAGTGTCACTCATACAAGAATCTCGTCTTCGGTAACAACCGTTCCCGTCTTCGGAGTATATGTGCCGATGCGCAGATTGTCGGCAGGAGCGGCAGAAAAGATGTTGAAAATGTCGGTATAGGAATATGCCTCGGTGTCATAAACGATGTAGACGGGCGTTGTCTGCGGCAAATCGAGGTTGCGATGGCCTTCGGGCAGACGCACCATGTCGCCTTCGACAAAGCGTGCGTCGAGCCCTTTGCGGCGTGCGAGCTGGCGGCAACGCGCCACCGTCTTGCGCGAACCAACAAATACATACAGCGGCGACACGCACTTGCGGCCTCTGAAGAAGCCCATTCCCTTGCGCACTCTGCCAGCCTGCATACGCACAAGTGCAATTGTTGCCTTGGCATATATGGCACACTTCACGGGCAGCGACACAATCAGACTCAGGTTGCCGTAGTGTTTCCGGAAGAAGATGAGCATCGCGTCGTAGAACACATGCACATAGCGGAACGACGAACGGTGCGTGCTTTCGCCCTTATAATGAAGTATGGGCGACGGCACATACCAGTTTTCGAAGCCGCCTTTAAGCAGTCGGTAAGACAAATCGATGTCTTCGCCATACATGAAATAATCCTCGTCGAGCATGCCCACAGCATCTATTGCCTCGCGGCGAAGCATGAAGAACGCGCCGCTCACCACTTCGATGCGCACCGGAGTGTCGGTGGGCAGAAAGCTGAGATAATAGCGTCCGAAGCGGCGGCTTTGCGGATAACGTGCACACAAGCCGCTCATCTTGTAGAACGAGGTCATGGGTGTGGGCAAACCACGGCGCGACTCCAGTGCCATAACGCCGTCGGTGCGCAGCATCCGCACGCCAATTCCGCCGGCCTTAGGGTGTGCATCGGCAAAGGCGAGCACCTCGCGTATGGTTTCTTCGGCCACTATCGTGTCGGGATTGAGCAGCAACACATAGTCGCCCGAGCTTTGCCTTATGGCCACATTGTTGGCCCGTGAGAAGCCCAGGTTATGGTTACTGCTGATGAAGCACACCTCGGGGAAACGTCCGGAGAGAAATTCCACCGATCCGTCGTGCGAGTGGTTGTCCACGACAAACACCTCGCATTCCACACCTTCGGTGGCCTTCCTTACCGAGAGGAGGCACTGCTCAAGATAGTACTTGACGTTATAGTTGACAATGACTATTGATAGTTTCAAAGCTTATTCTTGTTTGTTTTCGTCGGCACCGGCCGACATCTCTGCGGCACAGCGTTCTTTTGTGGGCAGAACAAATGCCATGCACAGAAAAAGTATAATGCCAAGGTAGCCGAAAGCCACGTTGACATACATATAATAAAGTACGGTATTGGCGAGCATCGGCACGCAGAGCATGAGCAGACGCACCAAGCCCATGCGCAACAAGCCTTCTGCCGTAGCCACACGGCGCGCCACTGCTTTCCATTTAAAGAGTCGCAAAGCCACGGGAATGACGCAGATTGACAGCAGTTCCATTACCACCACTGCCGCAAACTCGGTGCTTCCGTCGGCTGTTTTAAGCACGCCTTCGGGCAAGAGTCCGCTCTCGCAGAGCACTACAATGGCTGCCGAGATTGCGGTGAAAGTGCAGAATACCGCCATGAGGCGATGTTGTGTGTTGTTCATTGTTGATTGGTCATTTTCGTACGGTTGAGTATCGCGCGCCCGAGCGTAACCTCGTCGGTATATTCCAGTTCGTCGCCCACCGATATGCCACGCGCAATGACGCTCAACGCCACGTCGTATCCGGCAAGCTTGCGCGATATATAGAAATTGGTAGTGTCGCCTTCCATCGTAGAACTCAGGGCGAGTATCACCTCTTTTATGCCGCCCTCGGCCACGCGTGCAACGAGCGAGTCAACCGCGATGTCGTTGGGGCCCACGCCGTCCATGGGCGATATTATTCCGCCGAGCACATGATACAGACCGCGATACTGCTGCGTGTTCTCCACTGCCATCACGTCGCGTATGTTCTCCACCACGCATATTGTAGATGCGTCGCGGCGTGTGTCGGAGCAGATAGGGCACACGTCGGTATCGCTGATGTTATGGCACACGCTGCAATACTTCACGTCGCGGCGCAGCTGCGAGAGCGCGCCTGTGAATGCCTCCACGTCTTCCAGCGGCTGGCGCAACGTGTGCAACACGAGCCTCAAAGCCGTCTTGCGTCCTATGCCGGGAAACTTGGAGAATTCGGAAACGGCCTTTTCAAGCAGCCGCGAAGGATAAGTGCCCTCCATTAGTTCTTGAACAGATACACGCCTACACCGAGTTTAAGACCAATGGCCGAGTAATCGCTGTGGTTTTTAAACGACTGGTCGTAGTAGACGGCGGGCTCCACCGTCACCGAACCGTTGAGGAAGAACGAATAGCCCACCTCAACTCCGGGCATCACGTCGTTGTAGTCGTGGTTAGCATGCAGCAACTTGCAGTTCACACCAAGGTATATACCGTTTTGCTCTATATAGTAGCGTCCGCCCACACCAACCGAAAAGCAGTCTGCATCGAAATCGTTTCCGGTATGCTTGTAGGCAGCCCCGGCAAGCAGCATCACGTCGTCGGCCACCATATATCCGACCTGCGCCTGCACGCCGAGGTTGAGATGTTCCTTGCCCGAATAGTTGAGGTTAAGCCCGGTGAGCGATCCACCGATATAAGCCTTGCCCTGTTCAAACTGTGCGCTTGCTGTTATGGCGGTGAGCAGACCCACTGCCAGTGCGGCTATTTTCTTTCTCATAGTCAATGTTTTTAAGTGCATTACTGTTGCGTTGCACGCCGTTTTTCAGACGGCCAACTGCTTTGCAAAAGTACATAATATATTTGACAAACCGAAAAATATGCCTACCTTTGTGTCATTCATGTAAAAAACAGAACACAGAATGAGGCTTTTACACATATTTATATTGGCCTTCGCCACGACGATTGCCACCTTGGCGCAGCCCAAACACGAGGTGCGTGCCGTGTGGCTCACCACCATTGGCGGAATAGACTGGCCTCACTCCTACGCGCAGTCGGCGCGTTCGGCCGAACGGCAGAAAGATGAGTTGCGCGCAATACTCGACAAGTTGCAGCGCGCCAACATCAACACCGTGCTTTTGCAGACGCGCATTCGCGGCACGGTGATTTACCCTTCGGCCTACGAACCGTGGGACGGCTGCCTGTCGGGCAAACCCGGAACGTCGCCAGGCTACGATGCCCTGCGCTTTGCCATCGACGAGTGCCACAAGCGCGGAATGGAACTTCACGCATGGGTAGTGACCATTCCTGTGGGAAAATGGAACGCCACCGGATGCCGACGGCTTAGGGAAAAGATGCCGCGCACGATAAAGAAGATAGGTGCCGACGGCTACATGAGTCCCGAAGACAGCCAGACGGCCAACTACCTTGCCGACATCTGCGCCGAAATCACGGCCAACTACGACATCGACGGCATACACCTCGACTACATACGCTATCCCGAAACATGGACTCTGAAAGTGTCGCGGCAGCAGGGGCGCGACAACATCACACGCATAGTGCGTGCCATTTCGCGACGCGTCAAGCAACTTAAACCGTGGGTCAAGATGAGCTGTTCGCCAATAGGAAAGGCCGACGACCTGCCGCGCCAGTGGAGCCACGGGTGGAACGCCTACACCACCGTGTGCCAGGATGCACAGGGATGGCTGCGCGATGGGATCATGGACGAGCTCTTTCCCATGATGTATTTCCGTGGAAACCAGTTCTATCCGTTCGCGATAGACTGGAAAGAGCAGAGCTACGGACGCATGATAACACCGGGACTGGGCATATATTTCATGTCGCCGAAGGAAAAAGACTGGCCGCTTGCCGACATAACACGCGAACTTGAAGTGCTCCGCACCTACGGCATGGGGCACGCCTATTTCCGCAGCAAGTTCTTCACCGACGACACAAAGGGCATTTACAGTTTCGCAAGCAAGCAGTTCTGTCCCTACCCCGCACTTGTTCCGCCCATGACATGGCAAAACAACCGCAAGCCATCAATGCCCTCGGCACTGTGCCGCAAGGACATGGGCAACGGCACGACAATGCTTGAATGGCAGCACGCCGACACCGACACGACCATGACGATGTTCAACATCTACTCCTCGCACGACTGCCCCGTGAACACCGACGATGCTGCCAACCTCGTCGTCACGCGCACGCAGAGCCGCCGCCTCGCCGTGCCCACCGACCCAACACGCCACTATGCCATAACTGCCACCAACCGTTACGGCAACGAAAGCCTTGCACTGCAAGAGTGCAGCGGCCAATATTTTGGCACAGACGACTACATGCCTGCCCCCGACTTGCTGCCGTGCGACGGCAAGACACTGCAAATGCCCCACGCAGCCAAGACTGTTGACGCCGGTTTTGCCATAATCGAAACGCTGCAAGGCACTATCGTCGCCACCATGCCCTACTCCACTTCGCAGCTCAACATAGCGTCGGTGCCCGACGGAACCTACACATTGCGGTCGCTCGGCAAGAAGGGCATTACCCACCGCCTCGGCTTCTTTATGATAAAGAGAAAAGTGCTTGGGGCAAAGCCATAGCCCAAAGCCTCAACGGCGCAATGCACGCCACCCGCCAAAACAAGACACAAGCCACATGAACACAAACCACACCACCACGAAACACTACGCGCAGATTGATTTCATGCGTGCCGTACTCATAGCCCTTGTCATACTCATCCACATCGTACATTTCGGCAATCTCTATCCGGCCACAAAGAGTGCGATACTCGCATTCATCATGCCTGCGTTTCTCGTGATAACGGGTTATCTCGTAAACACCGCCAAACCCGTGGCCGCCTACGCCAAATATCTGTGGCGCATCATTCTTCCCTACACCATAATGGTCACTGGCTACATGATTCTGTCACTCCGCCTGCCCGTGAGAGACGGCATTGACCATTTCGACCTGCCCACCGTTTGCCACACATTATTTATACAGTCCATAGGCCCTTACTGGTTTTTGCATGCCATGACGGTGTGCGGCGCGATCTACTACATCGCCTTCCGTGGGCTCGCGCGGTGCAGCGTTGCCACGCGCCTGTGCGCCTTTGCCACGCTGATGGTGTGCACATCGCAGTTCACCCCGTTTCTCAGTCTTAACAATGCTGCCTATTATTTCACTGGCGTTGCAATACGTTGGGGCGTGGGCGACTTCTCGCGCGTGAGCCAAGGAAGTCTGCTTGCCGCTGTGCCGTTCGGCTTTTTCCTTGCCTTCAACGGCATGCACGACTGGAGCACGCTGTGGGTTTTCGGCGCAGTGTTCTGCTTTTTCAGTCTCTGCACACGGCTCTACGAACTGTCGGGGCGTGCCGTCAGGCGCACGGCCGAGTATATAGGGCGCAACACCTTGCCCATTTACATCTTCCACCCCATATTCACCATGGCAGCGAAATTTATGCTGCCGCTTTTCGGTTTCGACCCTACCGGTCTCGCACATGCCGCTTTCACCGTAGCGTTGGGCATAGGCGGCGGTCTCGCAATAGCCCTTTCCCTCGACAAGACACGCCTTGCCTACATTTTCGGCAAGGCGAAGATGTTGCGCTGATGCGGCCTCAACCGCACACAAGCATGCGAAACCGACATTATATCCCAAGAATTGGTGTAAAAAGGAAACAAACGAATCTTTCCTACAACAGGTCGTCGAAGACGGCCAATGTGCATAACCGCAGGTGACCGTAGGGAGCCTGCGGATTAAGAAGTCTACTTTATAATCGTCCTCGAAGAGGGCGAACACAAGCAAAAATTCATTTCGTCTTATTGGTGTCCGGTTAAAACTTTGCAACCGGCAAGTCCCGTAGGGACGACAGATTATAGCGCAGGGGCTT
>CAVKCP010000127.1:0-6527 GCA_963654815.1 Lachnospiraceae bacterium | reverse complement strand
CTATCTCTCACAGTGACACATTATTTTGCCCCTGTAGGGGGCGCATATTTCAACCTGTCAATGAATTATGCGCCCCCTACAGGGGCAACTTTGTTGAAAACAATAAACACAGGGGCAAGCCCCTGCGCTATAATCTGTCGTCCCTACGGGACTTGCCTGTTGCTAAGTTTTTAACCGGACACCAATATTTCTTAATCCAGTTTTGAACACTCTACCCTAAGGATGTCTTTGCATAAAAGCCTGGCAGCGACATCGGCGGCGTGTTGCGGCGGCGTGCGGCATACGGTGCACGTGTGTGTCGCATGCGCTGCACGAGTGTGCATCATACGCCGCACGACGGCAGGCAATGCTTGCCGGGTGTGCATGCAAAGCCTCTTTGACTTGGCATTTAGCCTTGGTGTGGCGTGAAGAAAACAAAAACGGCCACCCGCACGTTGTAAAGTGGCGGGTGGCCGTTATGTCTTAAGCTTGCCGTGCGGCAGCGTGTGTGCTGCATTCAAGGCAGACTTATTTCTTTTTTGTAGTGGTGGTCTTTTTCTTTGTGGTTGTTGTCTTCTTCGAAGTAGTGGTAGTCTTTTTCGTGGAAGTCGTCTTCTTGGTGGTAGTCTGCGTGGTTGCGGGCTTGTAGTAGGTGAGAGCCTCGGGCAATTCCTGCTTTATTGCAGCTATACGCTTGGCATCCGACGGGTGGTCGCTGAACATGTCGGAACCGCTGTTGCTGCTTCCTTGCGACATGCGCTCCCAGAAACTCACTGCCACATTGGGGTCGTAGCCGGCCATGGCAGCAAAGATGAGGCCCATGTGGTCGGCTTCGCTCTCGTTGTCGCGCGAGTATTTCAAACTGCGGAACTGCAATCCTTTCTGCGCAATGATTTGTGCTATCTGTGTTGTTCCCGAGCTCACTCCGGCGGCATTGAGCACCTGTCCGAGTATCTGTGTGCCGTATTGGTTCTTTATCTGCTTGCTCATCTGTTCGGCGGAGTGCTTTGCCACGGCGTGGGCAATCTCATGTCCGAGCACGATGGCGAGCGAAGCCTCGTTCTGGGTGTAGGGCAACAGACCCTCATAAACCACGATTTTGCCGCCGGGCATGCAGAAGGCGTTGGCCGAATTGTCCTGCACGAGGTTGAACTCCCAACTGAATTCCTTAGCCTCGCTTTGCAGATTGTGCTCGTTGAGGTATTTCTCAACGGCGGTGGCGAGCTTCTGTCCCACACGCTTCACCATTGCGGTGTTGGTGGAGTTGGTCGAGAGCTTTGCCGATTTCATGTAGGTGGCATACTCCTGGTTGCTCAAACTGAGCACCTGTTCGTCGGAAACGAGGATGTTTTGCTTGCGCCCCGTGATGGGCACGGTGCGTGTTGTGCCGCAAGCCACAAACAGAGCGGCTGCGATTGAAACCAAAATGAATTTTATTTTACGCATAATATTAATAGTGTTGTTGCCGAATTAAAGTGCCGGCAGCTTGTGTGTTGCACCGGCACGGTTCTGTTTTCGGCTGCAAAAGTATGCAAATTTGATAAGAGCGAGAAGAAAAAACGTGTTTTTCTCGCTTCTGTTGCCTTTATTTCCTTATCAATACCGAACCGCAGGTGCCCGTTGCTGCACCGTCAACCTGCACGGCATAGATGCCGGAGGGCAGCGTGCCGATGCCTATTATATAATGTGTGTCGCCCTTTGTTAGGGTGCGCCTTGCCACGGTGCGCCCTGCCGTGTCGTATATTTGCAAGGGCACGTCGCTTTGTGTGGCTTGGTTGAATTGCACCGACAGGCGGTTGCCGTCTATCAGACGCACCTTCACTTCGTGCGGGTTGCTGCGCGAAATGCCGTGCACCGAGGCGAGCCCGATCACGTCGATCAGTCCGGCATAGGCGTCAATCTGCCCGTAGCCACAATAGTTGTTGGGCGTTTCGCCATAGTCGCCGCATGGTGTGCATGTGCGTGCAAACACTCCGCGAATGTCGTCGGGCGACAAATTGGGGTTGGCCTGCAACCACAAAGCGATGATTCCGCCTACTGCCGGCGACGACATCGACGTGCCGCCGGTGGAAAGCCACCCGTAGGTGCGTCCGCCGTAGTCAAACCGCTCAATGATGTTATTGCGGTCGTCGGGTTTGGCCTCCATGTAGAAGCTGCTCATCGACGATATTATGTTGGCTCCGGGAGCCATTACTTCGGGTTTCACGCGGCCGTCGAACGTGGGGCCTACCGACGAGTAGTTGCCGCGTTGTCCGCTCTCGCCCCACACGCTCACCACCTCTTCGCCGTCGGCATTGGTGTAGACGGGGCGGCAGGCAGTGCCTCCCACGCAAATCACGCATGGCGCGCTCGACGGCGAGTTTATGCTGTGTGTGGGCTCGGCAGCGCATAGCGACGGGTCGGCGGCGTTGGTGCCCATGGTGGTGTTGCCGTGAAACATCTCGACTTTTGCCCCCGTGCCGATCATTTCGAGCGACAACGGAGTGGCGGTGCCTATGTGTTTGGGGCCGGTTATGGTCATGTCGTACACCGTTTCACTGTTGTCGTAGCATGAAGGGTAGGCCGAAACGACAATCTTATAGTCGGTGCCGTTGGCATTGATAGTGCAGGTGAGGGTGGAGTCGGCAGCTTCGCACACGCTCCGCGACGGCATGGTTATAGTGTCGCCGCGCTCTGTGTGGAGCACAATGCGCGCGGTGAATGAGCCAGCCGACTTCATAGTGAAGGCCAACGTGTTGCCCCATGCCGACAGAAACGAGCCTGCACGCGCACATTCGGCCGACTTCTCCATGTAGGTGTTTCGCATTCCGGCGTTGCCGGCCGACGACACTATGATGCGTCCCGGACCGGTCATGCGTTCAAGAACAGTATAATATAATATGTCGTCGCCGCGCAAATCCTGCTCCGATCCCTCGCTGAACGAAATCACGCAAGGCTTTCCCACGCTTGCGGCATAGTCGAATATGTATTTGAAACCGAGTGCATCGGTGGCATAAGTGTATTTGTAGTAGTCGGCAGTGTCGATGTATTCCACGTCGTCGTTCACGGCGTTGCTCACCAGGCAGATGTCGCTTTCGGGTGCCATACCGCGGTATATGGTGCCGCAGCCGTTGCCCGCCGCTATGCCGAGGGTGTGTGTGCCGTGGTATATCTTGGCCGCATCGCGCGAGTGGGCATACTGCTCCACGGCCTCGGCACCTATGTATTCAGCCCCCACATACATGTGGCTCTCGGCCGTGTCGGTGGAGAGGAAATCCCAAAAGCGGCTTATGCGGCACGCACCGGTATCGGGGTCGCGGAATGTGGGGTGGGTGAGGTCGAAGCCAACATCCATTACTCCCATAACCACGCCGCGCCCGGTGAATGCCTGCGGCAGTCCCTCGCCGTTGTGCACGGGGTAGGAATGTGTGAAGAAGGCAATGGAGTCGAGCGTAGGGCGCGAACCGCGTTCAATCTCTATGCGGCTCACGCGGCGGTCGGCGGCAAGGTGCTCGATGCCGTCAAGAGGCACGTCGGCAATGAATATGTCGCCAAACTGTGCCAGTGGCTTGGCTCCCGACGCATCGAAAACACCGCTGCCGCCATTGGCCACACGCACAAATGCGCACACCGATTGGTTCGCTTTGCTTGGCATGCGTGCCGGATTTGCTTTCGCGGCACGCGACTGTTGCTGGGCGAGGCGACGCGCTCCGGGCGACATCTTCCGCCACGCTGTCTGGGCATGCACTGCTGCCGATGTTGCCATGAGGCACATGGCGATCAGGAGAAAAACGGTTCTTTTCATAAATGTTGTATGTGTTTTTTCTGTGCGCAACCGTTGCGCATTGCAAATTTAGCGCATTTCTCATTGTGCGGCAAGTACTCGGCACATTTTGTGGCAATAGTGGCCGCATTGCGGTTTGGCACTGCCCGGTGGCGTGTTCACCGCTCCGTTCTTCGGCACTAAATGCCACATAGGTTGCCGCCGCTGCACGGTTTCTCGATAATTTGCACTACCTTTGCACAAAACGACTGAAAAATATACAAACAATCACACAATGGAAAAGACAGAAAACAAATACATCGCGGTGGACTACCGTCTGTATTCGGTGGCCGACGGCAATAAAGAACTCGTTGAACAGACTAGCGCCGATCGCCCGTTCGTGTTCATCACAGGCTTCGGTATAGCACTCGATGCCTTCGAAAAAGCCGTCGAGACACTCGCTGCCGGCGAGGAGTTCGACTTCAACCTCGGCAAGGAAGAAGCCTTCGGCGACCGCGACGAACGCCGCGTGATAAGTCTTGACAAGGAAATATTCTCGGTTGACGGACACTTCGACAAGGAGAACATCTTTGTGGGGGCTACCGTTCCGTTGCAGAACGAGGACGGCAACCGCTTCATGGGAGTGGTGCTTGAAATCGGAACCGACAAGGTGCGCATCGACCTCAACTCGCCCCTTGCAGGCAAAACGCTCAACTTTGCGGGCAAGGTGCTTGAAAACCGCACTGCCACCAGCGACGAGATACAGAGTCTTGTAAACCACCTGAACGGCGGTTGCAGCGGCGGTTGCGGCAACTGCGGCGGCAGCTGCGGCCACGACGGCAAGAAGGATGGCGAGAAACACGACGGCGGCTGCGGACATTGCGGCGGTTGTCACTAAAGGTGGGTTCTATAAATTCCCACCGCAAAACAAAGAAATAATATAACGGGTTGCGCTTTGTCATCTTGCGGTCTCTTTTCGGTCCAATCCGTCTGCTCGTTCAGTCGTATAGCCCGCTATACTTCTTCACTCGCAGACAAATTGTCCAAGAAAACAGCATCGCAATCTGACAAAGCCAATTTATATAACCCGCCTAAAACAATTTACTGACATGCGCAACACATTCGGAACTCTTTTCACACTCACAACGTTTGGCGAGAGCCACGGCACAGCCGTCGGCGGCGTGGTTGACGGCATGCCTCCGGGCGTGGACGTTGACTTGGATTTCGTGCAAAGCGAACTCAACCGCCGACGTCCAGGGCAAAGCAGCATTACGACAAGCCGCAACGAGCCCGACAAAGTGGAGCTGCTGAGCGGCGTGTTCGGCGGGAAATCTACGGGGGCACCCATTGGTTTCATCGTGCGCAACACCAACCAGCATTCGTCAGACTACGACAATCTCGCCCGACTGTTCCGTCCGTCGCATGCCGACTACACCTATTTCGAGAAATACGGCATACGCGACCATCGCGGCGGAGGGCGTTCTTCGGCACGCATCACCATAGCCCGGTGTGTGGGTGGTGCGCTTGCCAAGCTCGTGTTGCGCCGACTCGGCATCACGGTGCAGGCTTACACGTCGCGCGTGGGCAACATCGCGCTCGACCGCGACTACCATACATATAATATAGATGGGGCCGAAAAGAATGCCGTGCGCTGCCCCGACCCGGAGAAAGCCGAACTCATGCAGCAACTCATAAGCCGTGTAAAGGCCGACGGCGACACCATAGGCGGAGTGATAACGTGTGTGGTGAAGGGATGTCCGGCAGGTTTGGGCGAACCCGAATTCGGCAAGCTTCATGCACAACTCGGGGCTGCAATGCTCAGCATCAATGCGGCAAAGGGATTTGAATATGGCGAGGGGTTCGACTGTATGGATATGCGCGGAAGCCAGCAGAACGACATCTTCACCGCCGAGGGAGGCAAGGTGCATACGCTCACAAACCACAGTGGTGGCATACAGGGCGGCATAAGCAACGGCGAAGACATCTATTTCCGCGTGGCTTTCAAACCCGTGGCAACAATATTGAAGCCTCAGTCCACCGTCGATACCGACGGAAATGAAGCAATAATGGAGGCTCGCGGGCGCCACGATCCGTGCGTACTTCCGCGTGCAGTGCCCATTGTTGAGGCCATGGCAGCCATGACAATATTGGACAATTGTCTTGTAAATAAAAGCATAAAAGCCTTGTTTTAAGCTCTGTTTTTTTTTTTTTACAACAATTAAGGGTTTTCTTGAACCAATATGAAATACATTCGAAATAAAATAACTATATTTGCAAACGATAATTGGGGGCTTGCGAAAGTCCCAAATTAGCTTAGTTAAGTCTAGTTTAGTTTTTGTGTTGGTTGAGGGCAGTTTATTGGCTGCCCTCAATTTTTGTAAATTCCTTCATTATCACCTTTGCCAAATACTAGCACGGCCACGGTTGGAATTCGTTCTGTAGGTCTTGCTCGCAATGGATGCCGTAGCGTTCCATTTGACTGAAATTTATCTTTCTTTGTATCGTCATATACAAAAAGTATTTCCAAGAGTAGTTTCTCGAAAGTTTTGCCTAACTTCGCAGATGAACTTTTGATAGCATCTCTGCAGATTTTCGTAATTTTGCGACTTTATGAAACCATATATCTCATAATGACAGCATTAAACAGACAAATATTACATATAGCTCTTCCTGCTATAGTAAGCAACATTACAGTTCCTTTGTTGGGGCTTGTTGACGTGGCGATAGTGGGGCATCTTGGCTCGGAAGCCTATATAGGAGCCATAGCCGTTGGAGGAATGATATTCAATGTAATGTATTGGCTGTT
>CAVKCP010000126.1:0-6585 GCA_963654815.1 Lachnospiraceae bacterium | reverse complement strand
CCGCGGAACGTAGTGAAGCGGTGTAACCCTGGGTAAACGGTTGGTTTTCACGGATGGCCTGTAAGGTCAGCACAATCAATTAGGTGTGTGTTGACCTTACAGGCCAACCGTTGCTATGGCCATGAAAACCCAGGGTTACGTCCGTAGCTTCGCTCCGTCCTCACCCTGGGCTACGGTCGTGACGCCCTTTCAGGGCTTTAATTACCAAATCTTTCCTGATAATAAAATGATTATAAATTTATATCAATATAAAATTCTGCACATTTTTAATCTGATTTTGAACACTCTACCCGCATGGCTTGTTTCTCGCCGTTTGCTTACATCACTTTGAAGCGCAAAAACGGGCGTACAGAAAGAGTGGTTTGGCGTGCGTTGACGGGCTTTGCGTGATGCTCATCTTGTTAAAAGGCGTATAAAATATGAAAAAATAACATTCCGCTTCATTTTTTTTACGTTTTTATTGTGATTTAATTAAATTTGTCTATCTTTGCAGATGTGATTGGTTAAATCATTTATAAAACCAGTGCGCGCTTGTATAAAAAAGCGACAAAACTACGCGTGAAAAAACCGTGTAACTTATATTTTAGGCAAAAAAAGGCCTGCAGTATTCAGTATTATTTATCCAACTATTATCTAATTATTAATATATTCAAACTATGAAAAGATTCAAGTACATTCTGATGATGTTGTTATGTCTCTCGGTGTCATCGTTGGTGCTTACGTCGTGCGGCGACGACGACGAGAAGGTGATGGGCCCCGTGGCCATCAATTCCTGCCAGTACACCGCCACTACGGTTACGCCCATTTGGACACTTGTGCCCAACGACAACTGCGACGGCTACATCGTCATCCTCTACAAGGGCACGAAATCTAACGTTGGAGAGATGGTGTCGAAGCAGGAACTCGACTACCGCACATGCCAGTACACTTTCACCGGCCTCACTCCGAGCACCAACTATGTGATTTCGACGCAGGCCAAACCGAGTGCCAAGAGCGGGTTCACCAGCGCACAATTATATTGGAAAGAATTCACCACCAAGGCAGAGTAACGGCGAATTCTCAGTTTTCAAACCTGTAAGCAGAGCTATATGAAAAATATAAATTTTAAATTGGGACTTGTCGCGATGGTTGTCACGGCATCTCCTCTTGGTGTGTTCGCATCCACGACTAACGGACCGTCGTCGGTGGCAGTGTTACCTCCCCCTGCCGACGGCACTTGTTCGGGCGTAGTGCTCGACAGCAACGGCGAGACTGTAATCGGCGCCAGCGTTAAGGTCGTAGGCTCAAAAATGGGTACCGTTACCGACATCGACGGAAAATTCACCCTTGCCAACGTGCCAAAAGGCTCGACAATAGAAATATCATACATAGGCTATACCTCGCAGACGGTGAAATACAATGGTTCGCCGCTCTCCATCACACTGAAAGAAGACGCTACCGCGCTCGACGAAGTGGTGGTAATGGGTTATGGCGTGGCACAGAAGCGCGCCAAGGTGACCAACTCTATCGCCAAGGTGAGCGAGAAAACGCTCTCTGTCGGTGTAAACGCCAACCCCGCCCAGGCTCTTGCCGGAGCTGTTGCCGGTGTGAAGGTTGACATCACAAGCGGTAAGCCGAGTGCTACACCTTCTATCACAATCCGTGGTGGATCGAACTACGACGGCGGAAGCAACGAACCGCTCATCATCGTTGATGGCGTGATACGCAGCTCGCTGGCCGACATCAACTCCAACGACATCGAGTCGATGGAAATCCTTAAGGATGCCGGTGCTACCGCCCTCTATGGTGCACGTGCCGGTAACGGTGTGATTCTCATCACCACAAAGCAGGGTAAGCAGGGCAAAGCCAACGTGAGCTTCAACGCCAAGGTGGGCTTGAACTACTACGACATGGGCTACAACATGTGCTCCGACGAGGATTATCTCTACTACTACCGTCTCGCAACACAGAACTGCGAGTGGACACTTCCCGGCGGAAAATATGCAGCCAACTACAACTCCAACCTCTACGGAACCAACGTTCCCGGCGGTATCGGCCGTACGGAGCTGTCGCAGGGACAGTCTTACAACATCCTGCGCAAGACCGACGACAACGCCTACCTGCTGCAGAAGGGTTGGAAGGAGATGCTCGACCCCGTGAGCGACAACTACATCCTCTACCGCAACATCGACCCGTTGGAGGTGAATGGACGCACACCCTATGTCACACAGGACTACAATGCCAGCATTTCGGGCGGCAACGACCGCGGACGCTACTACGCAAGTCTTGGTCTTTACGATGCCGACGGCTTCGTGAAGAGCACTTACTACAAACGCTACAACTTCGCCCTCACCGGCAGCTACAAGATAACAAAGTGGCTGGAGTCGAACTCTGTGTTCAACTACACACGCGCCAACTGGCTCAACGACGATCCTAACCTCGACTCGGAGTATTTCATGAACCGTGCACAGGGCTTCAAGTTTGTGCGCTATCGTGACGAGGACGGCAAAGAACTCTACGGAACTGGAAACCCGACGGTGAACGTCAACGTGAACAGCGGCAACTTCGACCGCGACAACCAGAGCGACAAGTTCTCTATGACACAGTCGCTCACGGCTACAATCATGAAGGGGCTCACGCTGAAAGGCACCATGAGCTGGTTCTACAACGAGGAGTATGACGAGGCGTTCAACCACGCTTACATCACCAACCAGGCCGGAGCTGTCAACCCCGATGGTACATCAGGCGTGAACCGCAGCTACAATACGAGTGCATCCTTCTCACGCATCTTCGACCAGACCTACAACCTCGTGGCCAACTTCAACCATACGTTCGCCGAGAAACACACCTTGAACGTGATGGCCGGTACCGAGTTCTACAAGCGCCGCTACCGTGGCTTCAGTGCAAGCGGTTACGGAGCTCCCACAGGCTACTTCTCTAAACTCGACCTCACACAGAACGATTCTGAGGTGCAGTCGCGCAGCATATCTTCATATCACTACGAGGAAGCTCTCATGTCTTACTTCGGCCGCGCCGAATATGACTACATGGACAAGTATCTCGTGGCCGCTACGTTCCGTGCCGACGGCTACTCTCGCCTGGTAAACAACAAGTGGGGCACATTCCCCGGCGTATCGGCCGGTTGGGTGTTCAGCAAGGAAAACTTCTGGCAGAAGTGGGGCATGGAGAAAATCATCAACTATGCCAAGCTGCGCGCATCCTATGGTTTGAACGCAACCATCAACAGTTCTTACCTGGGCTACTACACTCTGCAGGGAGCATACAGTGCCTACCAGTATGACGGCAACTACGGCTACCGCGTGAGCACACTGCCTAACCCCAACCTGAAGTGGGAGAAGACACGCACGGCTGAGGTTGGTATCGACCTCGGTTTCCTCAACAACCGCTTCAATCTGGGCATCACCTACTACAACCGTCTGACTATGGACAAGTATTCTTCGCTTAGTCTGCCGCAGACAACCGGTTTCTCGTCGGTGACATACAACAACGGTAAGTACCGCAATGCTGGTGTCGAATTCGACTTGCAGAGCACTTTGCTTCGCATACGCGACTTCCAGTGGACTCTCAATGCCAACATCACCTACAACAAAAACACCATCGTGAAGCTCCCCGACAACGGACTTACCAACAACCGTCAGGGCGGTACAGAGGTGTACACGGGCAACGGCAACGAGACACACTATGTGGGTGGCTACCAGGAAGGACAGACCCCGGGTTCGTTTGTTGGCTACGGCGTTGTGAAAATGGCACGTTCGCAGGCTGACATCGAGGCTCTCGGCGACTATGTTGACACCGGCACGACCAACGGTTCTGCCGTATATGCCAACGAGTCGGGCCGCCAGAAGCTCATCGCAGCTGGCTACACCAACCTCGTGCAGCTCATGCCTGGCGACTTCATCTATGAAGACCGCAACGGCGACAACTGGGTTGAGGCCAAGGACCGCAAGGTGCTCGGCAACCTTACTCCGAAGTGGACGGGCGGTTTCAACACCACTCTCACATGGAAGGGTCTCTCGCTCTATGCACGTTTCGACATGGGCTTCGGCTTCCAGGTGTACGACTCCAACGTAGCCTTCTGGCTGGGTGAAGGTCAGGGCAACATGGCATTCAACGACGCCGTGCGCGACACATGGACTCCCGACAACCCCGGAGCAAAATATCCGCGCGTTTGCTGGGCATCGCAGTTCGGTACCGACAACTATATCCGCACCAACTCCTTCTTCACACAGAGCGGAAACTATCTGGCATGCCGCGAGCTCTCGCTTTCCTACGCACTGCCCAAGTTCATCTGCCAGAAGATTGCCTGCAACGGCATAACGGTTTCTATCACCGGACAGAACCTCGGCTACATCAAGTCGTGCACCATACCTTTGCCCGACAACACCACATATACAAGTGGTAACACAGCCGGATGGGGCGGAACCTACAACTTGCCGCGCACGCTGCTCTTCGGACTCAATGTCACATTCTAAACAATGGTTACTCACACTATTAAAACAAAGATTACGATATGAACAAATATATAAAGACATTGGCAATCGGTCTTATGGCGGGTGCAGGCGTGATGACAACGTCGTGCAACCTCGACTATGAGCCTATCGACAACTTCAGCGCCAATTCGTTCTGGGGAAGCCAGACAGAGTTTGAAGGTTTCATCACTGCCATATCCAACCAGTTCCGTACGAGCAATGCGCAGAATGTGCTGTTTAATGCCGGCGAAATACGCTCGGGTGTGTTCGAGATGGCCACAATCGACGGTTCGGGTATCATCAACAGTGATGTCATACAGAACATTTTTGATGCCGACCACACTCAGTTCTCAACCTTCGGCGGCTACTACGGCTTCATTGCCAACATCAACGAACTCATCTATCGCTGCAACAACACTACTGTGTTGGGCGACGATGTGAAGAACGGTCTGCTCGGAATGGCCTATGGCTACCGTGCATTCTCCTACTTCCAGATGTACCGAATGTATGGCGGAGTGGTGCTGCGCACCGATCCCGACGTAATTCTCGGTGAGTATGAGGCCACCAAACTCTACAAGGGCCGCAGCACTGCCGAGCAGACTCTGCAGCAGATAAAGGACGACATAGCCAAGTCGTTGGAATATTTCGGCAAGACCGACTATGTGTACAAGAGCGCCAGCAAAGACTACTACTGGACAAAGGCTGCCTCTGAAATGCTCGCAGGCGAGGTTTACCTCTGGTCGGGCAAGGTTGCTACCGACGACCATCAGGCAAATGCTGCCGACGTGGCCACGGCTGCTACCTATTTCAACAACGTCATCAACAACTACGGCTTCGCACTGCAAGACGACTTCTACAGCGTGTGGACAACACCGCACAACAACGAGAACATCTTCAGCGTGTGCTACAGTAGTGAGAACGACGGCACCTACTACACCTATCCTGCCACCTACTTGCTGTGGGCAAGAACCACTGGTTCGTCTTACAACAACTATTGGAGCGACATGGATCAGGAAGGATGGGGACACGTAAAAGGCGTTGCCAACCGCTTCGGAACATGGACCGACGCAAGCACTGGCGTGAAGTCTGACATCGATATATGGGGCAAGTCGAGCTTCGGCCCGTGCCGTTACACCTACAAGAACTCGCTCTACTATCAGTTTGACTCGAACGATACCCGTGTGAACAGCTTCTATCCGCAGTGGAACCTCACCACAGAAGAGCGTGAGAGTGGCGTTAGCCGCCTCGACAACTTCGACCCGAAGGACGGCAAGCATCAGTTGGCCGGAACGTTCGTCTGCAAGTTCCGCCCGTCGATACCTAGCGGAAGCACCTACTACCAAATGGTTGTCGACATGCCTATCTATCGTCTTGCAATGGCATATCTGTATGCTGCCGAGTGCGCCAACTACGCCGGTGACAACGCAGGCGTGAAGAAATATCTCGACTTGATACGCAAACGCGCCTACGGAAGCAACTGGGATGCCAACAAGTATGGCTTCACTGCCGGCACATTCCGCGAGAACGAGAATGCCATCATGCGTGAGTGGGACAAGGAATTCTTTGCCGAAGGACAGCGCTGGTGGAACCTCCGCCGTCTGACAGCGGTGAAGGGCGGTACGCAGAAAGACCACTTCGTGTTCCAACCCGAGGGATGTCTTGGCTATGGACTTGATACTGCCAACAATCCTTGGATGGTTGACATCAACGGACAGCTTGTAGAAACAACCGTGCCTGTGCTCAACGGCACCACACAGGATGAGCACTTGCTCCTCTGGCCGCTCGACAAGACATTGCTTGGATCGGATACCGAGCTTGCCGACCAGCAGAACCCAGGTTATTGATGGGTTTTGCCTGACATGAAAACAGCTGCCGCTTAGCGGCACGCAAACAATACTACGGTGTGTGCCGGGACTGAGAATTGTCCCGACACACATTTTTTTGATGTCGTGTGTAAAAACTATTATTGGTGTCCGGTATAAACTTTGCAAATGGCAAGTCCCGTAGGGACGACAGATTATAGCGCAGGGGCTTGCCCCTGCGTTTATGTATTTTACTAAATTTGCCCCTGTAAGGGGCGCATAATTCATTGTGATATTGAAATATACGCCCCTTA
>CAVKCP010000125.1:0-6618 GCA_963654815.1 Lachnospiraceae bacterium | reverse complement strand
CTGCTCGTTCAGTCGTATAGCCCGCTATACTCCTTCACTCGCAGACAAATTGTCTTCGAAAACAGCCTCGCATTCTGACAAAGCCAATTTATAGAACCCACCTGAAAATAAAAAGAATAAGATATGATACTTGAAGTTTCTGATGTCCTTGTGTCGAGCGACATCATCACCGAGTGTTTCTGCTGCGACCTCGATGCCTGCAAAGGCATCTGTTGTGTTGAGGGCGATGCCGGTGCGCCCGTTACGCTCGACGAAATAGGCGCGATTGAAGGCACTCTCGATGCCGTGTGGGGCGACATGTCGGCGCAGGCTCAGGCGGTTGTTGACCGCCAGGGAGTGGCCTATACCGACCGCGACGGCGATCTTGTGACAAGCATTGTGGGCGGAAAAGACTGCGTGTTCACCTGCTACGACAACGGATGTTGCCTTTGTGCGCTCGAAAAAGCCTACCGTTCAGGGCTTGCCGAATTCTGCAAGCCAATAAGCTGCGCGCTCTATCCCATACGCGAGAAGCGTTTCGGCGGAGGCATCACCGCGCTCAACTACAACCGATGGGACGTGTGCCGCGATGCCGTGAAGAAGGGTAGGGAGCTGAAACTGCCCGTCTACCGTTTTCTCGAAGGGCCGCTCGTGAGGCGTTTCGGGCGCGAATGGTATGACGAACTGTGCGCCGTGGCGCAGGCCTACACGTCAGAGTTCGGTGCGGCGGAGTAGCGATTGCGTCCGGCGGAACTTCGACGGCGACTCGCCCGTGTGCTCCTTGAAGTATTTACCGAGAAACGACTGGTTTGAGAAATTCATGTCGTGGGCAATCTCCTTTATGCTTTTCGTGGTGTTGCTCAGGCGCATGCGCAGCTCCATTGTCACGTAGTTGTCAATCCATTCGTTGGGAGTGTAGTGGCTCACTGCCTTTATTGTTTCCGAAAGATACTTGGGCGAGATGCACAGTTGCTGCGAATACCATCCCACGCGGCGTTCGGTAACGAAGTTGCGTTCGAGCAGTTCGATGAAGTCGGTGAATATCTTTTCGGCCCGTGTGCGGCACGGGTCGTTGTCGGCGCTCATCTGCCAGATGGTGTCGCTCAGCTCGAAAATCATCGTGAGAAACAGCGACTGGGCTATGTCGCGGCGGTAGTGGTGGTTGGTTTGGGTTATCTTGAGCCGCAAACGGTCGTAGGTGTCGCGTATGAAGTCGGCCCGTGTGGGCTCCATGTGGAACACCGGGTGGTTGCGGGCAAAAAGGAAAAGCGACGACAGGGCGTGCACGCTTTTCACCGTTTCCTTGAAGAAGTCGTAGGAAATGAGAATGCCTATGCCCTTGCAGTCGGGGCTTTTCACGCCGTCGCTCACCACTCTTTCGCGGCCTATTATCACAATGTCGCCCGGCTTCACCTCGCGTTTCATGCTGTCGATAT
Source organism: Lachnospiraceae bacterium (assembly GCA_963654815.1). GTDB lineage: Bacteria > Bacteroidota > Bacteroidia > Bacteroidales > Bacteroidaceae > Prevotella. The sequence goes on along the minus strand of CAVKCP010000125.1, from coordinate 5,203 downwards.
AAAGCGATGCCTCGCCTTCGAGGCACATGCCCACGAGCAGACACTGCATGCGTCGCGGGTCTTTTGTCATTGTCTGTGTTATTATGTCGTCGAGAATAACCATGTCCTTGTCCACGCGCGGCCCTTCGAAGAGCCGCAGCACGTGATCAATGGTTATGTCTTTTGCGTCGGTTGTAATCATCTTTCTGTGTTTTTCCTTGTTTTCTTGCGCCCTTGTCTATGCTCTCCGGGCGCGTGAAGCCGCATGTTGAGCTGGTAGATTGCGGCGGCGAGTATCATGAGCGACAGAGCCGCCGTCATGCCGATGCGCCACGGGTCGCCGCCATAGAGTTGGCTTATGGTCATGTCGCCCATTTCGGGTCGGGCCTTGTAAACCGCGAATGCTATGGTGTTGTTGGCCCAGTGCAGCACCAGTCCGGGCAAGATGCTGTGTGTGCGGCTGTACATCCATCCCAGAAGCAGGCCCACCGTGAATGCGTGAGTGCCTTGGGCTATGTTTCCGTGCACCACCCCGAACACCAGGGCCGACACCGTTATGGCAATCCACGGCGACTTGCCTGCCCCTGCATTGAGCAACCGCCGCAGCAAAGCTCCGCGAAACACGGCCTCTTCGGCTATGGGGGCGAGAATGCCTATGGCCAAATATCCCATGTCGTGGCTCATTACCTTAGTGAATATCTGCGTGTAGTCGCGGTTTGCGCCGGTGCAGTTTTCAAGTGCTTCGGTTATGATTGATGTCGGGGCTATGGTGCCTATGGCGGCGCAAGCCACCCAGAACAGTGCAAACCACGGGCGTGTTGATGCATAGTCGCGGTTGAACGGAGTCCACCGCCGCCACACAAACAGGGCCGTGGCTGCAATGCTGTAAAGCGAGATTGCTGCTATGTTGGCATCGGCCGACAAATCCTTTTTACCGCTGATGAGCATTGCCGCTGCAAACACCACGGTCTGCATCATGAGAAACACCACGACATACCATACGGAGTCGAGGTAGGGGCGGTATTCTTGTCTTGTCATATTGCTTCTTGTATAGTTCTCTTTCAGTCTTCGGCCGAAAGCAGCCGCATGGCCTCTTCGCGGTCGTGTGCGAGCTGGGTGCCGAGTTCTTCCTCGCTGCCGAAGCGTTGTTCGCCGCGTATGCGGTGCTCGAAAGCCACGGTGAGTTGCGTGCCGTAAATGTCGTCGGAGAAGCCGAAGATGTTGGTTTCGATTGTCACCCGGTCGCGGTGGAATGTTGGGCACAGCCCGATGTTGGTCATTGCACGGCGCATTGTCACCGTGCCTTCGGTGCGCACCCTTGTGGCATACACTCCGCAGGCAGGCACGAGCTGTTCGCACGGGTCGATGTTGGCCGTGGGAAATCCCATGCGCCGTCCTTCGCGGAAGCCCTCCTTCACGCGCCCCGTTATGGCGTAGGCATAGCCGAGGCATTGGTTTGCCTCCTCAATCTTGCCCTCGCCGAGCAGCCGTCTTATCACCGACGACGACACGCGTGTGCCTTCCACGTCGGCGGCCTCGGCACATTCCACCTCGATGCCCAGTTCGCGTCCGTAGGCAGCATAGTCGCTGAAACCCTCGGCGCGGTTGTGCCCGAAGCGGTTGTCGTAGCCAATTATGAGGCGGCGCACGTTGAGCCGGTCGCGCAGCACGGTTCGCATGAAGTCGTGTGCGGTCATTGCCGCCATCTGCCTATCAAACGGCAGCACCACGGTGTTGTCCACTCCGGTGTGCGAAAGGTGCAGCAGTTTCATGTCGAGCGTGGTGAGCAGCTGCGGCATGTAGCCCGTGTCAACCACCTGCCGTGGGTGACGGTCGAAGGTTATCACGGTTGATTGCATCGCGGCGTGTCGTGCTTCGTCGGTCACGCGGCTTATGAGAAAACGATGGCCGAGGTGCACTCCGTCGAAAAATCCTATCGTGGCCACGCACGGCGGCGGCAGGGGTGTCGAGTCGTTCAGTCGTATGGTGTTCATCTCTGGTCGTTGGTGGTGGGGCGCGCAGGTTGCAGCAGTCGCATCCAGTCGGTGCCCGTAGTTTCGTGTAAGGTGTTTATTCCGAGTTGCCGTGCCGCCGAGCAGTTGTCGGCCGAGTCGTCCACGAACAATGTTTCGGCAGCGTTTATGCCCGCGTCGTGCAGTGCCTGACCGAATATGTCGGCGTTAGGCTTCGCCTTGTGCATCTCGTATGAAAGGAAAATCTGCGTGAAATAGTCGTCGGCGGTGTGCCCCTTGTAGGGAAAGAAGTCGTCGCGGCATTTCTCCCAGTGCATAATGTTGGTGTTGCTCAGCAGAAAAAGGCGGTAGCTGTGCCCCAGTTCTATGAGGCGCGCCTTCTTCTCGTCGGCTATCCCGGCAAGCAGTTGGTTCCATGCCCACACTATTTCGGTGTCGGCGGCATCGGTGCCGGTTATCCTGCGCACCTCCTGGCAGAACTGTTGCTGCGTGGTGCGTCCCGTTTCTATGTCGTAGAAGAGGTCTTCGGTGCGGTGTTCTTCCACATAGTCGGCTATCTGCCGGCATCCTATCTTGCCGAAGGCATCGATGCAGCGGTGCGGGTCGAGGTCGACGAGCACGCCTCCCATGTCGAAGATAATGTTCTTAATGTTGTTCATCAAAGTGTAGGTGTAAGTGCGCTGCCGTGCCTCGCGGCCTCTGCGCTGCGCCGTTCTGCGGCACGTGGCCGCGTTGTTGCAAAGTTACGCCAATAAGGTCACAATGCAAAGAAAATAAAGTTTATTTAACCCTGATGCGCGCTTTAAGCCCCTTGTCGCTACCATTTGCGGAACAGTTCGATGCCCAGGCGGCAGGTGAATCCGTCGAAGCGCCCGTTCTTCTGCGCGAGAAATGCGGCCACCGAAAACAGGCGTGTGGTGAAGCCGTAGCCATATTCCACATAAGGGTGCAGCCGCCTCACCGAGAGAATGTTTATGTAGACGCGCTCCTTCTCTATCAAGCGTCCCGCTATGGGCAGCCACGAGAGCGCGAGCAGCGGCGTTTCGTAGGTGAGGTTGGTGCGCACGTAGTATTCGGAGGCGTTATACCAGTTGCTGCCGAGCAACTCGAAGTCGCACGCCCATTCGTCGTTCCACCCTCCGGGGATGTTGCGTTCGTGGAAATTGGTGTAGTCGAGGAATATCCAGTTGTCGCTCTTGTGCGTGTAGAATCCCGTGCCCAGGCGCATCTGCAGCGCGCTCATGCCCGACAGCCAGTGGGTGTACTGTCCGTCAATCTCGCACCGCTCATACTCGATGTTGGCCCGCATCAGTCCGCGCACGCTGCGTTCGTAGTCCAAGGCAAACACCGCCCCGCGCCGTCCCCACGGCCGCCACTCTATGCCGAGCGTCGGTGCCGACGAAATATACGACGTGGGCTTGCCGGCGGCACGGAACCCCGTCTTGTCAACCGCGATGCGGTTGTGCATCTGCATACCCACTTCTATGCCCACGCGCGGCGTTATGTTGTAGTGGGCGGCGAGTTTCAGCGAGTAGTTGCGGAAGTAGTTAAGGTTCATCGCGTCCCAGTCTATCGAGTCGGCACGCTCGTGTTTTATGGCGTCGGCCACGGTGGAGTTGGTTATTCGGTTGCCGTTGCCCCACTCGGCACGCACATATCCCTCGTGGCGATGGTCGAAGTGCCACGTCACGGGCAGCGTGAAGTAGAACTGTCGCTGCTTGAACGAGTAGCCGCCCTTGAAGCGCCATTCAATGAGCGAGTTGTCTGACAGGTGGTAGTCGCCGCGCATTCCAATCTTGTAGGTTATTCCCCTGCGGCTGCTGTAGCTCAGATAGAGCGGGTTGAGAATGGGGTCGATGCGGAAATAACCCTGGTTTCGCGGCCCCAGGTCGGTGCGTATGCGGTCGAGCAGTTTCTTGCCCACGTTGTCCCACATACGCTCTGCGAGCGTGCGGCGTGTGCCCTTCGTGCGTGCTGCGGCCGCTGCGGTGGTGTCGGCAGGCGTTTCTTGCTGCGCAAAGAGCAATTGCTCGTGGCTGGTGAGAGGCATGGGCCGCACGGAGGCAAGCACAGTGGTGTCGGCAATCGCGGTGTCGCGCGGTGCCGCGGGGGCGGGCAGTCCGAACACGCTGACGTATTCTGCCGTGATGTCGTTGCCCAGAAAAAGGAACCGGGCGTTGAGGCTGCACTTCTTGGGAAGCAGCGATTCGCGTCCCTTGTCGCCCATGTGCAGCTCGGTGTGGAAGCGCACCATGTCGTATTCGCCGTCGAATTCCGTCTCCACCACGCGCCCCGTCACGATGTCAACCCGTGCCCATCCGCGCACGAGCTGCGTGCTTTTCAGCTTCGGCACAAACTTCACGGTGGCTGTGCTCAGCGAATGCAGACTTACGCGGTAGCGGTAGAAGCGGCGGTTGCGGCGGTTGAAGGGCGAGAGAATGTGTCGGTCTACGAGCATTTCGCCGTAGATTTTCGGTGTGAGATATTTCAGTAGCGTGGGCATAGCCCGGCTTCCGTGCGGCACGGTGGTGTGTTCAAGCAGCCTCGTGGCGTGCAGTTCGCCGCCGTTGCCGGTGGTTATTCGGTCGTAGGTTTCGCCCACATACTCGCGTTTTCCGCCGTTGGCTATGGCAAACATCGTGGGCACGGTGAGCAGAATGGCGTTGCGCCGGTTGGTGCGCAGGCTGTATTTCATGTAGGCATGGCTCTCTGTTGGCGGGCGCGCGGTGGTGTCGGCCCTCGCGGCATAGCCGAACATGAGCGACACGACAGCCTTAGCGCGCTGCCTTGCAAGGGGCTGCGCGTGGCCGGGTGTGGCTGCGGCAATCATCATGACTATGGTGGCAATCGTCACGATGAGGCTGCGCGGTGGCATGATGTGCATGGCTTTGTTGTGTGGCCTCAATACCTTATTATATTAGTGTGCTACATGAAAAACGCCCGAGAGCGCGTAATATTGCAGTAAAATTAGCATTTTTGTAGAAAAAGATTTGCACGGTTGCCCCAAAAGTGCTATCTTTGCAGTCGCAAACTTATCCACTATGGTATAAGTCGGACTTGTAGCTCAGTTGGTTAGAGCAACAGACTCATAATCTGGAGGTCATAGGTTCAAGCCCTATCTGGTCCACGCAAGAAGAGAAGCAGTTACGAATTTCGTAGCTGCTTTTTTCGTTTTTGGTGCGCAAACGATGCTTAAGTGACGATAAAAAAATAACTTGGTACGATTTGAGGACAATGAAATACATCCTTCG
>CAVKCP010000124.1:0-6671 GCA_963654815.1 Lachnospiraceae bacterium | reverse complement strand
CTGTTTTCGAGGACAATTTGTCTGCGAGTGAGGGAGTATAGCGGGCTATACGACTGAACGAGTAGACGGATTGGACCGAAAAGAGACCGCAAGATGACAAAACGCAACCCGTTATATTAATTCTTGTTTTGCGGTGGGAATTTATAGAACCCACCTGCATTCAACCCAAAAATATATCCCGTAAAGATGAAGAACACGAAGAACCGTTTGCTTCCACATTATTATAATGGTATGATAGAGGCCGGATGCGACGAGGCCGGGCGCGGATGTCTTGCCGGAAGTGTGTATGCTGCCGCTGTGATACTGCCGACAGACTACGACAATCCGCTGCTCAACGACTCGAAGAAACTCTCCGAACGCCTGCGCTATGAGCTTCGCGATGCCATAATGGCCGATGCCGTGGCGTGGGCCGTGGGCGTGGTTACGCCCGAAGAGATTGACCGGATAAACATTCTCAAGGCGAGTTTCCTGGCCATGCACCGCGCCCTCGACCAGCTTTCGGTGCGTCCCGAGGCGATAATCGTCGACGGAAACCGCTTCGTGCCCTACGGCGACACGCCCTACACCACCGTTGTGAAGGGCGACGGCAAGTATCAGGCCATTGCGGCGGCGAGCATACTTGCCAAGACATTCCGCGACGACTACATGGACATCATAGCCCGCGAATATCCCTACTACGGTTGGGAGAGCAACAAGGGCTATCCCACCCGCGCCCACCGCGAGGGCATACGCCAGCACGGAGTGTCGCCCTACCACCGCAAGTCATACAATCTTCTTGGCGACGCGCAGCTGGAGCTCGACTTCGGCTAAACCGCCCTCCACACCCTAACACCCATAGCCTATGCGAATGGACAAGTATGGCCGCGAGCTCGACCTCATAGTCTTGCTCACCGACGGCGGCAACTACACGGCGCAGCAGATTGCCGACAGGCTCGGCATCACGCGCCGCAACCTGTATTATTATTTCGACTATCTGCGCGGGTGCGGCTTCTCGCTCATCAAGAACGGCATGTGCTACCGCCTCGACCGGTCGTCGCCGTTCTTCAGAAAACTGCACGAGAACATCGCACTCACCGAGGACGAGGCCGCATACATCTGCCGGATGCTCGACACCACGGACAACAATGGGGCCACGGCACGCGCCGTGCGCACCAAGCTGGCGCGGTCGTTCAACCTCGCCGACACGTCAAACCCCGAACTGCTGCGCCGTGTCAGTGCCATAATAGCCACGCTCAAGGATGCCATGGCGCGCCGCCTCATGGTGGTGCTGCACAACTATTCGTCGCCGCACAGCCACAGTGTGGCCGACCGTATAGTAGAGCCTTTCCTCTTGATGAACGACGGACGCGAGGTGCGCTGCCACGAGATACGGTCGCACGAGAACAAGACTTTCAAGCTGTCGCGCATGGAAAGCGTCGAGATTATCGACGTGCCGTGGATAAGCGAGGCCCAACACCGTCCCGTCTACAACGATGTTTTCATGTTCAGCGGCGAGCAGAGGCACCGCGTGGAGCTTGTGCTCGGGCAGCTGTCGCACAATCTCATGCTCGAGGAATATCCCATGTCGGCCGACTGCCTCGCCCCCGACGGACCGTCGCGATGGCGTTTCACCGCCGACGTGGCATCGTTTCTCGGCGTGGGGCGGTTTGTCATGGGGCTTTACGACGACATCGAAATCATCGGCGGAGAGGATTTCCGCGCCTACATAGCCTCAAAGGTGGCGGGCATGAAAGCACGCTGATACAATACAGTTGTCTTTCACCGTCACATGAAAAAAGCGGCGGCACACTCCATGCTGAGTGTGCCGCCGCCGTTGTTTGGTGCGTGCCACCCGTGGGCGGCGCGCTGCGTTTGGTTTATGCAGGTGTTACTTCACCAAAGTCTTTCTCACCTTTCCGTTGGCATCCTTTATGATGTTGATGCCGCGCACTGCGTGGTTGACGCGCATTCCGCTCATGGTGTAGCGTGCTGCGGTGCCCTTCACTGCGTTGTCGGTGATGTTGCTTACGCCGTCGGTGATGCCGGTAACGTCGAACACGTAGGAAACGTAGTTGCCCTCAGAGTCGGTTGCGAAGCCGGCGATGTAGCGGCCGTCAGACGAGATGGCCGACGGAGTGTGCATGCCGTTGGCGTCGTATTCGGCAAACTGGGTCACTTTGGGGAAAGCGTCGGCCAGTTTCTGTGCCTTTGCATCCTCGAGGTTATACCAGATGTAGCCTTCGCGGTTGGTGTTGTCGTCCTGTGAGATGAAGATGATTGTTCCGTCGTTGGCCACGCCGAAGGGATAGAGTGTGCAGTTGACTTCCTGTCCTTCAACGCTTCCGTCGAATGTGTAAACCTCGAGGCTGTCGAGCTCGGTGTTGTAGCGGCCCACTGCATAGTTGCCGTCGGCTGCCTGCATAGCGAGTGCAACGTAGGTGCCGTTCTTGCTCATCGACACGGGGTTGAACTGCCAGTAAGGTCTGTCGCCGTAGCCCGGCTCGAAGAAGCGCTTCGAAGGCACGTTCACCGAGTAGGTCTTGTTGTCGCGGTTGCGAGTCCAGATGAGCAGCGGGTAGGTTGCAAGGTCGTCCTCGCCGTAACCCACGATCACGGTGCTGTCGTCGCTGACGAACTCGGCCGATGCTCCGTTCACAGCGTAGGTTGCCCAGAAGTCGGCGGGCTCGGGAAGCAGTGTCTTCACGCCGTTGTTCCAGTAGCAGGCGCGTGTGTAGTAGGATTCATCCCACTCGCAGTTGCCCACGATGAACGAGTCGTCGTTGGTGAGGTCCTTTGCAATTCCGGGTGTCTCCAGGTGCAGAGTGTCGCCGGTGATGCTGAAAGCCACGGCTGTTTCGCCGTCATAGCCCACGGCCTTGCCGTTGTTGTTCACCTTGTAGACGTTGATGTTGCCATCCTCTATTTCGCCCCACTGGTCGGGGGTGGCGGTAACATAGGTGAAGTTGCCGCTCTTCCAATCGGACACGAACACCTGGCCCTTGCCGTAAACGGCACCGGCAATGTACTTGCCGTCGGGCGAGATGGCGGTGAGCTCGAGCATTCCGTCCTCGGGGTTGGTGAATACTGTCAGTCCGTTTTGTGCAAACGACTGCGAACTTGCTGCCGCAATGACAGCGAGTGTGAGTAGAGTCTTTTTCATAAGCAAATTGTTATTATCTATCCTTTTATCTTTTTACTCTTTGCCTTTTGTGTGTTGCGTGCAATTGTCGCAACTGCGCTAATAAGTTGACTGCGAGATTATAATGTGGCGCGAAATTACTAATTTTCTGCCGATTAAGCCAATATGCCGCCGCTTTTTTATGTTTTTTTCAGCAAGATGCCATGTGTAGTGAATAAATTGTGAATATTGTGATATATTGGCCCGTTTTAAGGGCAAGCACAGGGCGTTTTGCAAACAAGCCTTACTTGGGTTGCAAAGAAGCCTTGTTTGCATTGCAAGTAAGCCTTGTTTGCATCGTAAAGAAGCCTTGTTTGAAGTGCAAGTAAGGCTTGTTTGTAATGCGAAGAAATTTTGCCCGGAAACGACAAAGGCCGCACCTTTTCATGGTGTGGCCTTTGCATGGTGGGTTGGGGTGATGTGTTGGCTAATCGGGAGGGTGCTGTGCACCGTGCCGTGGGGCGTGGAGCGCGCTCAGAACGAGCGCAGCCAAGCCTGCAGGTCGAGCAGCATTTCGGCGTGGTATTTGAATGCCGGGTTCATGCCGAAGCCGTGTCCGCCCGACGGATAAACGTGGAGCGAGGCCGGAACGTCGTGGCGGTAAAGCTCGGTGTAGTAGTTCACGCCGTTGACGGGCAGCACCACATGGTCGTCGTCGCACAGAAGTATGCAGGCACGGGGTGTTATGCGCGACACTTGCAGGTCGCTGCAATATTTCTGTTCGTCCTTCTTGTGTGCGCCTTTTCCCAACAGGTTGTCGTGCGAACCCTGGTGTGTGATGTCGGGCATCATCGTTATCACGGGATAGAACAGTATCTGGAAGTCGGGGCGCGCGTCGGCCTTCGACTGCGTTGCCAGCGTGGATGCGAGGTGACCACCGGCCGACGATCCCATGATGCCCACGTCGTCGGGGTTGATGTGCCACTCGCGTGCATTGCGGCGCACCGTGCGCAAGGCTTCTTCGGCATCGCTGATGGGCACCTTGGCGTTGCCGTGCGGCATGCGGTAGGTGAGCACCACGGCGGCGATGCCCATGTTGTTGAAGAACGGAGCCCAGTCGTAGCCCTCGTGGTGTATGGCCAGTTGCTCGTAGCCTCCGCCCGGACAAATCACCACGGCACGCCCCGTGGCGGTCTTGGCATCGGGCAGAAACACGCGCACCTTGGCCGAGTCGTTCTTTATGCCGTTGTTGTTGGGGGCCTTTGCAGGCCAGAGGTTTATGTCGAATGTGCTCTGCGCGAGCGCGGGAATGGCGCAGAACGCGAGTGCGAGTGCGGCGAAAAGGTTTCTTCGTATGTTCATGGCTTTGCTTATTTATTGATGTGATTGCTTGCAAAGGTAGCGTTTTTTTCGTAATATTGCATTGTGAAAAAGGCAAAGCTATAATGAGTAAACTATTTTTAATGGTTGCCCTCGCCGCCACATTGTGCGGCACGGCACAGGCAAAGGTGAGGTTGCCGCATATAATAGGCGACAACATGGTGATACAAAGCAATGCGCAGGCGCGCCTGTGGGGGTGGAGCAAGCCCGGCCGCGAGGTGCGCGTGAGCGTGTCGTGGAGCGATGCGCGCTACACGGCACGTGCCGGACGCGACGGCAAGTGGCAGCTTACGGTGCCCACGCCCGAGGCCGGTTTCACGCCGCTGAGCATCACCTTCGACGACGGCGAACCCGTTACCGTGGGCAATGTGCTCTCGGGCGAGGTGTGGATATGTGCCGGGCAGTCGAACATGGAGATGCCTGTGCGCGGTTTCGACAACTGTCCCGTTGAGGGATACAATGCCGTGGTGGCCGAAGCGCGCAACTATCCGGGCGTGCGCCACGCCAAGGTGCCGAGCGTGATGAGCATGCGTCCGCTCGACGACGCCGACTGCCGGTGGGACGAATGCAACGCCGAGGGCGTGCAGTGGGCATCGGCCACGGGTTATTTCTTCGCCCGCATGGTGTCGGGACAGCTCGGCGTTCCGGTGGGATTAATCGAAGCCAACAAGGGAGGTTCGCGCGTGGAGTCGTGGCTCGATGCCGACAATCTCAAGAAATACACCGACGAACGGCTCGACTCGGCATCCATCTACTCCATTCAAACCGACTACTACCGCCCAATGATATGGGGCAACGGCACCGTGGCTCCTATACAGAACTACACCGCACGGGGCATAATCTATTATCAGGGATGCTCCAACGTGGGCTACCACACCGACCAGTATGCACGCCGTCTGGGCATTCTCGTCGATCAGTGGAGACGTGACTTCGGACGCGCCGACATGCCGTTCTATTTCGTCGAGATTGCCCCTTACTCCTACGACGACAACGACGGCACGGGATCGGCACTTGTGCGTGAACAGCAGCAGTTGGCTGCGCGGCAGATAGCCAACTCGGGCATCGTGGGAACAAACGACTGCGCCTATCCGTGGGAGGCCTATCAGATACATCCCTGCCAGAAACAAAAGGTGGGAGAACGACTTGCTTGGCTCGCGCTTACTGACACTTACGGCAAGAAAGGCTTCATAGCCAAGAGCCCGTCAATGGAGTCTTACAAGGTTGACGGCAGCAAAATCATCGTGAAGCTGCGCGACACCGAGGGCGGAATGTGCCCCATCTACGGCATGGAAGGGTTTGAGATAGCCGGAGCCGACCGCAAGTTCCACAAGGCCGAGGCCCACTACGACTGGCGCGGAAGCATTGAAGTGAGCAGCAAGGACGTGCCGCAGCCCGTGGCCGTGCGCTACTGTTTCCACAACTTCGCGCTCGGCAACGTGCGCAACCAGGGCGGATTGCCGCTGCTTCCGTTCCGCACCGACTCGTGGGACGGCCAGTAAACGTCTTTGAAATAACATTGACAACAATATAACGACAATGCATTTATTAGAGAAATTCAAGTACTGTCCCATTTGCGGCAGCCATCATTTCGAGGCATCGGGCGAGCGCAGCAAGAAGTGCGACAACTGCGGCTTCGAGTATTTTATGAACCCCAGTGCGGCCAACGTGGCTTTCATCGTCAACGGCAAGGGCGAAATTCTTGTCGAGAGACGCAAGAACGAACCTGCAAAGGGCACTCTCGACCTGCCGGGCGGGTTTGCCGAACCGGGCGAGACTGCCGAGGAAGGCGTGCGGCGCGAGGTGCACGAGGAAACCAACCTCACCGTAATCGAGGCCGAATATCTGTTCAGTCTGCCCAATGTATATCATTACAGCAACATCGACATACCCACGCTCGACATGTTCTACCTCTGCAAGGTTGACAACGTAGAGGCTCTTGCCCCGGCCGACGACGCGGCGGAGTGCATGTGGATAGCCCCCGAAGACATACACACCGAGCAGTTTGGACTGCGGTCGGTGCGATGGGGACTGGTGAAATTCCTTGAAAGCATGAAAAAATGAAAGCCTTTCGGATAGCCAACCGCCCGTTGCTGACGTAGCGGCGGCGACATGGCGGCTGTTTTGAAAATATTGGTGTCCGGTAAAAACTTTGCAACGGGTGAGTCCCGTAGGGACGACAGAATATAGCGCAGGG
>CAVKCP010000123.1:0-6775 GCA_963654815.1 Lachnospiraceae bacterium | reverse complement strand
CTGTCGTCCCTACGGGACTTTCCAGTTACTAAGTTTTTACCGGACACCAATAATAAAATATAAGCCGCAAATCATACCAACTTATTTTTTTGCCGTCACAAAGGCTTTCTTGCGTTGCGCTTTCTGTCTCATTCAGTGGGAAACTGGCGTTTCACGTCGTCCCAATAATAGTAAGGGCGCGGCAAGGTGAATGTCTTTCCGCGCTTTACCTCGATTGATGGTAGCGTGATTTCGCGCTCGTTGTGCATGAATTTCACAATCACCCTGCCGTGGCCGTTGCCGAAAAACACCATTTGCAGGTTTGCTGCCATTGGTATTATCACGTCCATGCGGTTTTCGTCGGCATATAGTCCGAGGCGCGACAAAAGTCTATACAGACTCGTGTCGTGCCCGAACAGCAGGTCGGCAACGCAATTGCCTGTGGCAACGGCACTGTCGGCACTCTCCACAATGTGCTTCCACAGCGATGCAGCGCAACGCTCCGGCGTGCCGTTGTTGGCCGGGTTTATGCCGTTGCACAGCTGCATGCGGCGGTTGTTCATTTCGTAAATCTGGCGCATCTCACGATCGGTGAACAGGTCGTAGAGCGAGATGCCGGTGTCGGTGTTCTGCATGTCGCTGGCAATGGTGTGCAGTTCCTGCGCCATATCGCGCGCATTTATGTTTGGCTGATTTATGAAAAGCGAGCGCATGAGCCTTTCGGGCTGCATTGTCCATAGGTTTTGTGTGCTGTCTTCAAGGGCTCGTTCTTCAGGCGATGTGTAGGCTATGTAGGCCATGTAGCGTTGTCCTGTTTCGGCCGAAAGGTTCAGGTGCGGAAACATCTGCCCCAGTTGCGCCACAAATGCCGTCATGCTCATGGCGCACCGCAGCACGGTGCTCGACTGCGCATGCACGTTTTTGCCGCCGTAGAACACTTCGGGGTAGGCTTCGGCCATGCGTCTTGCTAGGCCGCGGTGCTGTCTTGATCCCGTGGCGGTGAGCCCTCCGGCCCGTCCGCGTGCGTCGTCGTGTATGGCGGCGAGCCGTCGCCGCACGTCCTTGCCCAGTGGTGTGAGGTTCAAGGTGTCGGCAAATGCGCTGTCGATAGCGTCGTAACGCCGTTCATCGGGCAGCCACCGCGAACCGTGCCGGGCAAACATGCTGATGTATATGGGCGTGTAGCCCATCGGGGCAGGTGTGCTGCATATTGTGTCGGGGGCAGGGTAGGCGGCATATACGCCGCCGTAGCGTTCCCATTGGGCCATGGCCGTGGTGGCGGCGAGCAGTGCCGCCGACAGGAATAGGGTGCGTGTAAAGTGTTTCATTGTTGGTGTTTGCGGTTGTGTGTATGAAAAAAGGGAACCGTTCATTGCCTTATGAACAGTTCCCTTAGTATTTCCTGTTATTTAATATCCTGCGTTCTGTGTCCAGTTGGTGTTCTCCTTCATCACGCTCTGCGGCACGGGCAGTATGCGGCATGTCTTTTCGAAGCGTGCGTCGGGGTTGCTGTGCACATGGAAACCGTATTCGCTTTCAAACGTTCCGAAGCGTATCATGTCGTTGCGTCGCCAGTTCTCGTCGAAGAATTCGCGTCCGCGCTCGTCGAGAAGTTCCTGCAACGACGGCGTGTGGTCTAATTGCGGAGCGTGCACATAGCTGCGTATCTGGTTGAAGAGCGACTGTGGTGTGTCGCCGTTGGTGGCTGCGGCACCACGCATTATGGCTTCGGCCTTGGTGAGGATGATGTCGGCATAGCGGAAAATGGGCACGTCGTTGCTCTGCGAACGGTTGTAGGCACTGTATTCGTTGGGGTTGGGATAGAACTTGATTGAGCGCCATCCCTGCCGCCATCCGTCGGCGGTGGCTCCGCAGTTGAGCTGCGACAGTCCGCCGTCTTTCAGTGTTATCGTCTTCGTGAGTTCGAGTTGCGCGCCCTTGTATATGTAGGGTTTGCCGGTGTCTTCGCCAGTTATGGCATCGTGTATGTTCACCTTGCCTCCGAGCACGGCCTCGTTGCGGTCGTCGCCAGTAAGCGAGAAGAGGTCGGCAAAGCAGGTGTTCATGGCGCAGATGCCTGCACACGACTTGCTCATCTTGCCGCTGTAATAGCCGGTAGTGTCGCCGTTGTCAATCTTGCGGAATGTGCGGTAGCGTCCGTAATACATTCCCGGGGCGTTCACCTTGTCGTAGGGCATGGCATAGATGAAGTCTTTTATCTGCGAACCGTTGTCATACATGAACTTCTTGCGGTAGGAGTCGCTCAGGTCGAAGAGTCCGCTTTTCATTATGTCGTCGCAATATTGCACGCAGGCGTCGAGCTTCTCGTTCTTTGTCGAGGCCGCGTCGTAGGCCGTGACATCGCCGCAGGTGTATACACCCCAGTTGATATAGAGCTTCACGAGCAGTGCCTCGGCCATCCATTTGTTGGGTTTGCCGTAGGTGGATGCATCGTTGCTGGCCGACAGGTAGGGCAGGCATTCCTTCAGTTCTTTCTCTATGAATTCGGCCACATCCTTGCGTTTGTCGCGGTTCACGGCTTCGTTGTCGTCGGGAAGGTGGTCGAGTATAGGCACATCGCCGTAGCTGTCCATGAGAATGAAGTGGTAGAATGCGCGCATCACGCGTGCCGGGGCTATGCTGGCAGGTTTGTCGCCCAGGTCGGATATTACTTTGTTGCACTTGGTTATGCCGCTCGCCAGGTCGGTCCAGTAGGCTGCCGGCGCATCTTCGGCAAGGAAGGCGTGGAGCGTGGGGTGCACGTTCTCGCCGTTGTCCCAGTAGTCGCCGTCGTAGGAGACGCCTGTCGCCTCGTCCGACGAAAATGTCTGCACGCGGTTGTAGTTGTTGCCCAAGGCACTGCGGAATGAGTAGTACACGTCAGACATCTTGGCCTCTATTGCCACGGGGCTATCTGGATATTCCGTGTATTTCGACTTTACGTCCACGTCGAGGTCAGTGCAGCTTGCCATTGATGCTGCAATGGTTGCCAGCAACGTAGTCTTTATTATGTTGTTCATTGTGGTGTTCTGTTTTGTTTTTATTCGAAAGAGTTTCTCTCTTATGTCCTTTTTCTGTCGTTGCATGCTTGGAGTTGCCGTTGGCGTTAGAAATTCACCTTGGCCCCCACCATTATCGTGCGTGTGCGCGGATAATAGTTGTTGCGCCACACGATGCCCGGCGTGAGTCCGCCAAGGTTAACCTCGGGGTCTACGCCCTTGAAGCTGGTGAGCGTGAACACGTTGTTGCACGTGGCATAGACAGAAAGGGAGTTAACCCATTCGCCAATCTTGCCGAAGTCGTAGGACAGGGTGAGCGTAGAGAGACGCAGGTAGGAACCGTTCTCCAAGTAGCGGTCGGAAGGTTTCTGCGAGTTCACATCGCCGTAACGCTGGTCGGTGAGAGCCTCGGCGAGCACGTTCTTGCCTTGCGATATGAGGGACACCGTGTTGTACTGCGCGCGCAGACCGTTGAAGATCTTGTTGCCCACCACGCCCTGGAAGAACATTCCGAGCGACCATTTGCGCCATGTGAGCGTGTTGTTCCAGCCGAAGGTGAGCTTGGGCTGTGCGCTGCCTGTCTTGGTGCGATCCTTATCTTGTGGCTTTATTGTGGTCTCGCCGGTACGTTCGCCTGTCTTCTCATCGTGCACATAAAACTGCGACACGCCGTCCTCGTTGTAGCCTGCCCACTCGTAAGTGTAGAACTGTCCAATTGGGCAGCCTTCCATGAGACGCTGCACGTAAACTCCCGTGTTGGCAGTTATCTCGGGTTCTGCCTCGTCGATGTAGTTGACAGAATAGGTGGCGTTGCTCAGCTTCTCCACGGTGTTCTTGTTGTGCGAGAGGTTGAGCGTGGTTGCCCACCTGAAATCCTTTGTCTGCACTGGCACGGCATTGATTGTCAATTCCACGCCCTTGTTGCTTATGTCACCCACATTGGCGGTCATCATGCCGTAGGGATAGCGGTTGGTAGACACGGGATAGTCGTAGATGAGGTCGGAGGTGCGCTTGTCGTAATATTCCACCGTACCTGTCAGTCGTCCGCCGAAGAACCCGAAGTCGAGTCCCACGTTGAACATTCCGGTGCGTTCCCACTTCAAGTCGGGGTTGGCATTGCTTAACGCTGCGACGGTATGCATCTGGCTCGTCACGCCATTGGCGTCGGTATATGAGAACCAGCCCGACGCTCCGTATGTGCGCACTGCCGTATAGGCATCGAAGCCGAGCGAGTTGCCGCTCACGCCATAGCCCACGCGCAGTTTCAGGTCGTCGAACACATTGAGATTCTTTATGAAGTTCTCCTCGCTCAGACGCCATGCTGCCGATACCGACGGGAATGTTCCCCAGCGGTTGTTTTTGCCGAATGCCGACGAACCGTCGCGCCTTACCGTGGCCTGGAAGTTGTATTTGCTGTCGAAAGAGTAGTTTACGCGGCCGAAGAACGAGATCATGCGCAGCGTAGACTCTGTGCCGCTCTCTATTCCGTCAATTCCGTCGATGCTGTTGGCATTGGTCAGGTTGTACCATTTCAGCGCGTCGTTGTAGAAATTCTTCACCGTGAGCCCGAAGCCATCGTTGTTGTTGGACTCTTCCCATGAGTAGCCGAGCATGGCGCCGAGGTGATGTTTGTCGGCGAAAGTCTTGTCGTAGTTGCCGTAAAGCTCAAACACGCTCTTGTTGTTCATGTAGGTGTTGCGGCGTGCCTGACCGTTGGTGTTCACTATCTGCGACTTGGTTGAGTGGTATTGGCTGTATGTGTTCTGGTCGGTCATGTAGGAGTAGTTGGCGCTGAGAGTAAGCTCCTTGATGATTTTAAGGTCGGCCTTGCCCGTAACCTGAAGCCGCTTGTAGACGGTTTTCTCGGTGTCTTCGTTGAGCATCGACACAGGATTGTAGTAGTTTGTCACCGATGTCGATCCATACCACGACCCGTCTTCGTTGCGCACGGGCTGCAGCGGCGAGTAATACACCATGGCATCGGTTATACTCATGCCCTTCACACCGGTCACGACGCCCTCTGCCGTGGTCTGGTTGGCGTTTACTCCGAGCGACAGGGTGAGGTGGTCTTTCAGCACTGTTGACTGTCCGAAGGCACGCGCACCGAAGGTTTTGTTGTCGGTGTTGCGTATAACGCCCTGGCGGTCGATGTAGTTGAGGCTCACGTTGTAGCTTGATTTCGCGTTGCCTCCGCTCACTGCGAGGTTGTGGCTATGCGACACTCCGGTGCGTTCCACCTGACTTTGCCAGTCGGTGTCGGCCCCTTCGTCGCTGGGCAGGGTGAAGTTGTTCTTCTTTGCATAGTCGCGCAGCTGCGAGGCAGTGGCCACTTCAAGGTCTTTTGCAACGTTGTCGAAGGCCACATAGCCGTTGTAGCTCACGTGGGCAGAGCCTTGTCGGCCGCGTTTTGTGGTGACAATAATCACACCGTTTGCGGCTTTCGAACCGTAAATGGCCGTTGCCGTGGCATCGCGCAGCACGTCAATCGACTCGATGTCGTCGGGCGCAACGAGCGAAAGGTCTACTCCCGGTATTCCGTCCACTATATAATAAGGTTGCATGGCATCGCCCTCGCGCAGTGTAGAAGCACCGCGCAGTATCACCGACATGTTGGGTTCGTTGGGGTTGCTGCTTGTGGTTATCGAGAGGCCGGGCACTTTTCCCTGTAGCATCTCGGCCGGAGTGGTATATACGCCACGTCCCAGTTCGTCGGCCTGCAACGTGGTTATGCTGCTCGTAATGTCCTTGCGGCGCATCTTGCCGTAGCCCACTACCACCACTTCGCTAAGCTGGTGGTTGTCTTCCTGAAGCCTTACTGTGGTGCCGTCGGTGAATGCAAGCTGCTGGTGCTTGTAGCCGAGATATGACACTTCGATTGTTGTCCCGGCTTCAAGACCGCTGAACGAGAAACGTCCGTCAATGTCGGTGACTGTCTTTTCTTGTGTGCCGACAATGCTTACCGAGGCTCCTATTATAGGTTCGCCTTTCTCGTCGACCACCGTTCCGCGCATGTTGCCGGGCGTAGGGTCGGCATTGCGGTTCTCGCTCGGGGCTGTTGCCGGCATACTGATGGCGGGAATTGTTGCGGATGCGTATGCGCTTCCGCCCGCAAACAACAGTGCCAAGGCAACGTTTGTCCTGAAATTCATCATGGATTTGTGTTTTGATTTGTAATAATGCATGTTATCCGTTTGGTATAAAACATTTTTTCGGCTGCAAAATTATACGTTGTATATTACAATGTCGTGTCGGCTGTATGAAGCGGATAAGACAAAGAAAAATTGCCGGATGCCGTTGTGTAACAGTTTAGTAACAAGTGTTTATATACCGTGCGGTTAACATCTTTTTGTATGTCAGAGGTGCCGCATTTGGCTATTAAGTCGTAATTTTGTACCATAAAATCACAACTGCTGACGGCAAATTTACGAATTTAATTTCATAAACGTGCCATGTCAGCTTTTTTTTGTGGAAGAAAAAGACAGGTATTAGTCTTTATAGGATAACAACAAACTATCTTATATATATAAAACAACAGAAAAAGAAAATGAAAAATTGTTTTGGAAAAATTCTCATGGGGGCAAAACGCACTGCCGTTGCTGCTCTTGTGGCAATTGGTGTCGGCGGCGTGCCGACCGCAGGAGCGCAGACCTCAGTGCAGACCACCTTCAAGGTGTGTGCCCTCAATGTGGACGGACTTCCGCAGAAAATCCTTACTTATGACCTCAATGCCGATGGACCGGGTTCTGACGGCACGAAGAAGATCGGACAGTATATCGCCAAGAGCGGCATCGACGTGA
>CAVKCP010000122.1:0-6927 GCA_963654815.1 Lachnospiraceae bacterium | reverse complement strand
TGTCGCACACGCCTTCCTCTTCGTCCAAACTGAAATAGGCGCAGTGTTCAAACTGTTCCTTACCGAACCTCTTCAACACCGAAGTCTTTCCCACTTGTCTTGCGCCAAGCATTATCAATGGCTTCCTGCCGTCTTTGTTTTTCCAGGCTTCAAGCTCTTTTAAGATAGTTCTGTTAAACATTCCTTTTTCGGTTTATGTGCTAAAAATGTGGAATATTACACATTTTTGATACTTGTTTTGTGCAAAAATACACATTTTCGGCACATCGCGCAAATCTGCAGGCAGTATTTATTGCATCTGTTATCAGCTGTTTCCAAAAAAAGGCGGTCTCATGTGAGACCGCCATGATACATGAAACAGTTAAGTGCGTGGGCAGATCACGCCCATGCGGAGAATTCTCTGTAACGGGCCTGACGCGCCAATGATGCGCTGTCAGC
Source organism: Lachnospiraceae bacterium (assembly GCA_963654815.1). Taxonomy (GTDB): domain Bacteria; phylum Bacteroidota; class Bacteroidia; order Bacteroidales; family Bacteroidaceae; genus Prevotella. The sequence continues at coordinate 6,489 of CAVKCP010000122.1, read as the reverse complement.
CTTTTGTTGCGAGGCGTGCCGACAGTTTTTCGATCATGTCGCGCGTCATTGAGTCGAGGTCGTAGGTGGGATTCCAGTCCCACTCGGTGCGTGCGCACGAGTCGTCCATGCAGTCGGGCCAGCTCTCGGCTATGCCCTGTTTGAGCGGATCGACGTCGTATGTCATCTCAAACTCGGGCTTGTATTTGCGTATGGCCTCGTATATCGTTTCGGGGGCGAAGCTCATCGACGCTATGTTGAAGCCGTTGCGGTGCACGAGGCGTGCGGGATCGGCCTCCATAAGGTCAATGGCTGCCTTCAAGGCATCGGGCATGTAAATCATGTCCATGCGTGTTCCCTGCTTTATGGGGCAAGTGAATTTCTCGCCGCGCACGGCAGAGTAGTATATATCGACGGCATAGTCGGTGGTGCCTCCGCCGGGGAGCGTGACGTTGGAGATTACTCCCGGGAAACGCACCGAACGCGTGTCAACGCCGTAGCGCGTGTGGTAGTAGTCGCTGAGAAGTTCGGTGGCCACCTTGCTCACGCCGTAGAGCGTGCGCGGACGCTGCACCGTGTCTTGCGGAGTAAGTTCTTTCGGTGTGTTCGGGCCGAACGAACCGATGCTGCTCGGGGTGAACACTGCGCAGCCGCGCTCGCGTGCCACTTCGAGAATGTTCCACAGGCCGTCGATGCCTATGCGCCATGCGAGGCGCGGTTTCGACTCGGCCACGACCGAGAGAAGTGCCGCGAGGTTGTAGATGGTGTCGATATCGTGTTTCGCAACAACGTCGGCTATCATCTGCGCATCGGTAACGTCGGCTTCGGCAGCAGGGCCGCCGTCGAGCAGATCACCCTTGGGCTCGCATCCTTTAATGTAGCCCGCAACGACGTTTTCGCCCCCGTAGAGCCTGCGCAACTCTGCGGTAAGCTCGGAGCCAATCTGCCCCGTAGAACCGATTACAAGAATATTTTTCATGTTGTAGTATTTAAGATTTTATGATTGCAAAATAAGCAAAAAAAAACCACAACTTCACAAAAAAACAAGACTATTTTCCTTGCCTCGCTTATAAATCCCAACCACGCCGAAAACGACATTTTCTTTTTGTGCGGTTTTTGCTTCCGTGTTGTGCCATAAAGGCCTCTTAAAGTGCCATAAAAGCCATTTTTGTGCACCTGATAACGGCATAATGAAACAATTGACGGCGTTGCGAACTGTAAGCGCGGTTCGCTTTCACGCTCAGCAGAAACGCCTTTTCAGTAGCGTCAGGCAAAAAAACAGGACAAAACGCTTCCTGTTTTCGATTTTATTGATTTACTTTGCGGTTGGAAGGACACCAAAAGCCGGGAAAAGCCGACGCACCGCCCACACGTAACGGGAACGTCGCCAACCTGATGGCTGCGGACAGTGCTTTAAAAAGAGCAACCTAAATTTTATACTATGTACGGAAAAGTGAAAGAGCATCTCCGCTCGGCACTCGACAACCTGAGGCAGGCCGGGCTCTACAAGGAGGAGCGCATCATCGAGAGCGCGCAAGGCGCTGCAATCAAAGTAAAGGGCGAGGAAGTGCTCAACTTCTGCGCAAACAACTATCTTGGACTGTCAAATCATCCGCGACTCATCGAAGGCGCGAAACAGATGATGGACCGCCGGGGCTTCGGAATGTCGTCGGTGCGCTTCATCTGCGGCACCCAGGATGCCCACAAGGAGTTGGAGGCAGCCATAAGCGACTACTTTCACACCGAGGACACAATACTCTATGCCGCATGCTTCGATGCCAACGGCGGCTTGTTCGGGTCGTTTCTCACCGATGAGGATGCAATCATCTCCGACGCGCTCAACCACGCTTCGATAATCGACGGAGTGCGCCTTTGCAAGGCAAAACGCTACCGCTATGCCAACGCCAACATGGAAGAGCTCGAGAAATGCCTGCAGGAAGCTCAGTCACAACGCTTCCGCATAATCTGCACCGACGGTGTGTTCTCGATGGACGGCAATGTGGCTCCCGTAGACAAGATATGTGATTTGGCCGAGAAATACGATGCTTTGGTCATGGTTGACGAGTCGCATTCTGCCGGAGTGGTGGGTGCCACGGGCCACGGCGTGAGCGAACTGTGCGGCACCTACGGCCGCGTTGACATCTACACCGGCACGCTGGGCAAGTCGTTTGGCGGTGCTTTGGGCGGATTCACCACCGGCCGCAAGGAGATAATCGACATGCTGCGCCAGAGCAGCCGCCCATATCTGTTCTCCAACTCGCTTGCTCCCTCGATAATTGGTGCAAGTCTCGAGGTGTTCAAGATGCTCAAGGAGGACAACTCCATACACGATCGCCTTGTGGAGAACGTTACTTATTTCCGCGACCGCATGCTCGCTGCCGGCTTCGACATCAAACCCACGCAGAGCGCGATATGTGCCGTGATGCTCTACGACGCTCCTCTGTCGCAGCGTTATGCCAACCGTCTGCTGGAAGAAGGCATCTACGTCACCGGTTTCTACTATCCGGTGGTGCCCAAGGGCGAGGCCCGCATTCGCGTGCAACTGTCTGCCGCCCACACAAGGGAGCAGCTCGACAAGTGCATCGAAGCCTTCGTGAAGGTGGGAAAGGAACTTGGAGTGATAAAGTGAAAACTTAGACAACGCGCCGTGAGGCGCATGATAATTTGACAAAAAAAACGAGAGAGGCCCCGAAGTGTCGGGGCCTTTTTCTTTTCCCATGCCCCATGCCGATGTCAGGGGGTGTTGAAAAAACAACGGGGAAACCGCATCTGCCGGAGCGCGCTGCTGCGTTGCGCCGGCGATAGCGGTTTCCCCGTTGTGCGTTATGGCCGTTGGCGGAGGTCAGCGGCTCTTGTGTGTCATTATGTTGAGCACCATGTCGTCGGTCTTGCACATGGCCTCGGCCCCGATGCTTGTTAGGTTGTGTATTGAACGGTCAACGTCGTCGTCGATTATTCCCTCGGCCGAAGTCACGCAACGGCCTTCCATTGACAACAGAGCCGACAGCAGAGCCGTCGATACGCCCGACGAGATTTTCAGCGCACAACTCGGTTTTGCGCCGTCGCATATCATGCCGGTGAGGTTGGCAATCATGTTTTTCACCGAGTGGCAGATGTGTGTGTAGTCGCCGCCCATGAGATAGGTGATGCCGCAGCTCGACCCTATCGAGGCCACCACGCAGCCGCACAGAGCCGAGAGCTTGCCCAGACTCTGCTTTATGTATATGGCGGTGAGGTGGCTCAGAACGAGTGCGCGTATGAGTTCCTCCTCGGTGTTCTCGTTTTCTTCGGCGTAGACGGCCACGGGATTGGTGGCGCAGATGCCCTGGTTGCCCGACCCCGAGTTGCTCATCACCGGTATCATGGCTCCGCCCATGCGTGCGTCGCAGGCCGAGGCTGTCTTCGATATGATGTGCGAGAATATGCTGTTGCCGAAGATGCCGTGGCTCAGCGGCCTGTCAATGGTCTTGCCCAGGCAATGTCCGTAGTTGCCTTTCTTTGCCTCTTCGGCGGCGTGCAGGTTGTATTCGCGTGTCTTGAGGATGAAGCTGATTTCGCCTATGGGAGCTGTGGTGGCGAAATCATACACCATGCGCAGGTTGAGCGCGATGTCGTCGGATCTTTCCTCGTCGGTAGCCTTGCAGTGCAGCTTGTCGAGCGACACGTTGCCGTCGCGCGAGACAAACACGAAATTGGTGTGCGAGGCGGCTATAACGGCGGTGGCCGTATGCCCCTCGGCTTCGCAAATCACCTCGGCATAGAGCTTCTCGCAGATGTTTTCCTTGAGCTTTATGTCGATGTGGTTGCCGGCCATATAGGCTTTTCCCTGTTCAAGAGTGTCGGGTGTGAGGTCTTTCAGCACCTCGAGCTGATATTCGGAGCGTCCCACGAGTGCGCCGAGGGCAATGGCTATGGGCAGTCCTATCATCCCCGTTCCGGGAATGCCCACGCCCATGGCGTTTTTCAGGATGTTGGCACTGAGCAGCGCGGTGATGCGTTCGGGCCGTCGTCCGAGCTCCTCGGTGGCCCGTGCCGTGCACAGAGCCACGGCCATGGGTTCGGTGCAGCCCACGGCGGGCACCACCTCACGGTTGATGAGGGCTATGATTTGTTGTCTTGTCTGGTTGTCGAGCATAAGCGGTTTGATAGAGCGGTTATGACAACGGGAGCCACGGCAGTGCCGCAGCTCCCGTTGTCTGTGGTATGGTTATTTCTTTTCGGCGTAGTTGTCGAGGCCTGCCTGCAGGAAATCGACATACTCCGTGATGTTCTCGTCGTAGGATCGGCTTCCGGCGAGCGGCATGCCCTCGTTGTCGAGCAGCAGATACATAGGTTGCGTGTTGCTGCCGAATTTGTAGCGTTGCAGGTAGCTCCACTTGTCGCCCACGGTGCGCAGCGTGCGTGTCGAGCCGTCGGTGTCGGTCACTTCCATGGGTTGCGGCAGCGGAGTCTTGTCGTCTACGAAGAGCGAGATGAGCACATACTTGTTGTTGAGCAGGTCGGCCACCTTGGCATCGGTCCACACGGCGGCCTCCATCTTGCGGCAGTTCACGCAGCCGAAGCCGGTGAAGTCAACCATTACGGGCTTGCCCTCCATGCGGGCGGCTGCCATTCCGGCCTCATAGTCGGTGAAGCGCGGGTGCACCTCGTTCTTGTAGAGGTTGAAGTCCTGCGTGTTCATAGGCGGCGCGAAGGCGCTGACGGCCTTGAGCGGAGCGCCCCACAATCCGGGAATCATGTAGAACGCGAATGCGAGCGAGGCCAGTGCGAGGAAGAACTGCGGCACGTTGGTGCGGCGGCCTTCGTCGTCGTGCGGGAAGTTGTATATTCCGAGCAGATACATTCCGAGCAGCGCGAATATTGCAATCCACAGTGCGAGGAATGTCTCGCGGTCGAGTATGTGCCATCCGTAGGCCAGGTCGGCCACGGAAAGGAATTTCAGGGCGAAGGCAAGTTCGATGAAGCCGAGCACCACCTTGAGCACGTTCATCCAACCGCCCGACTTGGGTGCCGACTTGAGGAGCGTGGGGAACATGGCAAACAGGGCGAACGGCACGGCAAGGGCAACGGCAAAGCCGAGCATGCCCACCGTGGGCGCGATGATGCTGCCCTCTGATGCCACTGCAACGAGCAGGAATCCGATGATGGGACCGGTGCAAGAGAAGCTCACGAGCGACAGCGTGAATGCCATGAGGAAAATGCTCAGAAGTCCGCTTGTGGTTTCCGACTTGCGGTCGATCTTGTTGCTCCACGACGAGGGTAGGGTGATTTCGAATGCTCCGAAGAACGAGGCGGCGAACACCACGAGCAACAGACAGAACAGAATGTTGAACACGGCGTTGGTGGAGAGGGCGTTGAGCGCGCTCGCGCCGAACAGCATCGACACTACAAGGCCCAGTGCCACATAAATCACAACGATTGATATGCCGTAGGTTATGGCATCCTTGATGCCCTTCTTGCGGTCTTTGTTTCGCTTGAGGAAGAAGCTCACCGTCATGGGGATGATAGGCCACACGCACGGGGTGAAGAGCGCGAGGAAACCGCCGACGATGCCGGCGAAGAAGATGTAGAGCAGCGAATTGCTCACAGGTGTTTCATATTGCGACAGCTCTTTCAGCACGGGTGTCCACAGCTTTTGCAGTTCGCTCTTGTCGAGGTTTGCCACTGCGGCGGTCTGTGCGGTGTCGGTGGCGGCAGAATCTGTAGGTGCCACGGTCTTGGCGGTGTCTGTTGCGGTTACGCTTTCGGCAGCTTCTGCCTCGGCAGCAGCCGCTCCGTCTACGGCAGGCGACTTGCCCTGCTTGCGCAGCTCGACAGTGGTGGGGGGCATGCACATTTCGGCGTTGCACGCGCCGAATTCAAGATAGCACTTTATTGAATAGGTGGGTTTGGTGAACTTCACCTTCTGCACAAACTGCACGCTGTTTTCGAAAAAGCGCAGCTTCATGCCGAACATCTCGTCCATCTCCGAAATCTCGTGCCCTCTCGGGGTGAGTTTGCCCACAAGTTCGATGCCGTCTTTCGAGTCGACATGGAATGTGGCCGACGTGGGGCCGTCGTTGCCCAGACCCGTGGAATATACGTGCCAGCCTTTGGCAATACTTCCGCTGAACACTATCTCGCCCTCGGCGGTGGTTCCCGTCTTCAGTTGCGAGGTGAATTTCACTGGGTCGGCCATCTGCGCATGGCACAACACCGCCACAAGAAGCATAAGGGCGGCTGTCATCGCTTTTTTCATTGTTGTTGTTGCTAAGAATTAATGTATTTGGATGCAAAGATACTGCAATTTGAAATAACGGCAAAATAAGTGACTTTGTTTTTCGGATGCCAAACGATGCTTTGCCGCAATTTCGCGGCGTGCGCCTTACTTTTTGTCAGTTTTTGCCGTGCCTCGGCCGTGACATGAGGGCACAAAAAAAACGGCCGCAGCTTGTGTGCTGGCCGTTGTAGTGCTGTCGGTACTCCCACCGGGAATCGAACCCGGATCAAAGGTTTAGGAAACCTACGTTC
>CAVKCP010000121.1:0-7289 GCA_963654815.1 Lachnospiraceae bacterium | reverse complement strand
CCCACCATGTTGCCAATGGTTGCGGCCTGCTCTTGCGTTATGACACCGTTCTGCACGAGTCCGGTTATCATGGGTGTAACGTTTTCGCTTATGGACGTTGCCGTGCCGCTGCCAAGATTCGACAGTGTGTTTTTCTGCTGTTTGCTGAGCAGCGAAATCTCGCGGCTCGTGAGCATGTAGCCTCCTGTCGCGTCAACCCGTGGCAGGTATTTTGTCTTTGCCGCCTTTGCGGTGTAGTGTGCCATGTCCTGTTTCAGCCGTGCTGCACTGAGTGTCTTGTTGTTGCGCAGCGCGAGTGCACGGCAACTGTCAAGTGTCAGTGTCTGTTGGGCATTGCCTTGCATGGCGAGGCAGGCCATGATGATTACTAGTATGTGTCTCATTTAATTATTTAAATGTAAAACTTCTTGATCCGATCATGTTTCCGTCGGCGAAAATGCTCACCTGATAGGTGCCTTCAAGCAATGACTGCGACACGCCCCAGAACATGCTTACGGGCATTTCCTCGCCGCTGTATTCCACCGTTTTGCTCATTGTGCTTGCCAGCGAACGGTTGCCGTAGTTGAAATTTGCGCCTCCGGGGAGAGCGGTTCCGGCCGGTGTCGTTATGCGCACATAGAATGTCTTGGTGCCGTTTGAGGCCGTAACGTTCTTTGCCACGGTGAAGTTCACCTGGATATTTTTGCATTTGCTAGTCTTGTCGGTGTCTTTTCCGCGTTTGTTTTTCAGCTTCATGCTTATGCCCGTAGCGTCGAGTTGCGCGGCTATCGCCACTTTCTGCGACAGCGACGCGCGCTCTGAGTTGAGCCCTTCTATCTGTCGTGTGGCCTCGTCATACTGTCCTTTTATGCGTGTGTTCTCGGCCGTCAGGTTCTGGTTGAGACGGTTGAGCGAGTCAATCTCAATCACATAGCTGCGCAGCACGGCACGCACTGTTGCGAGTTCTTTTTTCAGTCGGGCTATCTCGCGTGCGTCGTTGCTCTTCGTGTCGCGCAGTTCTTTAAGCAGACGCTCTGTCTTTTCCTGCTCTGCGGTGAGCTGGGCCACGATGGAGTCGTTGCTTATCTGCGTCTTCATTTCGCTGTATTGGTTGGCAAACTGCTGATACTCGTTCTCCATTTCTTTCTTGTCGAGTTCGGCCAGTGCCTGCATTTCCTGGTTTTCCTTCTTCTGCTTGTCGAGCGTCACGCCCAAGAAGGCCACGCTTCCTACAAGTGCAAGCCCTACAATGGCAGTGGCTGCAATTGCAATCTTTTTCTTGGTTGAATACATATCAATATGTGTGTTGCGTCGTTAAAGATGTTTATAAACGATTGCAAAATTAGTTTATTTGTCTTAACGTGCAAAAAATGACAGGTGCGAAAGTTTTAATATTATAAAAAACAAGTGCTTTTTAGGAAAAATAGAACAATTTGCCGCATCGTGTTAAATGCTGTTTACGCATTATGCGGCGGCATGGCGGCTGCGTACGGACAATCGCCCGAAGCATGAAAAATGCGCTTTTCTGATACACAAAAAGTGTGCTGCAGGTATAATAATCGTGCCACGGATGCGTTATAGAATATGTACACGCACGGAAACTGCAACTGCGACATCACACAATCAAAACGGCATGGTGTGGCGCGGTGGCTTGAAACGCTGCCGTCTGCACGAAATCAAGAGAAAAACAATTGGACATAATCGCTACAAGACACATCATACGGCTTCTCTACACGGCTCTGCTTGTCGTGGCAAATGTGCCGTTTGCTGCGGCGCAGACCGACGCGTGTCTTGACGCGATGTCCTCAAACGGCCTCACGCACAACGTGAGATACGATGCCGAGGTGCAGTTCTCGTGTTCAGACCATCGCACCCCTCTTTGGCTGAATGCCAACAAATACGGTCTGAGCTCGCTCAGTGGCGTGAACGGATATGCGCGCTTGGCCGTGAGCCGACCGCTCAGTGCCGACTCGGCGCGGCGTTTCGGCATGGGCTACGGCGTTGACATTGTGGCTCCATTCCACTATACAAGCAATTTCTTTGTACAGCAGGCTTATGCCGAGGGACGATGGCTTCACGGAGTTCTGACGGTGGGCAGCAAGCAATATTCTATGGAGTTGAAAAACAACGCGTTGAGCAGCGGGTCGCAGACTCTCGGCATCAACGCGCGACCCGTGCCTCAGGTGCGCGTGGCATTGCCCGAGTATGTGACGGTGCCGTTCACCCGTGGATGGGTGGGCATAAAAGGACACATAGCCTACGGCACTATGACCGACGGCGCGTGGCAACGCGATTTCACCTCAATGCAGTCAAAATACACCGAAGGTCTGCTGTTTCACAGTAAGGCAGGCTACCTGCGTTTCGGCAACGAGAACACTTTCTCGCCGTTCTCCCTTGAACTCGGACTGGAAATGGCATCACTCTTCGGCGGTACAGCCTACCGCATGCAGAACGGCGAAATCACTGCCGTTAAGGGCGAAACCGGACTGAAAGCCTTTTGGCACGCACTCATTCCCGGCGGTGCCGATGCCGGAGAAACTGTCTACCAGAACATCTCCGGCGACATGGTGGGGTCGTGGATGGCGCGCGCAAACTACGAAACCGACACTTGGAAAATGGCACTTTATGCCGACAAGTTCTTCGAAGATCAGTCTGGGATGTTCTATCTTGACAAAGACGGGTATGGAAGTGGTGAAAATTGGAACAAACATACGAGGCACAGGTTTGTGTTATACGACTTCAAGGACATTATGCTCGGTGTCGAATTCAATCTGAAATACGGCCGATGGCTGCGTGATGTAGTCCTAGAATACATCTACACCAAATATCAAAGCGGTCCGATTTACCACGACCACACGCAGAATTTGCCCGACCATTTGGGTGGCGACGACAATTTCTACAACCACTATATCTATCCAGGATGGCAGCATTGGGGGCAGGTTATGGGCAATCCGCTCTATCGGTCGCCCCTTTACAACACCGACGGCAACGTAGAGGTGCAGAACTCGAGGTTTGTGGCTTGGCATCTCGGAGCATCGGGTCAGCCCACGGGCAACCTCGGCTACCGCGTGCTTGCAACCTGGCAGAAAGGGTGGGGAACTTATCAGCGGCCCTACACAAAGCCGCACCACAACGTGAGTTTCCTCTTCGAAACCACCTTGCGCATGCGTGCCGGATGGAAGGCGCGCGGATCTTTCGCAATGGATTTCGGCCATATTCTCGGCCACAATGCCGGATTTCAGATCACGGTGTCGAAGTCGGGGTGGATAAGCCGATAACCTCTCGCGCGTGCGCGTTATATATAATAAGGTGTGGCCTCGGTGCCGCCCACGTTCATTTCAATGCACATTCAAATGAAATTTACATACAAAAGCAAAACAACAGTATGCGCCATAGCTGCGGCCGTGGCCTCACTTTTCCTGTGCTCATGCGAGTTCGAGACGTCAGACAACGGCAATCTCGACGGCTTCTGGCATCTCGAGCGCATCGACACACTATCAACCGGCGGCGTGTGCGACACTTCGTCCGATTTGCTTTTCTGGTCGGTGCAGATGCGGTTGCTCAATGTTTCCGACAAGAACAATGTGCACACCAACCTCAATATGCGCTTCGAACGCAGCAACGGAACCCTGCGCGTGTATGGTGCCTATCTTGACGACCGCATGCAAGGCGACCCGCCGCTCGACGATGCAGCCCTCCTGCGGCCTTACGGAATAAACGATCTCGACGAAACTTTCTCCATTGAGCAGCTCACGGGCAGCCGCATGCAACTTAGAGGCTCGGCACTCAGGCTCACTTTCAGGAAATTCTGACCGCGCGCCAACAACTTCTTTCGGCTTTCAATGCAGACAAAAACAATAACGGCGGCAAGCCCTGCGCATCATGGTGTGCGCTGCTTGCCGCCGTTGTCTTTGTCTTTATTTCGGGTGGGCCGAAGCCTCTCTCGTTATTTGTTGTGCTCTGTCAGGAAGCGTTCGGCCTCAAGAGCGGCCTTGCAACCCGAACCCGCAGCCACGATGGCCTGGCGGTAAACGGGGTCGGCGCAGTCGCCTGCGGCAAACACTCCGGCCACGTTTGTGCGCGGAGTTCCGTCCACGGTCTTTATATATCCCGTCTCGTCGAGATCTATCCACTCCTTGAACACGTCGGTGTTGGGCTTGTGTCCTATGGCGAGGAAGAATCCGTCGATGGGCAAATCGTAGCGTTGTTCGTCGGCTTCGCCCTTGCGTTTCACCACATGTGCGCCCTCCACGCCGTTATCGCCGTAAAGGCCGATCGTGTTGTGCTCGTAGAGTATCTCTATCTTCTCGTTGTCCTCAACGCGCTTTTTCATCACGTCGGAGGCACGGAGGAACGGTTTGCGCACAATCATGTAAACCTTCTTGCACAGTCCGGCCAGATAGATTGCTTCCTCGCAGGCAGTGTCTCCGCCGCCCACCACGGCTACGGTCTTCTTGCGGTAGAAGAACCCGTCGCAGGTGGCACACGCGCTCACGCCCTGACCGTTGTATTTTTTCTCGTCGGCCAGACCCAGATATTTCGCGCTTGCACCGGTTGCAATGATTACGGTGTCGGCCTCAATCTCGTGCCCGCTGTCGGTGGTGAGCACATAGGGAGCTGCCGAAAAGTCGGCCTTTACTATCGACCCGTCGCGTATGTCGGCACCGAACCGTGCGGCTTGCTCGCGCAAGTCCATCATCATCTGGTTGCCGTCAACGCCTTGCGGATAGCCGGGGAAATTCTCGACAACGGTTGTCTGCGTGAGCTGGCCGCCCGTCTGTATGCCGCAGTATTCCACCGGACTGAGGTTGGCACGCCCTGCATATATCGCCGACGTGTAGCCTGCCGGGCCGCTGCCTATGATTAGGCAGCGCGTGTGTTCTCTGTTTTCCATCGTTTTAAAGTATTTCTTCTATTTGGTTGGCAATGTTCTCAATGCTCTCGGTGGGCTCGAAACGGGCCACCACCTGGCCGCGCTTGTTCACGAGAAACTTCGTGAAATTCCACTTTATGTCGGCGCTCTCCTTGTAGTCGGGGCACTCTTTCGACAGAATCTCGTCAAGCACGTGGGTCAGAGGGTGCGAAGCGTCGAAGCCGGCGAAGCCTTTCTGCTCCTTGAGAAACTTGTAGAGCGGGTCGGCATCGTCGCCATTCACCTTTATCTTCTTGAATCTCGGGAATTCGGTGCCGTATGTCAGCTTGCAGAACTGGTGTATCGACTCGTCGGTGCCGGGTGCCTGCTGTCCGAACTGGTTGCAAGGGAAGTCGAGCACCTCAAATCCCTTGGCGTGATATTTCTCATACAATTTCTCCAGTTCCTCATACTGCGGGGTGAAACCGCACTTTGTGGCTGTGTTTACAATGAGCAGAACCTCATTGGCATACTCTTTTAGAGACACTTCTTTTCCTTTTCTGTCCTTGACAGAGAATTCGTAAACAGTTCTCATCTTTTTCTTCTTTCTTTTTCTGTATGTTCTTTTTCCTATTTTCCGAAAAGGTCATGCCGCCTTCATTGCCGTTCCCGGCGGCGGCTAATATTGTGCAAAGTTAGTCATTTAAAGTGGTATATTAATAATGTATAAAGAAAAATTAAACAAATAAACACGCCTCTTTTCCTGCGTTCGGCATGCGCAACACACGCGTGCAGCGTATGCGGCGTGCGCGTACACCGTCTGCCGCACGCCGCAACGGCAATGCTTCTGGTAGGGAAAACCCTATTCACAAATATGGATTTTACACTTGCGCAGCTTGCTTTTTTGCCGTACTTTTGCGCATGTAAAGTTCACGAGGCACCGCCACAAAGGAAACATCCCCGGCGGATACCCGCAAAAACAAATGTAAAACGACTAAAAATATACGACTATGAAACGCATTTCCTACACCCTTTCACTGCTGCTCCTCATGGCAGTCCCCGTTCTGTTCACAAGCTGCGACGACGAACCTCCATACGATCCCTACGATTATTACAGCAACTATTACGGCGACTGGTATGACAGCTACGACTGGTACAACAACAGTTTCGACTATGGCACCGACCAGCTCACGGCCATGGCGCAGTGTCTGCGCGGCCACTGGGCAGGCACAATCACCAATGTCTACACCGACGACGACGGTCAGCGTCAGGCGGTGAACATGAATGTCCAGTTCGAATTCGACCAGTACGACTCTAGCTCGCTCAACGGTCGCGGACAGGAAATCGACTATGTGGGCGACGAAAGTCAGGAACTGCGCTTCACATGGTATATCGACCCGCGCACGGGCAACATCAATATAAAATATGACAACAGCGGATATACATTCCTTCTCGATGCTAAAAACAACACCCAGGATTCGGGTTTCAGCCTCGACAAAAACGCATTCAGTGGCGTGATGGAAGGCGTTAACAACGACGAAATGCTCTATTTAGACTGCACACGCATCACACTTTCCGCATCAAACAACTCGGCATGGCAGGCTCCGGCAATGACTTCGCCCACTGCAAGCAAGCGCACTCTCGACGCTCCGATGAAGTTCCGCCGCAGATAAAACACCGCTCCGCCGGCATTTTCTGACAATTTGGCCGCATTGCTTCGCCTCGCAATGACGGAAAATACATATCAAGGTCTCGCTGCACCGATTGCATAAAGTCGTGCGGCGAGACCTTTTTCATGGGTGAAAACGCGCTTTTACGCCCGTTTTATGTAAACGAATGTTAAATCTGTAAGGTTTTGTCAACTTTTTCTTGTGAATATTTTGGAGATAATCGAAAAAGTCATAACTTTGCATCCGCTTTCGAGAAACAACGAAACAAACGGGAGCAACAAAAGAAAGAGTTCTTTGAAAAGATTACATAGACAGAGAGTAGTACAAGAAGCGAAGTGCTAGTTGTTTTACAATCGGCACTTTGGGTAAAATAAACGAACCGTTAATATTAACTCGTTTACTTTGAACTTGAAAAAGGATTGCTTCGTTCTGAACAGATTACAAACGGGTTGTTATCCGGGTGTCGCTAAGGTGACATTAGGAGAAGCAGCTTAGAAAAATATTTTACAATGTAGAGTTTGATCCTGGCTCAGGATGAACGCTAGCTACAGGCTTAACACATGCAAGTCGAGGGGCAGCATTTAGATAGCTTGCTATTTAAGATGGCGACCGGCGCACGGGTGAGTAACGCGTATCCAACCTTCCCAATACTAGGGGATAACCCGTCGAAAGGCGGCCTAATACCCTATGTTTTCCACGGCGGACATCCAATGTGGAACAAAGGTTTACCGGTATTGGATGGGGATGCGTCTGATTAGCTTGTTGGCGGGGTAACGGCCCACCAAGGC
>CAVKCP010000120.1:0-7437 GCA_963654815.1 Lachnospiraceae bacterium | reverse complement strand
ATAAACGCAGGGGCAAGCCCCTGCGCTATAATATGTCGTCCCTACGGGACTTGCCAGTTGCAAAGTTTTTACCGGACACTAATAAAAATAAATCCACATTGTCATTTTTTCTCAACCACTAATCTTACTAATCCTACGAATGACAAGATGTTACGGAGTTGCAATATTCGTCAGATTGGTAAAATTCGTGGTTAAAATAAATCCATATTGTCATTTCTTCTCAACCACTAATCTTAATAACTCCTGTCATGCCACCCGCGCAAACTGCGCTTCCTCGCGCTTTTTGCGGGCTGCGATGCAACAAATAAAAGGATAAATACCAGTTATACACAACACCTGTTGATAACGTGTTGACAACCGTGTGCATAACTCACAGGTTATCAACAGGTGCACAATCTGTAGGCGCACACGGTGGAGAAGTGAACAGTTTGTTTTGCCGTTGTGCACAAGTTTTCCACATTACTGGCGCAGAAAAACGCAGAAACTTATTAACTTTGCACAATGAATACGCCTGTGTTGAAAACCAATCTACAATGCTATAAATCAGCACTTAGATATAAACAACACCTGTTGACAGGCCGATGCCAAGTGTTGACAACCAAAAATGCAAGAAAACAGGAAGAAAGTTTTCAACATATAAACACTGCATCATACATATAATTCTTTTCTTTTAAAAAGAGAAAATAAAGAAATAAAGAATATAGGATGTTGGCAACGTGCCGAGAAACGCATTCCGCCCGAAGTGGCGCAGCGTGGCACGGCATAAAAGCGAAACAAACGAAACAGGCCGCCCTTGTGGCGTGCCGCAACAAAAAAATAACATTGCAATGAAGAAAGAGTGGATTGAAAAAGGCTGCATCGAAGAGCCCGCCGCTGAGGGCCTCGACCTGAAGAAAGAGATACGCCGGCTGTGCCGCGAAAAGGGAGCTGTGCTGCTGGCCCACTACTACACGGTGGGCGAGGTGCAGGAGGTGGCCGACTTCATAGGCGACTCGCTCGCCCTGGCGCGCAAGGCCGCCGACACCGACGCACGCATGATAGTGATGTGCGGCGTGCATTTCATGGCCGAGACGTGCAAACTGCTCTCGCCCCAGAAGAAGGTGCTCTGCCCCGACCTTACGGCGGGATGCTCGCTGGCCGACTCGTGCCGCGCCGACGACCTGCGGCAGTACAAGGCCGAACACCCGGGCTACAAGGTGGTGAGCTATGTCAACACCACGGCTGCCGTGAAGGCACTCACCGACGTGGTGGTTACTTCGGGCAACGCCAAGCGCATCATCGACACCTTCGACCCCGACGAGAAGATTATCTTCGGCCCCGACCATAACCTCGGGTCGTACATCAACGCCGTGACAGGCCGCAACATGCTGCTGTGGAACGGAGGATGCCATGTGCACGAGCGTTTCTCGGTGGACGAGATTCTGCGCCTGAAGGCCGAACATCCCGACGCCCTGGTGCTCGCACACCCCGAATGCAAGAGCCCCGTGCTGGCCACCGCCGACGTGGTGGGATCGACAGCAGTGCTCCTGCAGTATGCCACGGCACACCCCGAGGGCAAGTATATCGTGGCCACCGAGGCCGGAATACTCTTCGAGATGCAGCGCGCGTGCCCCGGCACCGAGTTCATACCCGTTCCGCCCGAGGTGAGCGAAGGGTCGCTCGGCTGCTCGTGCAACGAGTGCGAATACATGAAGAAGAACACTCTGCTGAAAATCTACAACACCCTTCTCAACGAGTGGCCCGAGGTTGACGTCGACCCGGCCATTGCCGCCGACGCGGTGAAGCCCATTGAGCGCATGCTCGAGCTGAGCTGACGCGCCGCCCGGGGCCAAACAAAGCCGCCCGGGGCGTTGGCGTAAGCCGGATTTTTGAGTAACTTTGCACCGCCGTTCCGCATCATCCCGAGAGAGAGGGTGGGGGAGCGGCGCGGTTTTTGTAAAAGCAATATCTATAAGCCTACACTACATTATGCACGCATACAATGCAGACCAGTTTGAGGTGATGGCCCCCGTGGGGTCGCGCGAAAGCCTCGTGGCCGCCATTCAGGCCGGTGCCGACTCGGTTTACTTCGGCGTGGAGCAGCTCAACATGCGCTCCCACTCGGCCAACCACTTCACCGTTGACGACCTGCGCGAGATAGCCGCCGAGTGCGCCGCACACGGCATGAAGAGCTATCTCACGGTGAACACCATAATATATGACTCCGACCTCGCCATGATGCGCACCATTGTCGATGCCGCCGCCGATGCCGGAGTGACGGCAGTGATAGCCAGCGACGTGGCCGTGATGCAGTATTGCCGCGAACGCGGAGTGGAGGTGCACCTCTCTACGCAGCTCAACATAAGCAACGCCGAGGCCCTGGCCTTCTACGCACAGTTTGCCGACGTGGCAGTGCTGGCACGCGAGCTCAACATGGATCAGGTGGAAGCCATTCACCGCCAGATAGAGAGCCGCCCCATACTCGGCCCCTCCGGACAGCCCGTGCGCATCGAGATGTTCTGCCACGGCGCGCTGTGCATGGCCGTGAGCGGCAAGTGCTACATGAGTTTGATGAACACCGGCCGGTCGGCCAACCGTGGCGAGTGCATGCAACTGTGCCGCCGGTCGTACACCGTGACCGACAACGAGACGGGATGCCAGCTCGAGATTGACAACAAATATATAATGAGCCCCAAGGATTTGAAGACCGTGCGCTTCATCGACCGCATGATGCATGCCGGAGTGCGCGTGTTCAAAATCGAGGGCAGGGCACGCGGACCGGAGTATGTCTACAACGTGGTGCGCTGCTACCGCGAGGCCATACAGGCCGTAATCGACGGCACGTTCACCGACAGTCGCAAGGACGAATGGGACCGTCGCCTTGCCGCCGTGTTCAACCGCGGCTTCTGGGACGGCTACTACCAGGGCCAGATGCTGGGCGAGTGGAACAGCAACTACGGGTCGAACGCCACCGAACGCAAGGTGTATGTGGGACGCGGCGTGAAGCACTTCGCCAAGATTGGCGTGGCCGAATTCACCTGCGAGGCCGCCGAATTCAGCGTGGGCGACCGCCTGCTCGTCACCGGCCCAACAACGGGAGTGATGTATATCGACGTGCAGGAAATACGCTACGACCTCCAACCCGTGACCACCGCACACAAGGGACAGCACGTCTCCATAGCCGTGCCGGGCAAGATAAGGCCCAGCGACAAACTCTTCAAGATTGTAAAGGCTGACCAGAAATAAGCACTGGCCACATAATACATATACCGAAATGACCATTAACGAAACGCAAGACGAAGTCGTCGAGGAGTTCGGCGGCTTCACCGACTGGATGGACAAATACCAGCTGCTCATCGACCTGGGCTCCGATCTCGATCCGCTCGACGCGCAGTACAAGACAAGCCAGAACCTCATCGACGGCTGCCAGAGCCGCGTGTGGGTGAATGCCGACTACCACGACGGCATAATCGACTTCACCGCCGACAGCGACGCACTCATCGTGAAGGGCATCATAGCCCTGCTCATAAGGGTGTTGAGCCACCACACGCCCGCCGAGATAGCCGGAGCCGACCTGTATTTCATCGAACGCATAGGACTGAAAGACCATCTCTCGCCCACACGTTCAAACGGACTGCTCGCCATGGTGAAGCAGATGCGGCTCTACGCACTGGCCTACAAGGCACGCGAAGAGGCCGCCGCAAGACAGGAAGGGGCAAAACAACCGAACGATGGAATGGATTGACGCACTGCTGTTCGACAGCACCGCCGTGCAAACCGTCACACTGCTGTCGCTCATAGTGGCGGCAGGAACGGCACTGGGCAAGCTGCACATAAAAGGCATCTCGCTCGGCGTGGCCTTCGTGTTCTTCATGGGCATCGTGGCCGGAAGCGCAGGGCTCACCTCCGACGCGCGCATGCTCAGCTTCGCCGAAACCTTCGGACTGTCGCTCTTCGTCTATGCTCTCGGTCTGCACGTGGGGCCAAACTTCTTCGCCCTCATGCGCAGCGACGGCATAGCACTCAACCTCTGGGGACTGGCCATAATCCTGCTCGGCACCGCCATGGCCCTGCTTCTGTGCCTCGTGACGCCCGTCGGCGTCGCCGACATGGTGGGCATACTCTGCGGAGCCACCACCAACACGCCCGCACTGGGTGCCGCACAGCAGGCTCTCGCGGCCGCACACCTGCCCAGCAGCGGCGCGGCTCTGGGCTGCGCCGTTACCTATCCGCTCGGAGTGGTGGGCGTGATTTTCGCCATGATACTGCTGCGCCGCTTCTTTGTGAAGCCCGCCGACCTCGAACCGCGCCACACAACCGACGACGACAACACCTACATTGCGCAGTTTGTGGCCATAAACCCGGCCATAGCGGGCAAGACCATTGCCGAGATTTCATACATGACCCACCGCCACTTCATCGTTTCGCGCGTGTGGCGCAACGGCAAGGTGATAGTGCCGCTGGCCAATACCGTGATGCACATAAACGACAATGTGCTCGTGGTGACCACGCGCGACGAGGTGGCAGCAATGGAGATACTCTTCGGCGAACGCGTGCAGAAAGACTGGAACCGCGAGAAAATAGACTGGAACGCCATCGACTCGAGCGTGGAAAGCCGCGTGATTGTCGTCACACGCACCGCTCTCAACGGCAAAGCACTGGGCGGACTGCACATGCGCGAAACCTACGGCGTGAACGTGTCGCGCGTGATGCGAGGCGACATCAAGCTCCTTGCCACCGACGGCCTGCGCCTGCAATACGGCGACCACGTTACGGTTGTGGGAAAACCCGAGGACATAGACCACGCCGAGAAATTCCTCGGCAACGCCATACAGGTGCTCAACGAGCCCAACATAGGGTCGATACTCTTCGGAGTGTTCCTCGGTATGGCTCTCGGAATGGTGCCCATAGCACTGCCGGGAATGTCGGGCACGGTGAAACTGGGCATTGCCGGAGGCCCCATAATAGCCGGCATCGTGGTGGGAGCACTCGGGTCGAGGGTGCATTTCATAAGCTACACCACACGGTCGGCGTCGCTCATGCTGCGCAAGCTCGGCCTCTCGCTCTATCTCGCCTGCCTCGGTCTGGCCGCCGGCAAGGACTTCCTGGCCACCGTGGTGCGCCCCGAAGGACTGCTCTGGGTGGCTCTCGGCTTCGCCATCACCGTGCTGCCCGTGGTGGTTGTGGGCGCCGTTGCACTGCGCACACGCAAGTTCGATTTCGGAACGATATGCGGATTTGTGTGCGGATCAATGGCCAACCCAATGGCACTGAGCTATGCCAACGACACACTGCACGGCGACCGCGCCTCGGTGGCCTACACTTCGGTCTACCCGCTCGGCATGTTCATACGAGTGGTAATAGCGCAGATAATCATAATGTGTGTGATATGACAGTGGCTGCAACCTGCAGCCGCCTTGCGAATGCGGCCCTGCGGGCGCGTGACGGACATCTGCCGTCACACGGCGCAGGGCCGCACGGCATATAAATAAAGCCGAATTATCGGCACCGGAAACAGAATTTCCACAGAATAAATCCTTAACTTGGCATCCCGAACAAAAACATATTGACATGGAAAAAAGACAACTGCGCAAGGCCGCTGTGGCCGTAGCTATCGTCACGGCGGCCTTGCTGCTGCCGTTTCTCGGCCTTACCGACTTCACCACCAAGGGCGAACCGCGCGAGGCCGTGGTGGCTCTCTCGATGATCGACCAGCACAACTGGATACTGCCCGTAAACAACGGCGGCGACATTCCCTACAAACCGCCTTTCTTTCATTTCTGCATCGCCCTGTTGTCGCCGATCACCGGCGGCGTGGATGAGTATTCGTCGCGTCTGCCGTCGGCCTTGGCGCTCATCGGCATGGCCGTGGGCTGCTTCGTGTTCTACGCCCGCCGGCGTGGCATGGGGTTGGCTTTCCTCGGCACTGCACTCACGCTGACGGCTTTCGAGGTGCACCGCGCCGGCACGGTGTGCCGTGTTGATATGGTGCTCACGGCTTTCGTGGTGGGCGCACTGCTGCTCTTCTACCGATGGTGGGAACGTGGCAGCCGCCGGGTGCCGCTCCTTGCCGTGCTTTGCATGAGCGGAGCGGTGCTCACCAAAGGCCCCGTGGGCTTCGTGCTGCCGTGTCTCGTCATGGTGGTGTTCACCTTGTTGAGGGGTGGGAGAGTGCTGCCCACAGTGGCACGCTACGCCGCTTTCGCAATCATGTCGTGTATTCTGCCCGCCGTGTGGTATTGGGCGGCGTGGCGACAGGGCGGCGACGGATTTCTGCAGCTTGTGTATGAGGAGAACATAGGGCGCATGACGGGCACGATGAGCTACGAGTCGCACGCCCATCCCTTCACCTACAACTTCGTTACAATGATAAGCGGATGGGCACCGTGGACTTTATTGTGCCTTTTGTCACTCTTCACCCTGCCGTGGAAACGTTGGTTTGCCCGTGGCAACGGTGGCTGCAAAGGCAATGAAAAAGGCTTGTGTCTGCGGCGTTCGGCCGCCAATGCGTTGGCAAAGGCGCGTTTGTGCGACCCCGTATGGCTCTTTACATGGCTGTCGGCAGCGATCATCTTCGTGTTCTACTGCCTGCCGTCGAGCAAGCGCAGCGTCTATCTTCTGCCTTGCTATCCGTTTGTTGCCGTGCTTCTGGCACGCTACATGGTGTGGTTATGGCAGTCGCATAGGCGTTGGCCGGGTGTTGCCTTCACCATAACGGTGGCCTCGCTCTCTTTGATTGCGGCCCTGGCCTTTGCGGCAGTGGGCTTCGGCCTGGTGCCCGACAGCATTTTCCACGGCCACCACGCAGCACAGAACATAGCCATGCTGCACTCCATGCGCTATGCCGCCTGCACCTTCGGCCCGTGCCTTGCAGTGCTGCTTTCGGCCTTGTCGGCACTCTGCGCCCTGCTGACGGTGAGCCGCCGCCGTCTGCGCGACAACACGCTCATTATGATGTCGGCAGCATGTGTGCCCGTGATAATGCTTATGATGACCCTCGACGCAGTCTACCAGCCGGCGGTGATGAATGCCAAGTCGCTGCGGCCAATGGCAACATACATCGAGAAGAATTTTGCCGGCGAAAAGCTATATTCGTATATCGACGCGCCGATGATGCACTTCTTCGGGGCAAACTTCTACCTCGGCGACCGGATAAAAGATTTTGAACAGTCAAGTAAGGCGCACAACAACGGCGCGAAGCAAACCGTAGAGGTGTGCCGCACGCCCCGGAAAGGTGTGCTCATCGTGCCCGAAAACGACTTTGAGAAGCTGGCTTCGCGCCACACCGACTACCGTTTCAAGCGCGTTTCGGTGCTCCGTGGCCGCGTGAGCGAGGTGAAGGGCGACGTGGGTTTCTACCGGTTTGAATACGCGGGCGAGGCAGAATGACAAGGAAAAATTATTATTAGTGTCCGGTAAAATATTGGTATAACATTGTAAAACGTGAAATGTCAGTTC
>CAVKCP010000119.1:0-7480 GCA_963654815.1 Lachnospiraceae bacterium | reverse complement strand
AGGGTGAACCGCGGAACGTAGTGAAGCGGTGTAACCCTGGGTAAACGGTTGGTTCACAAGGATGGCCTGTAAGGTCAGCACAATAAATTTGGTGTGTTGACCTTTCAGGCCAACCCGTTCCGTCATGCATGAAACCCAGGGTTACGTTCCTCGCTTCGCTCGTGCCTCACCCTGGGCTGGGATTGTTACGCCCTTTCAGGGCTTGGTATGCAAAAACCCGCTAAAATTTATTGGTATCCGGTAAAAACTTTGCAACTGACAAGTCACGTAGGGACGACATAATATAGCGCAGGGGCTTGCCCCTGCGTTTATGTTTTTCAACAAAATTTCCCCTGTAAGGGGCGCATAATTCATTTTGAGTTTGAAATATGCGCCCCCTACAGGGGCAAATTAAATGATGTTTTGATAGATAGGGGCTCGCCCCTATCCTATAATCTGCCGTCCCTACGGGACTTGTCTATCACGACAGTTCTGCCCGGCAACAACAATCATCTGCTGATTGTTTCCGCGCAAACCGGGGCTGCGTGTCAGTCTTTGCTGGTGATGAGCAGCTTCTCGCCGCTCTCTATTGCGGCCTTAATCTCAACGCCGCCGCGCTGCACCTTGCACAGACTGATGTCGTCGCCCATTACTTCGGTCACTTTAAGCTGGCCCACTTGCTTCTTGGCTTCCTTGCCTGCCACGGTCTTCACGGTGTAGACATTGAAGTGCATACCAGTGCAGCAACCCATTGTTTCGCCCAGGTCGATGTAGACTTCCTTCGACTTTTTCTCCGTGGCACGCGAACCTTCGACTATGCTGGCGTAGAGAGGGAAGGCATCGTTGAGCATGGAGCAGATGTGGCTTTTCATGTTTGAGATGGTGTAGCCCAATGCCTTGGCAGGAGTTTCGAGCCATGAGCTCGACCACGAACTGCTGTTTATGGTGCGGCTCACGACAATCTCGTCGGTGCGCACATCCTTTATGTTGATTGTGCCCACGATGTTGCCGCGATATTCGGTTTCCTCGTGTTTTTTCTTGTCCTTGTCTTCCCATGTGCGCACACGTGTTGTGCACGATATGGTGGATATTGATGCGTCGCAATAGAGTGCTGTCTCGCCCTCGGCCAGTTCGTCGGGAAGGAAACTTCCGTCAACCACCCTTATGCGGCGCGCACTGCCCACGGCTCCCATTATGGCGTCTTTCACTGCGTCGGCATACTCCGGATAGTCGGTAGTGCTCGATGCCGACCCGGCAGCGGCCTGCAATACGCTTCCGAGAATCTTGCCCACCGACTTGGCTGCCGAGTCTTTTTTCTTCACCGGCTCGGTGTAGGTCATGTTGCCGCGGGCACATCTGTAGATTACGTTACGCTCCACTTGGGCCTTGACTGTTGCAGCCATGGCAATAACAAGCGACAAAAGAAATAACTTCTTTATCATAAAGCAATTTGTTTTAGTTGGTATTCACACATTCAAAAAATCGTGCCAGAATACTGACACGATTACAAAATTACACATTTCAGACGTATTTTTCAAACTTTTGGAACACAAAGTGCATCGCGGCTGCATTTACATGCAGTGGGCAAGGAGAATTTTCCACAGTTTACCAATGGGCTGTTAGTGGAGTGGACATGCGCGTGCCGTTATCGGCGGCTCTTGAAAAAGTCGCGCATGAGTGCGGCGCATTCGTCGCCGAGCACGCCCGATGTGACCGTGGCCTTGGGGTGCATGGCGCGCGGGGCATAGAGAGCGTAGCCGCGTTTGGGGTCGGGCGCACCGTAGACTATGCGCGGCACCTGCGCCCACCCTATCGCCCCGGCGCACATTACGCAGGGTTCTACGGTGACATAAAGCGTGCATTCGCCCAAATACTTGCCGCCGAGGGCATCGGCTGCCGCCGTTATGGCCTGCATCTCGGCATGGGCCGTAACGTCGTGGAGAGTTTCGGTGAGGTTGTGGGCACGCGCCACGACGCGTCCGCGACACACCACCACGGCCCCAATGGGTATCTCGCCGGCTTCGCGCGCCGCTTCGGCCTCGGCCAAGGCGAGGCGCATGAAGCGCAGGTCGTCGGCATTCTGCATTGCATTGTCTGTATTCTTGTTGTTCATAATAAGATTGCTTGTTGTGGATTGTGTGATGAAAAGCGCGGCTAAGTGCCGCGATTTGCGCACTAAAAAAGGCAGGAACGGCCTTGCGTGACAGTGTTGTTGTCAATGGCAAGGCGGCTCCTGCCGTCGTTGTTTTTTATTGCATGAGGAGCGGAATGGTGCCGAAGGGCACTACTCCACCACGATTTTCACTGTGTGCGACGCTGCCGCGCCGTTCACTTTCACTGCATATACGCCGCGCGGCAGGCCCTGTGTGGAGAGCGTTGCGGTGTCGCCCGAAGCCGAGGCCGAGGCCACCTTCTGTCCCTGCGTGTTGTAGGCGGTGATTGATAGCGATGTGGCACCGGCGAGGAAGAACTCGTATTGCGATGCGGCGGTGCGGCTGAACATGAAGCTATGGTTGGCATCTACGGTGGAAAGTCCTGCCGTGCGGTCGGCCACCACCTTCTTCATGCCGGCATAGGCATCAACCTTTCCGGCTCCCCACTGCAACTGGTTGGTTGCCGACTCCACATAAGTGTCGCGCCGGGCGGTCTGCACGGCTATGTCGCGAATGCGTTCGGCGGTGAGTTTCGGGTCGGCTTCGAGCCACAGAGCAGCCACGCCTGTCATGAAAGGAGTGGCCATCGACGTGCCCTGCATGGCGCGGAAATAGTAGCTGCGGCCGTCTTGCGACACTTTGGCCACATATTTCTTGGCCTCGTCAGACACTCCGGTGTTCTCCATGTAGTAGGTGTTTGAGGACGAAACTACAAACGATCCGGGTGCACAGAGGTGCGGATACGACCGCCCTGTGTCGTAGGTGGCATAGCTGGAGAAGGGCGAAATCTCGCCGTTCTTCTCGCCGTCGCTGTCGTCGGAAGTGCTGTATGCGGTGCCGTCGGCATAGGTTCCGGAGTCGCGCGTGGTGTATGATCCCACCACCAAGGGGCCGGTTCCGCTGCCGAAATCGTTGGTCACGCCGTTGAGTATGCCTTCGCCCCATCCGGCCACGCCGCGCGAGACGAGCAACGGGTAGGGCGATGTGGTCACGGTGATGCTTTGTCCCTTGTTGCCCTTGAATATATAGCCCCAGATGTAGCGCGAGGGATCTACCATCGTACCCTTTGGATAGAGGTAGTAGTTGTAGTGGTTGTTGGCCGAACTCACGCCGCGCTCCACGAAGAAGTCGCCCACATAGATGCCGGCAAACTCCGACGACACGGTCATGGGCGTGAAGTCGGCGCTGTTGCGGTTGTCTTCAAGGGTGTAGGTGAGCAGTGCCTTGTTTTCCTGCAGGTCGTAGAGCACGAACTCTGCGTCGAACTTTCGGTTGTCGTCGGCCCATGCTTCAAACTCGTCGTTGTCGCCCGAGAGGCGTATGAACGACTTCATTTCCTCGCCGTCGGCCGTAAACGTGTGTTTCTGTATGCTCGGGAACTTGCCGTAGTTGCCTGCCGCTATGCAGAAAGTGGCGTCGCCGTCGGCGCAAACCTTGTCGATGTAGGCCGACAGACTGCTTGTGCCGTCGTGCGGACCAGTCATTCGTCCCACCGACATGTTCACCACGAGGGGCTTGCCTGCGGCCTTGGCGTAGTCGATGAACGACTCTACCATTTCCATGAACAGGGCCGGTTTCTCGGTGACATAGCCCATGAGAATGTCGGCTTCGGGTGCTACTCCCTTGCAGGCGAACGTGCCGTCGTCGTAGCTTCCAGCCGCAATGCCGGTGACATGGGTGCCGTGGTCGCCGCTGCGCTCCGACTGTGAGGGCGAGTAGGCGGCTATCTTTTCGGGCGTGTCGAGCAGCTGCAGGTCGTCGGTGAAGAGCATCTTCACGCGGCTCTTGTGGGTTACGGGGTCGCAGAGCATGGGGTGATTGGGGTCGAGCCACCGGTCGAGCACGGCCACCACAGTGCCTTTGCCGGTGTAGGGAAGGTCGAGCCCAGTGCCGAGGTGTATGTCGTCCACGCCGGTGTCGGCTGTCGCCTTGTCGAGCAGAGTGCGTTGTGCGGCGGCATAGGAGATGCTTTCAACGGAGGAATCAGCGTTGAGCGCGTCGATTTCGTCGGCTGCGATTGTCACGACGGCAAACTCGCCGCGTGTGCGTCCCACCTCAAACCCGGCCTGACGCAGCGTCTCGGCATCGCAACCGGGCTTCATCCGCACGAGCACCTTCACTTGTTCAGCCTCTTTTGCGGGGGTGGCTGCCGTTGCGCGGTTTGCTGTCTGCAACGTTTGTTCGGCACGCAGGGCGAGGCGGCTCTGCAAGTCGAGCTTCGACTGTGCGCCTGCCTGCAAAGCGGCGAGCGCGAGCAATATGGTTATGCTTTTCTTCTTCATCTTTCGTGTGTCTTATTGTTTTCGGCCCAATCAGTTCACTATCTTCACGGCGTGGGTTGTCTTTCCGTCGGAAACCTTCACCGCATAAACGCCACGGGGCAGCGAGTCGATGGAGATCGAGAGGCGGTCGCCGGCCGAACGGGTTTGTGCCAGAGCCTCGCCGCGCATGTTGTAGACGGTGGCCGAGAGCGACGTTGCACCGGCAGAGAAGAACTCATAGCCGCCGTCGGGTGCGGCGCGCCAGATGAAGTCCTTGCCGCTTTCTATGTGGCCGAGGCCTGCTGCCACGCGTTCGAGCACTTTCTCGAGCCCGGCATACACGTCGAGCTTGCCAGCACCACACTGCACTTGGTTCTTGGCGTTCTTTACAAAGATGTCGCGGCGAGCCGTTTCGGTTGCGATGTCGCGTATGTCGCGGGCTGTGAGCGTGGGGTCGGCTTCAAGCCAAAGAGCTGCCGTTCCGGCCATATAGGGCGATGCCATCGACGTGCCGGGGTAGGCAGTCCAGTAGTAAGTGCGCCCGTCGGAGGTTACGGAATTGGTGTATGGAGTGTGGTCGATGCTGCTGTTCTCCATGTAATAGGTGCTCATTGCCGAGATGATGAGCGATCCCGGAGCAAGGAGGTGCGGATAACTGCGGCCCGTGGAGAATGTGCCGTAGCTCGTGAACGACGAAATGTCGCCGCGCAGGTCGTCAACGTTGTATCTCGACTTGAGCGAGTAGCTGGCACCGTTGGCATATTTTCCCGAGTCGCGCGTGGTGTACGATCCCAGCACTATCGACTCCGATCCGCAGGCATAGTCGTTCACCACGTTGCCTTTGGTTATGCCTTCGCCCCAACCTTCCATGCCGCCGGTGTCGAGATAAGGCATGCCGTGCGAACTGGCAGTAACGGTTTGGCCCTTGCTTCCGGTCACGATGTAGCCCAAAGAGTAGCGTGCGGCGTAGGTGGAAGATGTGGTTACGTTGAAACCGATGTATAGGTTGTATTTGAAGTTGTTCTGATCGACATTGCCAATGGTGTAGATTTTGCCCGTGAACGCCTTTGCCAGGTCGGGATAGTTCTCCGTGTCAAACTGCGAAACATCGGTCTGATCGGGCGAAAGTGTAAGCACTATCTCCTTGGTGAGGTTGTCGATGAGCACGATTTTGGTGGTGAATTTAGTGCTGGAATCCGACCACAGCGACAGGCCGCCGTAGTCTACATCCTTCATTACGGCCTTCATCTCGTCGCCGTCGCCGAATGTTTTCTCCTGCGATCCCACTACATCGCCCTCGTTTCCGGCCGCAATGCAGAACACAGCATCGCCGTCTGAGGTCACACGGTCGATGTAGGCGGCAATGGGATGAGTGCCGTCGTGCGCGCCACAAGAATAGGGTTCGTAAGACATATTGATTACAAGCGGCTTGCCGCACTTCTTGCTGTAGCGTGTGAATACCTCGACACGCTTCATGAAGTCGGCCGTTACGTCGGAGGAGTAGCCCATCAGTATATCGGCTTCGGGTGCCACTCCATGGCACGAGAAGGTGCCGTCGTCGTAGTAACCGGCCGCGATGCCGGTAACATGTGTGCCGTGGTCGTAGCTTTTGTCCTGGTTGTAGGGCTCGTAGGCGGCTATCTGTTCGGGTGTGCTGAGCACTTCGCCGTTGCTGCACACGAAGAGTTTCACGCGGTATTCGCCCGTGGTGGGGTCGCGGAACATAATGTGGTTGGGGTCGAGAAAGTCGTCGAGCACGCCAACCAAAACGCCTTTGCCCGTGTAGGGCTGGCTGATGCCTGTGCCGGCATGCACCTTGTCCACTCCCGACTCGGCGTTGGCCATGTCGAGGCAGTCGCGCTTGGGCTGCTCATAGGATATGCTCTGCACTCCGGACAGGGCTGCAAGGCGGTCGAGAGAGTCGAGCGGAAGGGTGACAACGGCAAATTCGCCGCGCTCAACATCAATGCGTGCGCCGCCGCAATCTATTTCCGACGGTTCGTGGCCGGAATACATTCTCACCATTACCGAGATTTCGGGCGAAGCCACACTCTGCCCGGCCGGGGCAGCAAGGCGTGCCGACTGCAACGAATTGTGCATACGGTGCAAGGCGATAACGCTTTGCGCATCGAGTTTCTGTTGTGCCAATGCCGGTAGGGCAAGCATCGACAGCGAAAGAACAAGGTAGTTTTTTTTCATTTTCCTGTCTGTAAAACGTATGTTTGATATGCTTACAAAATTACTAATAAAAAAGCTAACGACAGGCAGAGCGGCAGTGTTTTTTGGCCGCAGCCGTGCATTTGTGTGGAAATAAATTGCTAATTTCGCCGACGGCTGCGCCTAAACGCAGCCACCTACCCACATGCACGACGAAGAATTCTACACCCACCAGCTCACCCACCGCGACATACGCCCCACGGCGATGCGCCTTCTCATACTGCGCACCATGACGCGCGGCGACGAAACAGTGTCGCTGCCTGAACTCGAACGGCTGCTGCCCACGGTTGACAAATCAACCATTTCGCGCACGCTCACGCTCTTTCTTCTGCACCGACTGATACATGCCGTCGATGACGGAAGCGGTTCGCTGAAATATGCAGTGTGCTCCGACGACTGCGACTGCTCGGTAGAAGACGAGCATACGCACTTCTACTGCGAGCATTGCCACCGCACGTTCTGCCTGAAACGCATTGCCGTGCCGGTGGTGGAATTGCCTCCGGGCTTCACGCTCGCCAGCGTAAACTATGTGCTGAAAGGACTTTGTCCCGAGTGTTCGGAGAAGAAAAATATTAGCGTCCGGTAAATAATTGCTATCGGCAAGTCACGTAGTGACGACAGATTATAGCGCAGGGAGCTTGCCCCTGCGTTTATGTATTTCATTTACTCAAGTTTTCTGACTTGTAAATTATGGTTGAGAAATTGTCACCAAAGGGGGCACCTGCTAAATAAAAAATTATTGGTGTCCGGTAAAATTTTGATATAACATCGCAAAACGTTGAAAGGATATTCTTTATAAGGTTTTGGGAAACATAGAGCTTACTTTTGCTCACTGCATGGTTGTTTTCCGTTGCCCCTGAAAGGGGCGAA